>CATOKC010000042.1 GCA_951800675.1 uncultured Oscillibacter sp.
TGGCAGAAGTTGTTGGACTCCTTAGGGGGCAGGACCTCCCGGAGCTGCTTTTCCACCTGGAGGGGGTCCTTTGACCCGTCGGTCATCCCCAACCGGCCGGTAATGCGGATACAGTGCGTGTCACAAACATAGGCGGGCTGGCCGTAAATATCACCAAGGATCAAATTTGCCGTTTTACGGCCCACGCCAGGGAGGCTGATCAGCTCCTCCATGTCGCCAGGAACCTTTCCGCCAAACTCGCTCAGCAGCCGCTGGGCGCAGAGCACCATGTCCTTGGCCTTCCCGTTGTAAAAGCCGCAGGAGTGTATGTACTCCCCCACCTCCTTGGGGTCCGCCTCCGCAAAACTCTCCAGAGTGGGAAAGCGGGCATAGAGGGCGGGAGTCACCTGGTTCACTCTCGCATCCGTGCACTGGGCGGAAAGCCGCACGGCGAAAAGAAGCTCGTAGTCCTTTTCATACCGCAAAGAGCACAGCCCTTCGGGATAGATGTCCTTTAAGGTCTCAATAATACGCTTTACGGCGGCTTTCGATTTCATAACATTCCCTCCCGCAGTTTTATAAAATCTTTTATAGTATATTTTATAATCCAGTTCGATAAGCTTCCGCCGCATCCAGCAGCTCCCCAGCGCTGGCAAGCAAAGCATCCGTCACCTTAGCGCCTCCGGTAATCCGGGCCAGCTCCGCCTTCCGGCGCTCCCGGTCCAAGAGGACTACATGGGTATAAGTCCGGCCCTTGGCCTCCCCCTTCTCCACAGAAAAGTGAACGTCCGCCATGGCAGCCAATTGGGGCAGGTGGGTAACACAGAGAACCTGTTTCCTCCGGCTGACCTGGGCCAGCTTCTCCGCCACCTTCTGGGCCGCCCGGCCAGAGACGCCGGTATCCACCTCATCAAATACCAACGTGCCCACAGCCTCCTGCTCCGCCAGAACGTTTTTCAAAGCTAGCATAATCCGGGCCAGCTCGCCGCCGGAGGCAATTTTGGCAATGGGCTTCAAATCCTCCCCGGCGTTGGCGGACATCAAAAAGCGGACCACGTCGCAGCCATCGGGGCCGGGGACCTTTTCCGCAAAGTCAATGGCAAACCGGACCCGGTTCATATCCAGATCTCGAAGCTCCTTTTGAATACGGGCCTCCAGAGCCGCCGCCGCCTGCTTCCGGGCTTTTGTCAGGGCCGCCCCTGCCGTCTGGACAGCCTTTTCCGCCTTGCCCAGCTTTTTCTCCAGAAGAAGCAGCGTGTCGTCCGCTGTCTCAATGGCATCCAGCTCCGCCCGGCGCTGGTCCAAATAGGCCAGCATCTCCTCCACAGTGGCCCCGTATTTCTTTTTCAGCCGATAGAGCTGGTCCGCCCGGCTCTCCGCCGCATCCAGTTCCTCCGGGGAGAAGTCGAAGGCCCCCCGCAGGTCTCGGATGGTTTCCGCTAAATCATAGGCTTCGCTCCGCAGGGCACCCAGGCGCTTGTACGCCTCCCCCAGCTCCTCGTCCAGGTTCCGCACAAGGGACAGAGCCTCCTCCGCATCCCGGAGCTGGTTCACCGCTCCGGCGCTTTCGTCGTCGCCGGAGAGGCAGTAGTCCGCGCCGGACAGGGCGGAGAGGTATTTCTCGCCATTGCGCAGAAGGTTCCGCCGCGCCTCCAGCTCTTCCTCTTCACCAGGGCGGAGCTCCGCCCGCTCCAGCTCGCCAATCTGAAAGCGGAGACTGTCCACCCGCCGCGCCTTCTCCGCCTCGTCCATCTGGAGGGCCCTGATCTGCTCCCGGAGGTCCGAGAGGACCGTGTAAGCCTTTTGGTAGGCTCCCAAGGGCTCCTCTGTCCTGCCGAAACGGTCCAGATAGGCCCCATGAAGCTCCTCGTCCAGGAGCTGGGTTCCATCGTGCTGGCCGTGAATGTTTAAAAGCTCACCGCCAATTTGCCGGAGCTGGGCTACGGTAATGGGACGGCCATTGACCCGGCAGGCGTTTTTGCCTTCGCCGGAGATTTCCCGCTGGAGGAGCAGATTCCCGTCCTCATCAGGCGCCAGTCCGTTTTCCTGGAGACCCGGCAAATCCGCCGGAACGGCGGAGAATTCCGCACTGACAAACGCCTTCGCAGCTCCGGTGCGAATCAAATCCCGAGAGGTCCTGCCTCCAAGAACAGCTCCCATGGCGTCGATGACGATGGACTTGCCCGCACCGGTTTCGCCGGTGAGGGCGTTGAACCCCGGGCAGAACTGAATATCCGCTTCCTCGATAACCGCAATATTTTCAATGTGCAGAAGCTCCAGCATGGCGGTCCCTTCCTCCATTTTAAACTCGTTTTTGTGCCAACATGTGGGCCGCAAAAATTTCAATACTCCAGCCGCCTTGGGTGGCGGCGCAGTCCGCAGACGGGCAGAGAGAAATTGAAAGGGGGACGAAGCCCCCTCTTTAAACCCAGCGTCTGTTTTTAAACAGGCGCTAGAGCATGTCCTTAATTTCCTGGCAAAGCAGCTCCGCCGCCTCGGTGTTCCGCATCACCAGCAGCGCCGTGTCATCCCCTGCCAGGGAGCCCACGATGTCATTCATATCCATATTGTCCAGCGCGGAGCAGGCCCCATTGGCCAGCCCCGGCATGGTTTTCACCACCACAATGTTTTGCGCGTAGTCGATGCTAACAATGCACTCCCGGAAGATGGTCCGCAGCTTCGCCGCCACATTCAGCGTCGTCCGGTTGCCGGAAACAGCGTACTTATAGACCCCTTGGCCCACCGGCTCCTTCATGAGGTGGAGCTGCTTGATGTCCCGGGAAATGGTGGCCTGGGTACACTGGAAGCCCCGGGCTTGGAGGCGGGTCAGCAGCTGCTCCTGGGTCTCGATGTTTTCCTGCGCGATAATCTCCAGAATCATGGCCTGCCTGTCATTTTTCATATCTCCATCCCTCCCGGAAGCATTTTTTGCGCGAAAATTTCACAGAAGCTCCGCTCCGTCAGCCGCGCCAAGCGGGTCACATACCGGGAGCGGCGGATTTGAATCTTATCGTCCGCCCGCAGGGCAAAGGCCCGGCTCTCATCTACAAAAAGGTACACCGGCTTCCGCCCGTTCCGCTCCAGCTCCACCGTCAGCGTATGCTCCGGACTGAGAACGTAGGAGGAGAAGCGCATGTTGTGGATGCAGATGGGGCAGACCACCATGGTCTGGGCCACCGGCTCTACCACCGGCCCTCCGGCGGAGAGAGAATAGGCTGTGGACCCCGTAGGCGTGGCGACGATCACGCCGTCCCCGGCGATGTCTGCCAGATGCCGCCCATCGGAGGAAATCTTCAAGTGAATGACATGGGAGATGGGGCCCTCCCGGATAACGGCCTCGTTCAGCCCCAGATTCGTGTAAATCTGCCGCCCCTCCCGAAAAACGGACACGTCCAGCATCATCCGCTGCTCCATCTCAAACTGCCAGTCCTTGAGCTTGTGGAGCTGCTCCAGTTCAGACGCCTCCAACTCGGCGACAAACCCCAGTCCTCCCATGTTCACGCCCAATACCGGCATCTTGTGGAGGGCTGCCAGCTTAGCCAAATGCAGAATTGTCCCATCCCCGCCGAAGGTAATCAGCAGGTCTGCCCCCCGGAGCTCCTGGGGCAGGGGCAGCACATCGTAATCCGCAAAAGCCCCTTCCTTTCGGTCCCGGAAGGGAGAGCAGACCACCGTCTGGAAGCCCATGCCCCGCAGGATGGCCTCCGCCGCCCGGGTGGTTTTCATGCCCTGATCCCGGTTGGGGTTGGGGCAGAGAATGATTTTTTTCGGGTTCATCCGTCGTCCTCCCCCTCTCCGTGTTCCTTCAAGCAGCGATGGGATTCCTCCACCAGGGCCTTCAAATCAAAGGGCTCCGCTGCTCCGACGCCTTTTTGCAGAAAACCCAAATACTCAATGTTCCCCTCCGGGCCCCGGATGGGAGAATAGGTCAGGCCCCGCACCATCAGCCCCGCCTCTCCGGCGTGGTCCAAATACCGCTCCAGCACCTCCAGGTGGACGGCGGGGTCCCGGACCACGCCCTTCTTTCCCACCTTTTCCCGGCCCGCCTCAAACTGGGGCTTCACCAATGAGACCGCCTGTCCCCCCTCCGCCAGCAGAGCCGCCAGGGGGGGCAGAATCAATTTCAGGGAAATAAAGCTCACGTCCACCGAGGCGAAGGCCAGCTCCTCCGGCACCTGCTCCCGGCTGAGATACCGGGCGTTGGTCCGCTCCAGGCAGACCACCCGGGGGTCGCTTCGCAGCTTCCAGGCCAATTGGCCCCGGCCCACATCCACGGCGTAGACCTTGGCCGCGCCGTTTTGGAGCATACAGTCCGTGAAGCCCCCGGTGGAGGCTCCAATGTCGGCGCAGACGGTTCCCTCCAAACGGATAGGGAACGCCCTCATGGCCTTTTCCAGCTTCAGCCCGCCACGACTGACGTAAGGGAGCTTGTCCCCCCGGACTTCCACAGCGGCGGCGGCGGGGACCGCCATGCCGGGCTTATCCGCTTTCCGGCCATCCACATACACCACGCCGCTCATGATGACGGCCTGGGCCCGCTGGCGGCTCTCCTCCAAACCCCGCTCCACTAGAAGCAGGTCCAATCTCATTTTATCGCTCATGGCACGCCTCCTCCACCGCCGCGGCCACGGCGGCGGCGTCCAGGCCAAACCGTTCCTCCAGCTGAGGGACGCTGCCCTCCGGCGCGAAGGTCCGGCCCAGGTTTTTCAAAATCAGCTTTTGCGGGGCCCGGCCCTCCCCCGCCAGGATGGCGGTAATACGCTGACCCACGCAACCTACGCCGAAGCAGTCCTCCAGCACCAATAGGATGTCCGTTTCCTGGAAAAAATCCGCCAGCAGCGCCCCGTCCAGGGGTGCGATCTGGTTCAGCTTCAAAACCTCCGCCTGAATTCCCCTGCTCTCCAGCAGCGCCGCCGCCGTCAGCGCCTGGTTCACCAGCACGCCATAGGCCAAAATGGTCACGTCCCGCCCCGCCCGGAGGCGGACCAGAGGCCTGTCCGATGCGTCGTCCCGGTAAGTCCCCTCTCCCCCCCTGGGGTAGCGGACCGCCACAGGGCCGGACAGCGAGAAGAGAGCGGTTTTCAGCATATGCCGCAATTCGGCAAAGCTGGCGGGACAAAGGACGGTATAGCCCGGCAGGACCGGGAGGAACAGCGCGTCGAAACAACCGTGGTGGGTCTCGCCGTCGGCCCCCACCAGACCTGCCCGGTCCACGCCCAGGACCACATGGAGCTTCTCCAGGGCCACGTCGTGAATGAGCATGTCATAGCCCCGCTGCAAGAAGGTGGAATACACGGCAAATACCGGCAGCAGGCCCTGTGCCGCCATGCCCGCCGCCATGGAAACGCCGTGTCCCTCGGCGATGCCTACGTCGAAAAAGCGGTCCGGAAAGGTCTTGGCAAAGCCAGAGAGGCCGGTGCCGTCGGCCATGGCGGCGGTGACGGCGCAAACCCGGGCGTCCTCCCGGGCGAAGTCCGCCAGAGCCTTGCCAAAAACGGAGGAAAAGCTGTCCCCCCCCGCCGTTTTCAAAAGGCCGGTCTCGGGGTCAAAGGGGCCCACGCCGTGGTACATGTCTGGATTCCGCTCGGCAAAGGCACAGCCCCTGCCCTTGACGGTGTTCACATGGACCACCACGGGGCAGTCCAGCTCCCGGGCCCAATTCAGGGTATCGCAGAGCCGAGGCAGATCGTGACCGTCTACCGGACCCAGGTAGGTAAAGCCCATATCCTCGAAGAGGGTACTCCCGGGAAAGAGGCTTCGCTTCAAGGAGCTCTTTACCCGGTGGTTGAAGCGATAAAGGGGATTTTTCATGGGACGGGGCCCAAAGAGGCTCCGATACCACTTTTTGAAATGGTAATACCCAGGCCGGGAGCGAAGCCGAGCCAAATGGGAGGGCATGGCTCCCACGTTGGGGTTGATGGACATGCCGTTGTCGTTCAAAATGACAATCAAGGGCTCTCCAGAGGCCCCGGCGTTGTTCAGCCCCTCGTAAGCCAGCCCCCCGGTGAGGGCTCCGTCTCCAATGAGGGCCAGGACCCGGTAATCCTCTCCCCGCAGGGTCCGGGCCCGGGCCATGCCCAAAGCCACGGAAACGGAGTTGGAGGCGTGCCCGGCGATGAAGGCGTCGTGGACACTCTCCCGGGGCTTGGGGAAGCCGGAGAGGCCGTCCAGCTGGCGGAGGGTAGCGAACTGCTCCCAGCGGCCTGTTAACATTTTATGGACATAGCTCTGGTGGCCCACGTCAAAGACCAGCCGGTCCCGCTCCGTGTCAAAAACCCGGTGAATGGCCACCGTCAGCTCCACCGCCCCTAGATTGGAGGCCAGGTGTCCCCCGGTCTTAGAGACGCTCTTTACAAGAAACTCCCTCAGCTCCTGGCAGAGCTGGGGGAGCTGGCCCTCCGGCAGCGCCCGGACGTCGGCGGGAGAGTGGATGGAATCCAAAAGCATAGCTTCTCCTCTCAATGGTGGAACAGGTACAAAAACCGCCCGGCCCAATAGACCACCTGGGTGCTCTTTTTAATGGCCACCGTCTTGCCCAGGGCCTTGCCGCCGATGGTCAGGCCGGAGACCAGGGCCGTGACGGCCACGGAAATCAGCACCGTCCGCAAATCCAGCGCCCGCTGGAGCTGGGTGACGATCACCGCCCCCGTGGCGCCGCTGACGATGCCACAGATGTCCCCCACCACGTCGTTGCAGACGCTGGAGACCCGCCCCGCGTTCCGCAGCAGCATCAGCGACTGCTTGGCCCCCTTCTCCTTGTGGGAGGCCATGGCGTGAAAGGGCTTGGGGTCCGCCGCCGTGACGGCCACGCCGATAATGTCGAATAAGATACCCAGCCCGATGAACAGCGCCAGCATCAAAAGAGCGGCGGTCACGCCCGCGCCCTCCAGCATCGACTCCGACGCCAGACTCAGCACGGCGGAGAGGACCACCGCCATCAAAAAGACCGTAAGGGCCCAACGATATGGGGAAGGGGCCTTTCCCTTCTGCTGTTTCTTCAAAGGAACCTCCCGAAAGGACCGCCCATAGGGGACGGCCTCTTATGTTTTATAAGCTAAGCCGGCGGCGGCAGAAAAAGTAAATCTTACGGCTTAGGTACGGGTTGGATTTCCCCGGAACACACCTCTCGTTGCCGATGGAGGCGGTTTCCCGTTCGGCGCTCCGGCGCGGCGTTGCCTCTCCGCGCTACCCGATTGCCACTTAGTCCGCACTGCAATCCCTTTTCTGCCCCGTCAGGACAGCCTAGGTGATTTCCACCACAGTCTGTCCGCTTCTTTAGCCTCTTTTGCAAAACGGGTTTCAAAGGGCGATCGGAACGCCGCCCTGGCCGGGGCCGCCCTCCGTAGTTCCCTGATCCACCCGCCCCACTCAAGGCAGGCTACGGCTGCACACAGCGTTACGGCCCCGAAAGACCGATGCACCGCATTGCAGGTTCACAATCTGTTTCGTACGCGGGCCGGAATTACCACAGTGGGAGTACGTCCGCGCACAAGAACAGGTCTCCACGGAAACAGGGTCGGATAAACCATGCCATTGGAAAACGCCCTGAGTCCGCAAGCGTACCGAGTACGCTTCCCCCCAGCACCCACCCAAAACTGGGCGTATCAAGCAGGCACCACGGGTTTCATCGATGTGCCCTTCAGAGGATTTTTAGGCCCTCCCTAGGAAACGGCAGATCTGACTAGAATACTGCGCCGCCGCTTAGCGGAAATCAGTATAGCATAGAAGGGGAAAATATGCAAGATATACAGTATATGAATTTTTTCTAAACGGCCTTTTCGCGGCCTCCACCCCGCAGTTCCCGGACCTCCTCCGCCGTCAGATGGCGCCATTTCCCCGGCGGCAGACTCCCCAGCGTCAGCGTATGCTCCCGCACCCGGCGAAGACGCTTAACCTCCAAGCCGCAGGCGGCGCACATACGGCGGACCTGGCGGTTTTTCCCCTGGTGGATGGTAACGGCCAGCTTTGCCGCCTCCTCCCCCTGCCGGAGAATTTCCACCCTTGCGGGGCGAATGGGCTCTCCCTCCAGTTCCCGGAGACGGGAGAGGCGGTCCGCCGCCCCCGCTACCGGACCGTGGACCCAGACGTGGTAGGTCTTTTCGATTTCCCCGCTGGGGTGGGTCAGCCTCTGGGCCAGTTCCCCGTCGTTGGTCAGCAGCAGCAGCCCCTCGGAATCCAAGTCCAGGCGGCCCACCGGGTATACCCGGACCCCGCAGTCCGCCACCAGCTCCGCAACGGTCCTCCGGCCCTGCTCGTCGGAGAGGGTGGTAACGTAGCCCCGGGGCTTGTTCAGCAGGAGATACACCGGCTCCGCCTGCTTGGGCAGGGGTTTGCCATCCAGGTGAACCTGGTCTCGAGACGGGTCGGCCTTGGTCCCCAGTTGGGCTGTCTCACCGTTCACTGTCACCCGGCCCGCCTCTATGTACCTCTCCGCCGCCCGCCGGGAGCAGACCCCGGCGGCGGAGAGAATCTTTTGCAGCCGCTCTTCCATCACTTCACCTATACTTTCGCAGTACCGTCATGGCGGTCTCCAGCTCCGGCTTTAAGGTGCTTGTGCCGGAGCCTGCCGCCTCTTTATCGGGAGGCGGGCTGATATCTCTCCCGATCAGAAGGCCCACCCGGCCCACTTCCTTCCCGTTCAGGGAGAACACCGCCTCCCCCACCTGGGTTCCCGCCTGAAGGGGCCCAGCCAGCTCCCGCTCCAGCTTTACGGAGGTCTCCAGCGTCTCCCCCTGAGCCAACGGCCAGGCAAAGCTGTCCGCCGCGATGAGGGGAATTCCCGCCTCCTCCGCCACCTCGTGGCCCAGCTGGGCCATTCGCTTAGCCGGGTAGGCGGAAAAGCCATAATCATAGAGGCTCTGGTGATCCGCCCAGTCATTGCCGTCCTGAAGGGTCACAGCCACAAGCCGCTGACCGTTCCGCTCCGCGCAGCTCACCAAAGTCCGGCCCGCCGCCCGGGTATAGCCGGTTTTCAGCCCCAGGCAGCCGTCCATAAGCCGCAACAGCTTGTTGTGGTTCGTCATCGTCCGCCCGCCAATGGTCACTGTCCGGGTGGAGGCAATGCGGACCAAGGTCTCGTTCCCCATGGCCGACCGGGCCAGCAGGGCCATGTCGTAGGCGGTGGAATAGTGCTTCTCGTCATCCAGGCCGTTGGGATTGGCAAAGGAGGAATTCTCCATCCCCAATTCCATGGCCATCTCATTCATCCGCTCCACAAAGCCCTCCACGCTGCCGCCCACATGCTCCGCCACCGCCACGGCGGCGTCGTTCCCAGAGCAGAGGAGGAGACCGTAGAGCAAGGTCTCCAGAGTCAGCTCCTCCCCTTCCTTCAGGTACATGGAAGAACCCTCCGTATAGGCGGCCTCCCGGCTCACCTTCACCATGTCCGAGAGATTCCCGTCGCGGATGGCCACCAGGGCCGTCAGAATCTTCGTGGTGCTGGCAATCAGCATCTGGGACCTGGCGTTCCGCTCGTAGAGGACACGGCCGCTGTCCATGTCCATCAAAACGGCGGCGGAGGCGGAAACCTCCACCGCCTGCGCCCGCCCCGTCAGCAGGCAGGCCAGAGCCAAACACAGCGCCCCAGCCCACCGGAGGGGAAACATTTTCAGCAAGCGTCATCACTCCGTTCGTCAACAGTCAAGTGATGCTAGTATGTCCAAATCAGACGGTTTCTTGCTCCTTCTCCGCCTTTTTCTTGTCCAGGAATTTTTCCGCCTTGTCCATCAGGTCCGGCGCCATCTCCACAATGCGGTCCAGCGTAGACACCGGAGGCGCCGCCACCGGCAGAACCCGGGTTACGCCATCCTTAATGGTGAGGAAGGCCACGGGCTCAATTTTCACACCCGCTCCGCCTCCTCCGCCAAAATTCTCGCCCTTCATGGCTTTGCCATAGTCTCCTCCGCCGCTGCCAAAGCCGAAATTGACCCGGGAAATGGGAATCAGGGTCACGCCGTCCGGCGTATGGATGGGTTGGCCCACAATCACATTGGTATCCACCAGCTCGTGAATCTTTTCAATCGTGGAACGCATCAATTCGCTGACCGGGTGCTTTTTATCCATGCTGTCCATCTTTTTCGTCCTTTCTCCTGTTGTTAGATTCTATCATCATGGCGGTCATACACGCCTTACGCGGCCGGTTTCTCGGTTGGCGGCTCCTCCGGCGGATGGTCCTTGGGTTTCTTGGTTTTCTTTTCCGGCTTAGGAGGCCGGGTCTTGCAGCGCTTCCGCCAGCGCAGGAGCCAGCCCAAAGCTGGGAAAGCCATGCCAAAGCCCACCGCCAGCAGCGTCCCGATGCGAATGGTGGCGCCGACTTCCCCCTCCATCGCCGCGGAAGAGGCGTTGAAGTCCACGCCGGTATGAATGTACGGATCCCGGATGTCCAGCAGCTTCTCCAGCAAGGGCATCCCCGTCCAGACCGCGGCCTGGAGTTCTCCGTATAACTGGACCGCCGCTGCAGGATCCTCCTGACCTCCCAGCTCCAGGAAGAGCCGCAGGGGCTTTACACGAATCCCCCGGCGGGTCCGGCTTAGGCCCCGTTTCAGCGGTGGGAGCAAGGCGCGAAGAGCGTCTTTCCCGTCCTCCAGGGTGAAAGAGAGCTTGGGATTCTCCTTTTCCTCCCCCGCCTCCTTGGAGGGCTTCTTCTTTTTCTTCTCCTTGGTGGACTTTTCCTCCTTCGGCTTCTTCGGTTTTTTCGCTTTGGCGGGAAGGATATGTACCCGCAGGAGTCCGAATTTCACGTCCAGGCAAAGCGCTCCCCCGCCGAAAGCCGCCCAGACGCCCACCCGGGTCCAGCAGAGCAAGGCAATCAGCAGTATGATTACCACCAAAATCCAAAACCATACCACAGGCGGCGCCTCCCTTCCTTATTCCGTCTCTTCCTCCTCCTGGAAGGACACGATCTCTCCGTTTTCCCCCAGGCGCATCTGGCCGTCGGTCTCCGGGTTCAGGGGGTCCTCCTCCTCGGAGGGCTCCGTCAGCTCCGGCAGGTCCTCCAGACTGCTGAGGTGAAAGGCCCGGAGAAACTGCTTCGTCGTCCGGTACAGTCGGGGCCGTCCCGGCACCTGGAGCCGCCCGCACTCCTCAATCAAGTCCCGGTTGAGGAGCAGGCTCATGGTATACGAGCTGTCCACGCCCCGGATCTGATCCACATAGGCCCGGGTGGTGGGCTGGTAATAGGCGATGATGGTCAGGGCCTCCAGGGCCGGCTGGCTGAGCTTGGCGGGCTTGCGGACCTCCAGGGCCCGGTGCACCGCGTCCCCAAACTCCGGGGCGGAGCATAGCTGCCAGCAGTCGTCCATCCGCACCAGGCGGATGCCCCGCTGGTCAAAGGCGTAATGGTCGCTCAGGTCCTTCAGCGCCCGCTCCACAGCCGGTCGGGCCAGCTCCAGGGCGGCGCAGAGCCGCTTGATTTGCATAGGTTCGCCGGAGGCGAACAAAATCGCCTCCACGGCGGATTCGATTTCCTTTCTCTCCATGGGGCCTCCTCAGATTTCCTCCGCCTGGGCGGCGAGATGCTCCGGCGGGTCTCCCACCTGCCGGACGGCGCATTCGGTTTCCGAGCCCGTCAATTGCAGCACGTGGGACCGGCAAAGCTCCAGCACCGCCAGGAAGGTGGCCACCACCTCGCTGCGGCTCCGGCTGCCGTGAAAGAGCTGGAGAAAGCGGGTGACCGTCCCGTCCCGCAAACGGCGCAGGATGTCCCGGGCCTTCCGCTCTACCGGGTAGGGCTCGTGCTGGGCGATTTCCTGGAAGGCCGCTTTTGGCGGCGGCAGCTTCCGCTCCGCCCGGGTCTGGAGCTCCCGCATGGCCCGGAGCAAATCCTGAGGCCGGTGATCATACACAATCTCCCCCGGCTCCAAAGGCTCCGGGCCCCGGACACAGGTGCTGCGGCCAAATTCTCCCAGAGAGGCCAACGTCTCCCCCATGGCCTTCACATAGGCGTAGCTCTCCCCCCGGCGGCGCTCCTCCAGGGATTGAATCAGGGCTTCCATCTCGCTCTTGGCCTCCTCATCCTCAATGGAGAGGAGCATCCGGGTTTTAAGGTAGACCAGATGAGAGGCCATGGCGGCAAATTCGCTGGCCACCTCCAGATCCAGCTGCTGCCGGCGGTCCAGCCAGCTTAAGTACTGGTCACAGATCAAGGAAATGGAGATGTCCTGAATCTCCATCTTGTTCTTTCCAAGCAAGAACAAAATGAGGTCCAGGGGGCCCTCGAAATCCTGCAACTCCTCCGTTCGGGAGTGGATCACCTTTTCCAGTTTGAATACGGGACTTTCCAAAGATACCTCCCACCGCGCCGGAGCAGCCCCGGGCGGATTTAGAAAAACAGCTCGAAGAAGCAGCGATAGACCCTAAAAATCGCCTCGCTGATCAGGTCGCCGGTGACGCCGAACCAGCTCAGGGCCAGCAGCAAAAACATACCGTAGCGCTCATAGCGCATCAGGCCAAAGTAGGCCGTGTCCGGCAGGAAGGCCCCCAGCACTTTAGACCCGTCCAGAGGCGGAACCGGCAGCAGGTTGAACAGCCCCAAGCCAATGGACAGGGGGGCCAGGGTATACAGCAAAAATTCGAAAACCAGAGCCCCACCCCGGCCGTCGGGGAAATACTGATAAATCACCCGGCTGAGGGCTATCGCCAGCAGGGCCAGCAGAAAATTGGACGCCGGACCCGCCAGGGCGGTGAGGGCCATGCCCTGCTTGGGCCTTTTAAAATACCGGGGGTCCACCGGAACGGGCTTGGCCCATCCAAAGCCCACAGCCAGCATCATGGCAAGGCCCAGCCAGTCGATATGCCGGAGGGGATTCAGGCTCAATCGGTGGCGATCCCGGGCCGTGGGGTCCCCCAGCACGTATGCCGCCAGGCCGTGGCAGGTCTCGTGGACCGTCAGGCAGAGGAGGACGGCCAGGACTCTTGTCAAGGTGCTCTCCAGGAAATTCCAGTCAATGGAGCGCACAAGTCCGCTGAAATCCATAGTCCTCCCCCTTTCACAGTTGCATCATTATATCAGTTCCCGGAAGAAAATACAAGGGAAACCACGAAAAAGGCCCGCCGGAAGCGGCGGGCCCTGGACTAAATATTTTTTTTGATGGTATTGATGGCCCCCTTCTCCAGCCGGGAGACCTGGGCTTGGGAGATGCCCACCTCGGCGGAGACCTCCATCTGGGTCTTGCCCTCATAAAACCGCAGGGACAGGATGCGCCGCTCCCGGTCGTCCAGGCGCTTCAAGGCGTCCTTCAAGGCGATGCGGTCCGTCCAGTGCTCGTCGGTATTCTGGGTATCCCGGACCTGGTCCATGACGCACAGAGCGTCCCCGCCGTCGGAGTACACCGGCTCGTAGAGGGACACCGGGTCCACAATGGCGTCCATGGCGAAGACCACGTCCTCCCGGGGGATGTCCAGCTCCTTGGCAATCTGCTCCACGGTGGGCTCCCGCTGGGTCTCGGAAATCAGCCGCTCCCGGACCTGGAGGACCCGGTAGGCCGTGTCCCGCATGGACCGGGAGACCCGGATGGCGCTGTTGTCCCGGAGATAACGGCGGATCTCGCCGATGATCATGGGCACGCCGTAGGTGGAAAACTTCACCGGCTGGTTGATGTCGAAGTTGTCAATGGCCTTGATGAGCCCCACACAGCCCACTTGAAACAGGTCGTCCACATTTTCTCCCCGGTTGGAAAACCGCTGAATCACCGACAGCACCAGCCGGAGATTTCCCTCAATGAGCTGGCGGCGGGCCTCCTGGTCTCCCTCCTTGGTCCGGCGGAGAAGCGCCATGGTCTCCTCGTTTTTCAGCACTTTCAGCTTGGCGGTGTTGACGCCCGCGATCTCGACTTTTCCCTGCACGAAAGCTGCCCCCTCTTGTGTATACTGTCCCTGCGGCGGCGGGGGGTATTCCCCCTCTTGCCGCCGCAAGGTCAGTATCTCCAGAGGCCATTTTTCCTATACTGGGACCTTTTGTCAGAATAGGACGGCCCAGGGGGCGCATAGGCTTTCATGAAAGGAGTTGAGGGCGATGCAGTTCCGGTTTCGGGACCTCCGTCGGAAAGAGGTCATCAACATCAATGACGGCTGCCGCCTGGGGCTGGTTGCGGACCTGGACCTCCGGGTCCCGGAGGGGCAGGTCATTGCCATTGTGGTCTACGGGCCCGCCCGGTTCTTCGGGCTTTTTGGCCGGGGAGAAGAGTTTTACATCCCCTGGGACTGCATCCAGCGGATCGGGGACGATATCATTTTGATTGATAAGCCCTTCCAGCGGCGGGACCCGGCCCCGGAGCGGAAGCGGCGGCGGTGAGGTGCATTCCCGCTCCTTCCTCCGCCAGCGCCTCCCGCAGCAGCTCCAAAAAAAGCTCCATGGCCGGAGTAACCCACCTCCCCCTTCGCCAGGCGCACAGGGCCGGGGCGGGGACGCCGGAGATGGGCGCTTCCAGCTCCACCAGTCGGCCGTCCGCCAGTTCCTCCTCCGCCACAAAGCGGGGCAGGTAGGTAAAGCCCAGGTTGCTCATGACGCAGCGCTTGATGGTCTCAATGCTCCACAGCTCCAGCGTCACGTCCAGCTCAATCTCCCGCCGGCAGAGGTACGCCTCCAGGCGGCGGCGGAAAATGCTGTCCGGCTCGTCGGTGACCAGGGAGGCGGCCTTCCGCTGGCCGGGGGTGGTGAAATCCGGCTCCGTAAAATCCGGGGAGGCCAGGAGCACGATGTCATAGCTCCCCATGGACTCCACCTCCAGGGCCTCCCGGTTCCAGTCCATGTCGTAGCCCACTCCCAAATCACAAGCCCCGGTGCGGACCCCCTGGGGAATCTGCATGCAGTTGCAGCTCCGCACAATCAGCCGGACCTGGGGGGCCCGCTCACGGAAGGCCCGGATCACCGGCTGCATCTGGTAGCACAGCAGAGTCTCCGCCATGTCCACCCGGAGGGTCCCCGTGGGAACGCTCCCGGTTTTTCCGCACTCCAAAAGCCGCTTCGCCGCCTCCAGCAGCTCCCGGGCCTGGGGCAGCGCCCGCTCTCCCGCCTCCGTCAGCACCATTTTCCGGCCCACCCGCTCAAAGAGGGGAACTCCCAGCTCCTCCTCCAGCTGCTGGATTTGGACGGTAATGGTGGACTGGGTATAGCCCAGCCGCTCCGCCGCCTTTTGATAGCTCCCCTGGTCCACCACCGTCTGGAAGGTGCGAAGATTTTTCAGTTCCATAGGGGTCCCTCCTAACTCATTGATTTTATCAATAGTATACTTTAAAAACTTTCGCTTTTCAAATGAATGTTTTTCTGCTATGATTAGGCCCATCTCAACCAAAGGATGGTGTCCGTCATGCCCCTGTCTCTGATTCCCTCCTTCCTGCTCTACTGCTATGTGGGCGCCATTACCCCCGGCCCCGCCAACCTCTGCTCCCTCTCCACCGCCCTGCGGTATGGAAAGGGTCCCGCCCTGCGGCAGTGGCGGGGGCTGCTTACCGGCTTTTCATTGGTGTCCCTGGCCTCCGTGCTGGTCACCTATTTCCTGGGCGCCGTGCTGGACCAGTACGTGGGACTGTTGTCCTGGGTGGGAGCGGCTTACCTGCTGTGGATGGCCTGGCACACCCTCCGCTCCTCCGCCGGGCCGGAGGGCCAGGCCCCGGAGGCCCCGGGCTTTCTCACGGGACTGCTGGTACAGCTGACGAATGTGAAAATCATGGTCTTTTGCCTGATGGCGATGACCTCTTTTGTCCTGCCCTACACCCGGTCCTTCTGGGCCCTGCTGGCGGTGGGGCTGTTCCTCCCCTTCACCGGGCCGGTTGCCAATCTGGCCTGGCTCTTTGCCGGAGCTGCTCTGCAAAAGCTTTTTGCCAACCACCGAAAGGCCGTGGACATCGGCTGCGCCGCCGCCCTGGCCCTGTGCGCCGTCAGTCTGGTGCTACCCCATTGATTCCAAATGCGCCGCAGAAAGCGGAGAGGACCTTTCGGTTCTCTCCGCTGTTTCACTCTGTCGGCCAATAGAGGGCCACGCTCAGATCGTTGACGTTGGTGCCCGTAGGCCCGGTGACAATCAGGCCCCCCGCTTGCGCTAAGGCGTTGTAAGAATCGTTCTCCGCCAGCACCTCCGAAATTTCGATTCCCCAGCCCCGGAGAATGTCCCGGGTTCCGCCGTCCACATAGCCCCCCGCCGCGTCTGTGGGGCCGTCGGTGCCGTCGGAGCCCACGGAGAACAGGGCCGTTCCCTCCGTCCCCGCCAGGACGGGGGCCGCCGCCAGGGCCAGCTCCTGGTTCCGGCCTCCCTTTCCTTTTCCGGTGATCCGCACCACGGTCTCGCCGCCCAGGATGAGGGCCAAGGGCTTCCCCGCCTCCCGCTCCCGGAGGAGGGTCCGGGCCAGATTTTCCCCGGTCTCCCGGGCCTCCCCCGCCGCCCGGTCCGTGAGGACGCGGGCCTCGTAGCCAAGTCCCCGGCAGACCTCCGCCGCCGTTTGGCAGAGCTGGGAGACGCTGCCGCAAATCCGGCTCTCCACATGGGGCAGCGCCGCCGGAAGGGGCCGGGCCAGCAGGGCCCGGGCCTGGGGCGACAGCTCTAAGCCGTACTTCTCCGCCACCGCCAAGGCCTCTTCCAGCGTAGAGCCGTCCACAGCGGCGGGGCCGGAGGCGATCATGTCCAGCCGGTCCCCCAGCACGTCGGAAAGCACCACGGAAAACACCCGGGCTGGGGCGCAGGCCGCGCCGAAACGGCCCCCCTTTACGTTGGACAGCCGCTTGCGGACCCGGTTGACCGCTTGGATGTCCGCGCCGCAGGAAAGAAGCCGGCGGTTGATATCCTGGAATTCCGCCAGGGAGAGGTCCGACGCCTCGAAGAGGGCGGAGCCCCCGCCGGAGAGGAGGAACAGCAGGTCATCCTCCTCCCCCAGACCCTGGACCAGCTCCAAAGCCCGCTCCGACGCGGCGAAGGAAGCCGCGTCCGCCACCGGGTGCCCCGCCTCCAAAATCTCCAGGCCCGGCAGGGGCCCTTGGCTGTGGCCGTATTTCGTCACCACCAAACCGCCGTCCACGCTTACGGCTTCCAGGGCGGCGGAGGCCATCCGCCACGCCGCCTTTCCCACGGAAACCAGCAGCGTCCGGCCAGGGCCGGGACAGAAGTCCCTCAGGGCCTCCCTCACCGCCACATCCGGCAGCGCCCGGCGAATTGCCTCGCCATAAATTTGTTCCGCGTGCCTTCGAAGCTCCGTCATGCTTGCCGCCTCCCTTTTGTTGTATTCCAGTATAACGGATGGAGAGGAAAAGGACAATCATTTTTCCGTTTGCATTTTCCCGCCCGATGGGGTATGATGTGGAAAACACCGGGCGGAACCCCGCCGCGAAGGAGGCGCGCCAATATGAAGCGGATGGACGAGGGCATGCCCTTCCTCCTGCAATACAGACATGTGGCCTGGTACGAGGACGGAAAGGTCCGTATTTTAGACCGCCGGGTCTACCCGAAAGAGGTCCGGTTCGAGGTCTGCGAAACCTACCGGCAGGTGGTCCGGGCCATTGCGGACATGGTGACCCAGAGCGCCGGGCCCTACACCGCCGTGGGCATGGGCATGGCCCTGGCGGCCCACCAGGTCCGGGACAAGGGCCGGGCGGAACAGCTTGCCTTTCTCCGCCAGGCGGCCCAGGAGCTGGCCCACGCCCGGCCCACCACCGCCAACCGCTACGGCCAGATCACCTTCCGCTGCGCGGACGTGGCGGAGGCGGCGCTGGAAGCGGGACAAAACCCCGTCGCCGCCATTGTGGAGGACACCCTGGAATCCCTGGGGCGGCGCTACAGCACGATGCAGCTGGTGGGGGACCGCTTGGAGGCCCTCATCCCCGAGGGCGGAACGGTTCTCACCCAATGCTACGGGGAAACCATCATCGGAACTCTTATCCGGGCCGCAAGGCGAACGGGAAAGTCTTTCCGGGTTTTCTGCGCGGAGACCCGGCCTTTCCTCCAGGGGGCCCGGCTCACCGCCAGCTGCTTCGCCCAGGCAGGCTTTGACACCACGGTGCTCACGGACAATATGATTGCCTACGCCATGGAGCGGGAGGGAATCGACGTCTTTACCTCCGCCGCGGACACCATCGCCCGGGACGGGCACATCGCCAACAAAACCGGCACCTTTCAGATTGCGATTCTGGCCAAGTACTTCGGCGTTCCCTACTATGTCACCGGCATCCCCGACCGGGACAAGCGGTCGGCGGCGGACATTGTCATTGAACAGCGAGACCCCGGCCCCGTGCTGACCTCCTGGGGCATTCCCAACACCGTCCCGGAGGTCAAAGGGGTTTATCCCTCCTTTGACGTGACGCCCCCGCACCTGATTTCCGGGGTGGTGACGGACAAGGGGGTCTACGTCCCCTATCTGCTGGACCAATATTTTGACTCGGAAGTCCGGGAATTTTACTGAGGAGGATTCGGCTATGCTGCTGCAAAAAGAACGGGAGCTGGTAGTGGAGTACGGCAGGAAAATGAGCGCCGACCGCCTTTGCACCGGCACCAGCGGAAATATCAGCGTCTATGTTCCGGAGCGGGGCCTTTTGGCTATCAGCCCCTCCGGCATCGGCTACTTCGACACCCGGCCGGAGGACGTAGTGGTCATGGACCTGGAGGCCAGCATCGTGGAGGGAACCCGGAAGCCCTCCAGCGAGTGGGCCCTCCACACCCTTTTTTACAAGAACAAGCCCCACATCCGGGCTGTGGTCCACACCCATTCCATGTACTGCACCACCTTCGCCGTACTGGGCCGGCCCCTCCGGGCCGTTCACTACGCCATCGCCGACGCCGGGGCGGCGGAGGTCCCCTGCGCGCCCTACTACCCCTTCGGCACCTTAGAACTGGCGGAGGCCGCCGTGGAGACTGCCGGGGACAGCGACGCCGTGCTGCTGGGAAACCATGGGCTGGTGGCCTGCGGAAAGGACCTCGCCGGGGCCTACGGCTTGGCGCTGAACATGGAATATGTGGCGGAGCTTCAATACCGGGCCCTGTGCGTCGGAACGCCCAACGTCCTCGGCAAGGAGGCCATGGAGGACGTCATGGAGCGGTTCAAATCCTACGGACAGCCGGAAGGCAGGAAAACAGGCTATTAAAAACCACGAACCGGCGGGACGCTGTATGCGTCCCGCCGGTTTGCCGTCACAGGGGCAGTTCCTTCCCCAGCCGCTTGTACATGGTTTTCTTCACCGCCCGGAGGATGTTTTCATACCCCGTGCATCGGCAGAGGTGGCCGGAAAGGAGCTTGCGCAGCTCCGCGTCCGTATACTCCTTGCCGGACTCCAGAATCTCCACCGCCGTCAGGATGAAGCCCGGGGAGCAGAAGCCGCACTGAATCGCCGCCTCGTCCACAAATGCCTGCTGGATGTCGGAAAGCTCCCCGTTGGGGCCCAGGAGGCCCTCCAGGGTGCGGACCTTCTTTCCCTCCGCCCAGACGGCCAGGTAGATGCAGGAGTTGAACGCCTCGCCGTCAATCAGCACGTTGCAGGCTCCGCACTCCCCCACCTCGCAGCCTTTTTTAACCGAGGTCATGCGGAAGTCGTTCCGCAGCATGTCGGTGAGGCTGGCCCGGACGTCCACCGTCCGCTCCACGTCCTTGCCGTTGAGGTTGAAGCGGACCGTCTGATATTGAATGTTGTGTTTCTCCATCACAGGTCACCTCCCGCCAGTTTCACGGACTCGATGAAGGCCCGCTTCGCGCTCTCCACGGCGATGTGGAGGCGGAAGTCCCTGGCCGCCCGCCAGGAGTCCCGGGGGTTGATGTCCTCCTTGACAGCCTGGGCGAACCGCTCCGCCAGCTCCAGGCTGACGGGCTGTCCGGCGGCGAATCTTTCCGCCGTTTCGGCCCGCAGGGGCACAGGGCCCGCCACGCCGAAGGCGACCCTTGCCCGCTCCACCGTTTTCTTATCGGCGGAGAGCCGGACGTTGACGGAGGTTCCCAGGGTGGCGATGTCCATGGCGTTTCGCATGGCGTATTTAATATAGTGGCCGAAGCAGTTCTCGTAGCTCTCCTTGGGAATCAAGATGGCGGTCTGGATTTCGCCTTCCCGAATGTCCACCTTGCCCGCCTTGATATAGAAGTCATGGATCGGCTGGCGGCGGACGCCCTCCGGGCCCGTCAGCTCCACAATGGCCTCCCAGGCGTGGAGGGTGGAGGCGGAGTCGGCGGAGGTGACGCCGTTGCAGGTGTTTCCGCCGATGGTGCCGATGTTCCGAATCTGGGGGCCGCCCACCTGGTCCACGGCCTCGCCCAAGACGTTGATGTATTTCTGAATCAGGGGGTCCCGGGTGATATGAGAAAAGCTGGTGAGAGAGCCGATGCGAAGGGTCCCGTCGGCGTCCAGGGACACGCCCCGGATCTCGTCCAGGGTCTGGATGGAGATGAGCTCCGCCCCGGCCCGCTTGCCCTCCCGCATCTGGACCAGCACGTCGGAGCCTCCGGCGATGATCTGAGCCTCGGGATGGGCAAGGCGCAGGGCCACGGCATCCTTGACGCTCTTCGCCTGATACAGGGCTTTCATGTCATACATACGCTGGGCCCTCCTTTAGTCGTTGATGAGCCCCGCCTCTTTGAACTTCCGATAGAGGACATGGGGCGTGATGGGGCAGGAATCAATGGCCACGCCGGTAGCGTTCAAAATCGCGTTGCGAATGGCCGGCGCGCCGGAGCAGGCCGGGGGCTCGCCCAGGGCCTTGGTGCCGTAGGGGCTGGTGGGCTCCGGGTTCTCCACAAAGGCGGCCTCCAGCGTGGGGTGGTCCATGAAAGTGGAGAGCTTATAGTCCAGCAGGTTGTTGTTTAGGGGTTTGCCGGTCTTTTCGTCGAACTTCAATTCCTCGGAAAGGCCGTAGCCGATGGCCATGGACATGCCGCCGTGGACCTGGGCCTCCGCCAGGGCGGGGTTAATCAGCGTGCCGCAGTCGTGGACGTTCACCAGCCGCAGAAGGGTGGCCTTGCACACGGGAATGTCCACCTCCACCTCCGCGAAGGAGCAGCCGAAGGAATAGGCGTTGGATTTGATCTGTGCCGTGGTCTCGGCGGTGATATGCCGGCTGCTCTCCAGGGAGTACAGGCTTTCCGTCGCCAGGTCCCCCAGGGATTTCAGAACGCGCCCATCGCTCTTGCGGACAATCTGCCCGTCCACCAGATCCAGGTTGGAAACAGGCATCCGGGTCTGCTCGTGGGCAACGTTCAAAATGCGCTCCCGCAGGGCCAGGGCCGTCTGCATGATGGAAAAGCCGCCGATGTAGGTCTGCCGGGAGGCATAGGCCCCGGTGCCGAAGGGGGTAATATCCGTGTCCTGAGTGGAGACCACATGAACGTCACCAAGGGGAATGCCCACGGCGTCCGCCACCATCTGGGAATAGGCCGTGTCGCAGCCCTGGCCGATCTCCGTCTCACCGGTCTGGAACTGGAGGGAGCCGTCCTGATTCAGCACCATCCGGCAGGAGGAGGATTCCAGGGAGATGGGCCAAACGGCGGTATTGTACCAGAACACCGCCAACCCCACGCCCCTGCGGATCGGGCCGGTCTGATTTTGGTATTCCTCAAACTTTTTCCGGTAGTCCAGCAGTTCCAAGGCCTTGTCCATGCACTGGTTGAAGGTGTCGGAGTAGAGCTCGTTTTTGGAGAAGCCGTCCACGTAGCCCACGGGCATCAGGTTTTTCCGGCGGAATTCCAGAGGGGACATTTGAATCGCCTTGCAGATGTCGTCGATGTGGCTCTCCCCGGCGAACATGGCCTGGGGGATGCCATAGCCCCGCATGGCCCCGGCGGAAGGCCGGTTCGTGTACACCGTCCAGCTGTCGCACTCCACATTGGGGCAGGGGTAGAGCTGAGGGAAGGCGTTCATGCCCTTAGCCACGATGCCGTGGCCGTGGGAGGCGTAGGCCCCCTGGTTGGAAAACGCTTCCAGCTTCCGGGCGACCAATGTGCCGTCGGGCCGGACATAGGAAATAACGTGGGTACGGATGGCGTGTCGGACCCGGTTGGAGACAAAGGTCTCCTCCCGGCTGCACTCCAGCTTCACCAGGCGTCCTCCGACCTTCGTGGAGCACCAGGCGCACAGGGGCTCGTACAGCGCGTCCTGCTTGTTGCCAAAGCCGCCGCCGATATAGGGCTTGATGACGCGGACCTTGCCCCAGGGAATCCCCAGGGCCTGGCCCACCACCCGGCGGACGATGTGGGGAATCTGGGTGGAGCTGACCACCACCACCCGGCCCGCCTCCTCATAGGCGAAGCAGCCGTGGTTTTCGATGTGGCAGTGCTGGACGGTAGGTGTGTCGTACCAGCCCTCCACCTTGATGAGGCCGGGCTCCCGCCGGGCGGTCTCGTAATCTCCCCGGCGGACGTCGGAATGGGCCAGGATGTTGTTCGGATACCGTCCCTCGTGAAGCTGGGGCGCGCCATCCTTCATGGCCTCCTGCACGTCCAGAACAAAGGGCAGCTCCTCATACTCCACCTTCAAAGCCCGGACAGCCTGGGCGGCGGCCACCTCGTCCTCGGCGATAACCACCGCCACCTCGTCGCCGTAGTAGCGGACGTGCCGGTTTAAAAGCTTCCGGTCCGCCACGTCCTGGTGATGGGGGTCCGTGGACCAGGGATGGCCCGCCGTGGGAAACTCGATGTCCGGCGCGTCGAAGCAGGTCAGGACCTTCACCACGCCCGGGACGGCCTCCGCCACCGAGGTATCCACGGACTTCACAAAGCCGTGGGCGATGGTGGAATGGCAGATTTTCGCGATCAGGGCGCTGCGGTCACAGAGGTCGTCCATGTATTTGGCCCGGCCTGTGGCCTTCTCATAGGCGTCCACCCGGATCACGCTCTTGCCGACGCTTTTGCTCATAGGGTGCCCTCCTTTTCTATTACAACTTCACTCCCGGGGAAACGGGACCCTTGACTGGACGGGAGAAAAGAGGATATACTACTTTTATAAACACTTGCTAAATATGGGGGTCGCAGAATATGGTACAGACATTGGGCTGTGTGGTGATGGCGGCGGGAAACGCCCGCCGGTTTGGGGAGAACAAGCTGGCCGCCGGAGTGGGGGGCCGGAGCCTGATTCTCCGGGCGCTGGAGGCCGTGCCTAGGGAGGAATTTGAACAGGTCGCGGTGGTAACCCAATACCCGGAGGTCCTGGAGCTGGCGGAGCGGTTTCACTTCTCCGCCGTCCGGAACGAGCACCCGGATTGGGGCATCAGCCACACCATCCGCCTGGGACTGGAATCCCTGGGAGGCTGCGCCGCCGCCATGTTCCTGGTCAGCGATCAGCCTCTTTTGAAGCGGGAGAGCGTCAAGGCCCTGGTGGAGCTCTGGCGCTCCCAGCCGAAGAAGATCGCCGCCCTGGCTCACGGCGGGGTCCGGGGGAATCCCTGCGTCTTCCCCGCCCGGTTCTTCCCGGAGCTGCTGGAGCTCCGGGAGGACCACGGGGGAAACACCGTCATCCGGCGGCACGAGGAAGACCTTGTTTTGCTGGAAGTGCCGGAGGAGGAGCTGACGGATGTGGACACGCCGGAGGCCCTGAAAGGATTGAAGCCTTAGAGGCCGGCAGCTTGAGGGGAAATGGCCTGAGCGGGGGCTCAGGCCCCACAAGGGGACTTCCTACTCCTCCCGGGGCGCCCTGCATCCATCAGCCGGTTATTTTTTGCTGTAGGGGGTACCTTCCAGGGGCAGGGCCGTGCGGTGCTTTCCGTCGTAGCGGTAATAGGCGTCGGCAATGGCGGGGGCGGTGGGAATGGAGGTAATCTCCCCGATGCCGATGGCCCCGCAGGCCACATTCAGCCCCGGCTTCTCCACGATAATGGGGACGATTTCAGGGATCTGGCTGGCCCGAAACAGGCCCAGGGTGCCGAACTTCACATTGGGCTTGCAGTCCTCCAGGGGATAGCGCTCTGTCAGGGCGTAGCCCATGGACATGACCACGCCGCCCTCGATCTGGCCCTCCACCGACAGGGGGTTCACCGCCTTGCCCACGTCGTGGGCGGCGACGATCTGCTTCAGCTTCCCGTCCTCGTCCAGGACGCACACCTGGGTGGCGTAGCCGTAGGCGATATGGCTGACGGGGTTGGGCACGTCGGCCCCCAGGGGGTCCGTTTTGCCCAGGTACTCGCCATAAAACTCCCGGCCGTTCAAGGAGCTAAGGCCCCCCTCTTCCAGGGCTGCTTTCAATCCCTCACAGGCCCGGCGGCACGCCTCGCCGGTAAACAGGGTCTGCCGGGAGCCGGAGGTGGTGCCGGAATCCGGCGCGAAATAGGTGTTCGACCGCTCATAGACCACGTCCTCATGGGGAAGGCCTGTCTGGTCGCAGATCATCTGGGTCAGCACCGTGCCCAGGCCCTGGCCGATGCAGGAGGCCCCGGCGAAAATGTGGACCTTACCGTCCTCCACCGTCAGCCGCACCCGGCCCGTGTCCGGGATGCCCACGCCCACGCCCGCGTTCTTCATGGCACAGGCAAGGCCCGCGTATTTGGCCTTTTCGTAGTAGGGCTTCACCGCCTCCAGAGTCTCCACCAGGCCGGTGGACTCATCCACAATCTGGCCGTTTGGCAGCTCCTGGCCGGGGCGGATGGCGTTGCGGTAGCGGATCTCCCAGGGGCTGATACCCACCAGGTCCGCCATCTGGTTCAAAAGGCTCTCAATGCAAAAGCAGGTCTGGGTGACGCCAAACCCCCGGAAAGCCCCGGCGGGTGGATTGTTGGTGTACCAGGCCCAGCCGTCGATCTCGAAGTTCTGGTAGTTATAGGGCCCGGCGGCGTGGGTACAGGCCCGCTCCAGCACCGGCCCGCCCAGGGAGGCGT
>CATOKC010000043.1 GCA_951800675.1 uncultured Oscillibacter sp.
CCGGGCAAACGCGGGGGCCGCTTTACCATTCACGGTATGTACCTTGGCGCGCTTACGCCGCGGGGATCACCAGGACTTGCCCAATCTGGATGGAGGCGGGGTCCTTGACGGAAGCCTTGTTGGCATTGTAGATGGCACCCCACTTGGTTCCGGTGCCATAGACCTCTTGGGCGATGCTCCAGAGGCAGTCCCCGGCCTTGACGGTGTAGTCACCCTCGGCGGCGGGGGCAGGAGCGGGAGCAGGCTCCTCAACGGGCTCCGGTTCGGGAGCGGGCTCCGGAGTCGGGGCGGGCTCCTCGGCGGGCTCTTCCTCCAGAGGAGGCAGGACGCCCTCGGCCCGCAGGGCGGGACCGTTCAGGGAGGCGATGTTGGGGGTGCGGCCATCCTCGCTGGTGGGAATCTCAATCTCGCCCGCCCGGACCTTCTCATAGATCAGGTCCTTCTGGGGGTCGTCCAGGTCCGCGCCCACGATCTTCCAGTTGTTGTCCACCTCGGGCATCAGGGGACCGTCCAGGGATTCCACGTACTCCGTGATCATATCCCGGACCGCGCCGCCCTCGTACACCACGTCCTCTTCATTGATGAGGCCCGCGGAGACCAGGCCGCCGTAGCGGTAGTTGTTCAGGGCCAGGATCATGGTCTCGTCGTCAGTCATGGGGTGGCCCTTGTAGATCACGTTCTGGATGCGGGAGCCCACGGGCTTGGAAATGTCAATCTCATAGTCCAGACCCGCAAACATATCGTAGTTGTACAGACGGATGTTGGGATTGAAGCTGATGGTCACGTCGCCGGGCTGGTACTGGTTGAAGAAGCTGCCCGCTTTTTCCTCCATGATGGCCTTCATCTGTTTCCCCGTGACCTTGACACCGTAGAGGGTGTTGTCGTACTTGTAGATTTTCACGCTGTCCCGGTGGAGGAAGGGTCCCTCCTGGAGGTTGCTGGTGGAGTCAAACAGGGCCGCCAGGGACACGTCGGCCCCGGCCCGCTCCATCTGGACCTTGTTCACCAGATCGGTGACCGCGTCGTCCTCCAGGACGGCGGTGGGGATGCCGGGGAGCACTTCCAGATTTTCGATGAAGGTCTTGCCCACCGTGCCCACCTGACGGGAGGCCAGCTCCAGGCTCTTCTCGTGGAGGTCCTTGACCTGGGCCAGGAACTCCGGGTCCGGGGTAGCTTCCGCGCAGTCCAGAAGCTCGCCCTCGGCCTTGTCCACGGCCCAGCCGCCGCCCTCGGCCTTGAGGGTCAGGGTGACCTTGCTGACAAATTCGCCGTTGCTGCTGGGCTCCAGGACGGGGATGCCCCCGATGGTCTCATTGACCTTGGCGTGGGCGTGGCCGATGAAGAGGGCGTCCATCCGGTCGCCGTATTTCTCGGCGACTTCCCGCATGCCCGCAACGCCGTACTCGCCGTCCAGGCCGTAGTGGACGGAGCCGATGATCACGTCGGCCTTGCCTTCCAGCTCGTCCAGAATCTTGCCGATTTCCTCATCGGGGTTTGTGATTTTCATGTTGTCATAGTGGCTGGGGTCGGACTTCTCCCACTGGGGAATATGGGGCGCGTCCACGCCAAATACCGCCACCTTCACGCCGTCCACCTCGAAGATGTGATACGCGTCCAGCCAGCGGGACCCATCGGCCTTGTAGAAGTTGCCGCCCAGGGTTACGCCCTGGAACTCCTCAATCTCCCGAGTGGTGTACTTGAAGTCGAAGTTGAACTCGTGGTTGCCCAGTGTCCAGGCGTCGTACTTCAAGTAGTTCATAGCCGCAATCATGGGGTGGGGCACTTCGTCCAGGAATGCCTGGATGTAGTTGGCCTGTGTGGTGTCGCCGGTATCCAGCAAAAGCAGGTCCGGGTCCGCCTCCCGCTCCGCCTTGATGATGGCGGCGGCGTGGGCCATACTGGTTTTGACTTCCTTGTTGGAGGCATAGTCAAAGGGATTGACCATGCCGTGCAGGTCGCTGGTTTGCAGGATGGTGATGGTTTTGCCGCCCTCCTCCGCCGCCAGGGCGGGAACGGACAGCCCGGCCAGCATGGCCAGGACCAGCACCAGCGCCAGGAACTGTTTGCGCACGATGTTTCGCATAAAATGACCTCCCGTTTTTCATTTCCTTCCCCCGTACAGCAGGGGAGTTTATTATACGACGGTTTCCGGCAACATGCAATAGAGTCCAGGAAAGATTTTCACTCGCGTTTGGACAATTGCAACAAAATAGCTGGCAATCCTTGTCAGCGCAAGGCCTTTCGCCGGAACACGGAGCTGTGGAATCCCTGACCTCGGCTCCGCTTTTTGGTAAAAATGACGATTGACTTTATCCCTTTAAAGCTGTATAGTACAAAAGCGTTAAGGCTGTTTACCTTTCTGACCTATCTGAGAGGAGCGTTATGCAATGGGTACGCGCACTTCTTCCCTTCAAGGCGTCTATTTCCGCTTTACCAAGGTCCGCTATGCGGGCCGTTTTGAGCGTGGAACCAGACAGTCCGGCTGAACAGGCGCTTGCTTTTGGTGGAAGGCGGTCCTGTCTGCGGACGGGCCGCTTTTTATAATGAACCCTATAAATCCGCGCACACTATAGAACACAAGGAGATTGGAAATGATGAAGAAGAAATTACTCGCTCTTGTCCTGACCCTGGCCATGGCCCTGAGCCTCGCCGCCTGCGGCGGGGATTCCGCCGGTTCCGGAAACTCCGGCAATGACGCGCCGCCCGCCGAAACCCAGGAGCCCGCCGGCTCCACTTCCTCCGACGCCTCCGGCGAGACCTACAAAATCGGCATTTGCCAGCTGGCCCCCCACCCGGCCCTGGACGCCGCCACCGAGGGCTTTACCGACGCGGTGAACGCCCTGCTCCCCGGCCAGGTGGAACTCGATCCCCAGAACGCCGCGGGTGACACCCCCACCTGCGCCACCATTATCAACGGCTTTGTCTCCGGAGGCGTGGACCTGATCATGGCCAACGCCACCGCGCCCCTCCAGGCCGCCGCCTCCGCCACCAGTGACATTCCCGTCCTGGGCACCTCCATCACCGAGTACGGCGTGGCCCTGGGCATCGACAACTTCTCCGGCGTCGTGGGCTCTAACGTCTCCGGCACCTCCGACCTTGCTCCCCTGGACCAGCAGGCCCAGATGATCCAGGAGTGGTACCCCGACGCCAAGACCGTGGGTCTGGTCTTCTGCTCCGCCGAGCCTAACAGCCAGTATCAAGTGGACAATGTCCAGAGCTACCTGGAGGACATGGGCTACGCCTGCACCCAGTTCCCCTTCTCCGACACCAACGACATGGCCTCCGTGGTCCAGAGTGCCGCGGATGCCTCCGACGTGCTGTATGTCCCCACGGACAACACGGCGGCAAACAACGCCGGAATCATTGACAACATCTGCCGGGGCGTGAAGCCCGTCTTTGCCGGGGAAGAAGGCATCTGCGGCGGCTGCGGCGTGGCCACCCTGTCCATCAGCTACTATGACATCGGCTACAAGACTGGCGAAATGGCGGTGGACATCCTGACCGGCAAGGCCCAGGTCTCCGAAATGGCCATTGAGTACGCGCCCCAATTTGTCAAGAAGTACAACCCCGCTATCTGCGAGGCCCTGGGCCTCACCGCTCCCGAGGGCTACGAGGCCATTGCCACCGAGTAAGACAATCAGAGAGAGGGTTCCATCATGCTGACTTTCCTCAACGCCCTGCCCGGGGCCGTGTCCCAGGGCTTAATCTGGGGCGTCATGGCCATTGGCGTTTACCTGACCTATAAGATTCTGGACATCGCCGATCTGACTGTGGACGGCTCCTTCTGCACCGGCGGCGCGGTCTTTGTCATGCTCTTCACCGCCGGGGTCAACGTCTGGGCGGCCATGCTGGCCGCCACGCTGGCGGGTATGCTGGCGGGGCTGGTGACGGGACTCCTGAATACCCAGTGCGGCATCCCCGCCATTCTGGCGGGCATCCTGACCCAGCTGGGGCTGTACTCCGTCAACATGTCCATTATGGATTTCAAGGCCTCCGTGGCCCTCAACGTCACCCAGGTGGACACGCTGGAAAAGCTGCTGGTCTCCCTGCGCTTTGTCCAGGGGGCCATCCGGGGGGACTTCCCCCTCTGGCGGCATCCCATTTTGGTGGTGGGCCTGTTCACCGTGGGTCTCATCGCCCTGCTGTACGGCTTCTTTGGCACGGAGTTGGGCTGCGCCCTCCGGGCCACGGGCTCCAACGGCAGTATGGCCCGGGCCCAGGGCATCAACACCGACTTTTGCAAGGTGCTGGGCCTGATGATTTCCAACGGCCTGGTGGCCCTCTCCGGGGCCCTGCTCTGCCAGTATAACGGGGCCAATGAGATCAACGTGGGCCGGGGCGCCATCGTCATCGGGCTGGCGGCGGTGATCATCGGGCAGGTGCTCTTTGGTAAGCTGTTCCGCAACTTCGCGCTGAAGCTGCTGGCGGTGTCCATCGGGGCCATCCTCTATTACATCGTCATCCAGGCGGTGCTGGCCATGGGCCTGAACCCCAACTATTTGAAGCTCCTCTCCGCGCTGGTGGTGGCGATGTTCCTCTCCCTGCCCTACTGGAAGGGGAAGTATTTCCACGCCAAGGTCAAGACGGGAGGCGCCAGCCATGCTTGAGATCAAAGACATCTGGAAGGTATTCAACGCCGGGACGGTCAACGAAAAGCAGGCCCTCCGAGGCGTGAGCCTGACGCTGAGCGACGGGGACTTCTGCACCGTCATCGGCGGCAACGGGGCGGGCAAATCCACCATGCTCAACGCCGTGGCGGGGACCTGGGCCGTAGACGGCGGGTCCATCTCCATCGGCGGGGTGGACGTGACCCATCTGCCGGACTACAAGCGGGCCCCTTATATCGGCCGGGTCTTTCAGGACCCCATGCTGGGCACCGCGCCCACCATGCAGATTCTGGAGAATCTGGCCCTGGCGGCCCGCAGGGGCCAGCGCCGGGGCCTCCGCTGGGGCGTGACCAAGGCGGAGAAGGACCAGTATCAGGAGATGCTGAAAAACCTGGACCTGGGACTGGAGGACCGTCTGACCAGCAAGGTGGGCCTCCTCTCCGGCGGCCAGCGGCAGGCGCTGACGCTGCTGATGGCCTCCTTAAAAAAGCCCAAGCTGCTGCTGCTGGACGAGCACACCGCCGCCCTGGACCCCAAGACGGCGGCCAAGGTGCTGGAGCTGTCGGACCGCATTGTGGCGGAGAACCGTCTCACCACCATGATGGTCACCCACAATATGAAAGACGCCATCCAGCACGGAAACCGGCTTATCATGATGTACGACGGAAAAATCGTGATCGACGTCTCCGGCGAGGAGAAGAAAAAGCTGACGGTTCCTCAGCTGCTGGAGCTGTTCAACAAGGTCAGCGGCTCTGACGAGGCGGACGACAAGCTGCTGCTGTCGTAAAAACCAAGCGGCGGGGCAAAAGCCCCGCCGCCTTTTTCACAACGATGGAAAGGGGTATCCCATGAAACTGATTACCTGTCTTTACAAGGGCGAGGAGCGCGTGGGCGCGCTGACGGAGGAAGGTGTGGCCTTTCTGCCCTATCCGGACATGAACGCCCTGATCGAGGACGCTTCTCCGTCGGCTGCCGCCCTCACCCCCACCGCCAAACCCGTTCCCTTGGAGGACGTGAAGCTTTTGGCCCCCATTCCCCGGCCCCGGCAGGATGTAATCTGCCTGGGAATGAACTACCGGGACCACGAGCGGGAGGCCGTCAAGTACGACGCGGAGGCCTTCGCCAAGGGCAAGCCCACGGCGGTTTATTTCTCCAAGCGTGTCTCCCGGGCCGGGGACCCGGAAGGAACCATTCCCCGGTATGAGGGATTGGTGGAGCGTCTGGACTATGAATCGGAGCTGGCGGTGATTATCGGAAAAACCGCCAAACACGTGAAGGCGGAGGAGGCCGGGAAATACGTCTTTGGCTACACCGTCCTCAACGACGTGTCCGCCCGGGATCTCCAGACCGGGCACAAGCAATGGTACTTCGGCAAGGGCCTGGACGGCTTTACCCCTATGGGCCCCTGCATTCTCACCGCCGGCGAAACCGCCTTCCCTCCAGCTCTGGACATCTCCTGCCGGATCAATGGCGAGCTTCGCCAGCACTCCAACACCGCTTTGCTGGTTCACAGCATCCCGGAGATCATCGCGGAGCTCTCCGCCGGAATGACGTTGCTGCCGGGGACCATCATCGCCACCGGCACGCCGGCGGGCGTGGGCATGGGCCTCGACCCGCCGAAGTTTTTACAGGCCGGCGATATCGTAGCCTGCGCCATCCAGGGTATCGGAACCCTGCGAAGCACGGTTCGCTGAGTAACCACAGCAGTCCTGTGAGGCCGGACGGCATACGCTGTCCGGCCTCAGTTTCTGCCTGGACTTCCAGAACCTGTTCCTTGCTCCGGTGGGGGAACCCGCGGTAAAATGGGGTGTATGATTTGTCAAACGATTTTGTAATACGCTTTTATTTTCAATGAAGGAGTCTGGAGCGATGCGGAAACTACGTCGTTTTTATCCATTGGCCTCGCTGTTGGTCCTGCTGCTGTCTATGGCGGGGCCCCATTGGGTCTCCGCCGCCGGAGCGGAGAGCGCAGGGGAGGCGGTGGGGTATTACGCCTCCTGGGCCGCTTCCCAGGGCTATACGCCGGACAAGCTCCCGGCGGAACAGTTCACCCAGATCAACTACGCCTTCGCCAAAATTGAGAGCGGCAGGGCGGCTCTTGGGGACCCGGCGCGGGACGGAAAAAACCTCCGGGAGCTAACGGCCCTGCGGCGGCGGAATCCAAATTTGAAGCTCGTACTCTCTCTGGGCGGCTGGGACGACTCCGCCGGATTTTCCGACGCGGCAGCTTCCGCGGAAAGCCGGAAGCTCTTTGCCCGGTCCTGTGTGGACCTGCTCCTGGCACACGATCTGGACGGCGTGGACCTGGATTGGGAGTATCCCGTCTCCGGCGGGGCCCCCGGCGCGGTTCACCGGCCCCAGGACAAGGAGAACTTTACCCTCTTGCTCCGGGAGCTCCGGCAGGCTCTGGACCGGCAGGGACGGCGGGACGGAAAGCAATACGTTCTCTCCATCGCCGGGGCGGTAAGCGGGGGCTATCTGAACAGCATTGAGCCCCAGGCGGTGGCGGAGACCGTGGACCACATTTTTCTCATGGCCTATGACCTTCACGGTCCCTGGGATGCCTCGGCGGACTTCAACGCCCCTCTCTACGCCCCCTCGGACGGTCCGCCCCGATACCGCGCCAGCGTGGACGACGGCATTTCCGCCTGGCTGGGCCGCGGCGTTCCAGCGGAGAAGCTGGTGCTGGGAATGCCGCTGTACGGGTACATATACCAGGGGGTTTCCAGCCGGAACAGCGGGCTGTACCAGCCTTATGAAAACGCCAAATCCGTCTCCTGGGACAAGGTGAAGAGCACGTATCTGAACCAGCCTGCCTACCGGCAGCTCCGGCATCAGGAAGCGGAAGTCCCCTATCTTTACGGAAACCGCTCCTTCCTCTCCTACGACGACCCAACCTCCATCGCCGCCAAAGCGGAGCTGGCCCGGCGGCGGGGTCTGAGGGGCGTGGGCTTCTGGGAGCTGTCTCAGGACCAATCCGGAGACCTGATTCAAAGTGCCTGGGCCGCCTGGAACCAAAGACGTTTCCAAGACGTGCCCCAGGACGCCTGGTACGCCGGAGCCGTGGAGCGGGTCTGCGCCGCCGGTTTGATGAACGGCACAAGCCCGACGGCCTTCTCCCCCGGCGGTACGGTGACCCGGGGGCAGATTGCCGCCATCCTCTACCGGCTGGCGGGAGAGCCCGTTGTCCGGGGCTCTTCGTTCTCCGATGTGCCCGCCTCCGCCTATTACAGTAAAGCGGTGACCTGGGCGGCCCGGCGGGGTATCGCGGAGGGCTTTTATGACGGGACCTTCCGCCCCGATCTTCCGGTGAGCCGCCAGCAGTTATCCGCCATTCTCTGGCGGTATGCCAAGCTGGAGAACGCGGACAGCGGCGCCCGGGCCTCTCTTCTGGGCTTTCCAGACTCCGGCGAGGTAAGCGCCTACGCCGAGGAAGCCATGCGATGGGTCCTGGCGGAGGGCATTTTGCGTGGGACTAAAGACGGAACCCTCCAACCCCAGGGCCGGGCCGCTCGGGGGCAGACCGCCGTTCTGCTGGAGCGGTTTCAGGAATTGCTGGAGCAGAAATGAAAGGCAGGGGCGAAAGCCCTTGCCTCTTTTTGCCGGAGCTGGTATACTGTCTCCATCAACAGAAAGGATGATGACGATGAAGCGCTGGCTCAGCGGCCTCTTGGCCGCTTTGACCTTGTTCTCCCTCACCGCCTGCGGCGGCATTGTGGACCTGACGGACGTGCCGGAGGGGGCCCAATTTGAGGACACAAAGGTCGATCTTCCCGCCGTGGAGGATCCGCGAGACCTGGCGGACCCCGCCGGACCGGAGGACCCTCCCAATGAAGAAGACGCTTCTTCACCGGAGATTGAGGATTCCTTGGCAGACGCCGAGCATCCACTGGAAGAACTCCCCGACGCCCAGGAGGACACTCTCCCGGAGGATGGAGCTTATACCTCGAAGGAGGACGTGGCCCTCTACATCCACACCTATGGCCGTCTGCCGGACAACTTTATCACGAAGAAGGAGGCCCAGAACCTGGGCTGGCCCGGCGGGGACCTGGAGCCCTACGCTCCGGGCATGTGCATCGGCGGCAGCCGCTTTGGAAATTACGAGGGACTTTTGCCGGAGTCCAAGGGCCGGACCTATACGGAGTGCGACATCGACACCCTGGGAGCCAGGAGCCGGGGGGCCAAGCGGATCGTCTTTTCCAACGACGGCCTGGTCTACTACACGGAGGACCACTATGAATCCTTCGAGCTGCTGTATGGAGATGAGGGCGATGGTTGAGATCGTATTGGACGGATGGGAACTCCAATCCCTGGAGGACGTTCACGACCGCTTTGCCCAGGCTCTGGACTTGCCGGAGTGGTACGGGCGGAATCTGGACGCCCTGTTTGACTGCCTGACGGACCTGGGAGAACCCTTGACGGTCCGCCTCCTCCACCAAGAAACCCTGGAGGACCGGCTGGGCCGCCGGGGAGGAGCCCTGGTCCGCCTGCTCCGCCGGGCGGCGGAGGAAAATCCCAGGGTAACGCTGCTGAAGGAGTGAGGGCGGAAAATTCCCCCTTTTCAGCCGTCCTTTCCTGTGGTATACTAGGGAAATCGAATTGGCTACTGAAAGGACCACTTGTTATGGATAAACGTTACGCGCTCCCCCTGACGGCCGCCCTGGGCGGAGCCGCCGCCTGCGTGCTGCGGCTGCTGCAAAACCACACCGGCTACGAGGCGGACACCGGCCTCCCCATTCCCGGCAACTTCGCCGCCCTGGCCCTGGCGGTTTTGCTGATTGGCCTGGCCGCCGCCCTGGCTCTCACCGCCCGGCTCCTTCCGGCGGAGGAGGAACCCGGCCCCATTCTACCCAGAGATTTCTCCACGGAAAACACCGGACTGCTGACCGTTCCCATGTGCGGCGTGTTTCTCCTGGCCCTCAGCGGTCTCAGTGACCTGGCGGAGAGCGCCTCCCTACTGCCGGAGGGGCTGGTCTCCTCCCGGCACGCCATTTACAGCATCCTCCGGGCCGGGGGCCTGGGATTGTCCCTCCGGGGACAGACCCTGCTGGGTGTGCTGACCCTGGCCGCCGCCGTCTCTTTGTTCCCGGTGCTGGCGGGCTGCCGCCGCCGGGAGGGCGGGCCAACGCGAAAGGCCCCCTCCGCCATCACTCTGACGCCTGTGGCGGCCTTGGTGGTGCGTCTGGTGCTGACCTACCGCATCGACTCCGTAAACCCCTCTTTGACCATGTACTACGTAGAACTGCTGGCACTGGTGTTCATGACCTTGGGCTTTTACCGTCTCAGCTCCTTTGCCTTTCAGGCGGGACGGACACGGCGTTTCGGGTTCTACGCCGCAGCCTCCCTGGTCCTCTGCGCCGCCTCCTTAGCGGACGGCAGCGCGTACCTCTCCTCCCTGCTCCTCTATGCGGGGGGAGCCCTGACGCTGATGGGCTTCCTGCTTCTTCGGGTCGCCAACGAGCTGGAAGCGGAGAAGGACGACGGCACCATCATCGGACCGGCGGGATGACGCTCTCCCCTCTTCCGAACGCAAAACGGCCCCGGCGCGATTCAAGCGCCGGGGCCGTTCTCTATGCTTGGGGTTCCACAATACGCACATCCAGCTTATTGTAGGGAATCTCCACCCCCGCCTTGGCAAACTCCGCCCGCAGATTCTCCGCCAGGGCAAACTGGGTGGTCCAGAAGTCCTCCGCCGAGGCCCAGCAGTAGACGGTGAAGTCGATGCCGCTATCCGCGAAGGCGGTGAGGTACACTGCCGGGGCAGGGTCGGCGAGGATGCACTCCGTGGCCTCCATGGCCCGGTAACAGGCGGCCTTTACGGTCTCTGTAGGCGCGTCATAGGAGGCGCTCATTTTCCAGACAATCCGCCGCCGCCCCAGCACGGTGTAATTCGTGACCTTGGAGGCCGCTAATTCCTTGTTGGGCAGCAGGGCCGTCAGACCGTCGGGGGTGATGAGGCGCGTGTGGTTCAGGCTGATCTCCTCCACCGTTCCGGAGACCCCGCCGGACTCGATGAAGTCCCCAATCGCGAAGGGACGAGAGGACAAAATCACCAGTCCTCCGGCCACATTGCCCAGTACGTCCTCCGCCGCCAGGGTCACGCCCAGAGACCCCACGGACAAAAGCGCCACCAGAGAGGTCATGTTGATTCCCAAGCTCCCGGCGGTAAAGACCACTGTCAGGGTGTACAGCAGCAGCTTAAGGGCCATCAGGATATACCGCCGGATGCGCTCCTCCAGCTTCGTCCGGCGGAGGAGGCGGCGGACCAGCTTCAGCAGCAGTCGCGCCGCCACCATGCACACCAGAAGTGTGATGGCAGCGGCCAGGATGTTCTCCAGGGCCAGCTTTCCGGCAAAACGCTCCATGGCTCCATTCAGGTCGAACACATTCGCTCCTCCTTATGAAATGTCAAGGAATCCGTTCAGCCGATGACCCGGACCCGGATGACGTTGGGCAGGCGCTTCAAGTCCTCCAGGACGGTAGGCTCCACCGGCGTCCCCAGGTCCACCAGGGTATAGGCGTAGTCCCCCTTGCTCTTGTTGCTCAGGTTTTCCACATTCACACCGTCCCGGCTGAGGAGGGCCGTGATGCTGGCCAGCATGGCGGGGATATTCTTGTGGAGGACACAGAGCCGCTGAGCGCCGCTCCGGTCCAAGTACACGTCGGGGAGGTTCACGGAGTTTCGAATGTTTCCGTTTTCCAGGTAGTCCCGCAGCTCCTCCGCCGCCATGACGGCGCAGTTCTGCTCGCTCTCCGGGGTGGAGGCCCCCAGATGAGGCATGGCAATGACATGGGGATTCGCCACCAGCTGATTGGTAGGGAAGTCGGTGACGTAGGCCGTCACCTTCCCCGCGTCCAGAGCGGCCAGCAGGGCCTCGTCATCCACTACGCCCCCCCGGGCCAGGTTGATCAGCCGCACGCCGGGCTTCATGGCGGCCAGGGCCTCCCGGCCGATCATGTGACGGGTTTTTTCATTGAAGTGAATGTGGGCGGTGATGTAGTCCGCCTTTTTATAGAGCTCGCTCACATCCTGGACCACGTGGACATGGCGGTCCAGCCGCAGCGCCGCGTCCACGGAGAGGAAGGGGTCGTATCCGTATACGTCCATTCCCAGGTCCAGGGCCACGTTGGCCACCAAAGCGCCGATAGCCCCTAAGCCGATGACCCCCAGGGCCTTCCGGTAGAGCTCCGGGCCCACGAAGGCGGACTTGCCCTTTTCCACCACCGTTTCCACCTCCACGCCGGAGGCCGCCTGATTCTTCACCCAGCGCACGGCGCCAGTGATATCCCGGGAAGAGATCAGCATGGCGCAGAGCACCAGCTCCTTCACCGCGTTGGCATTGGCCCCGGGAGTGGAAAAGACGGCGACGCCGCTTTCCGAACAGCGATCCAGGGGAATGTTATTCACGCCCACGCCCGCCCGGGCGATGGCCAACAGGCTGTCCGGGAAGGCGTAGTCCAGCAGATTGGCGGAGCGGACCAGGATGCCCTCCTCCTCCGTCACGTCCTCCCCCACCAGATAGCGGGCGGGGGCCAGCCGCTCCAGCCCCTGGGGGGCGATCTTGTTCAGTGTTTTGACTCGATACATGGAAAACCTCCGGTTAAACGAGATCATGCTTTCTCAGTTGGAAGCCCGCCGGGCGGGTTTCCGGTTCTAGTATAGTCCCCTTTTTCCCCGGGGGCAAGTGGCATTTCCACAGTATTTTCCCCTTATTGTTGCTTTTGCCATGGATTTTTTTCAAAGAGCCGCTTATACTGAAAAAAAATACTGGCTTGGGAGGTCACACCATGGCGATTTTCACACCGAAGCCCCTCGCCCAATCCTGCCCGTTGGAGGACCCCGCCGGAGACTACAAAACCGCCCGCCGGGCGGAGCAGTATCGCTTTAGCAAACAGGCTGTCTACTTTCCCGCCTTTCCCGGCATCCAATATCTCTCCTTCGCCGCCCTGACGAAGGCCATGACCCGGAATACCAGTCTGCCCCTGACGGGCTGCTGCGGCAAGGCCCTGCCGGTGACCCGTCTGCGGCTGTATTACGGCGGCGGGGAGTTTTACCAGGATTTCACCTTTGAAAAGCTGGTCAATGCCAACGAGGTTCTGGACGCCATCGCCGCCGCCCGGCCGGAGCTTCCTCTGGAGCGGGAGGAGCGGCCACAGACTGCCATTTAGGCGGTTCCATCTATGGCCTAAGAGCGGCCCTGGGCGCGGTTAACCCGCAAAGCGCGTCTGGGGGCGCAGCCCTTTCAAACTTCCGCACCCGAGGGAACAAGAGACAAAAATGCGCGCCGGAGGTCATACCTTCGGCGCTTTTCCCGGCCTTTTTCGGAAATTTACAAAATACCTCTTGACCTTCCCCCTGCTGGAAGGTGTATCATGAGCCCAGAAATTGAGGTGAGGGACGTGAAAATCAACGAGGTGGAAGCCCTGGTGGGCATCACCCGGAAGAATATCCGCTTTTATGAGGCCGAGGGCCTTCTGGCCCCCCGGCGGAACAGTGAAAACGGCTATCGGGACTATGGTGAGGCCGAGGTCAGCGTCCTGCTCCAAATCAAGCTGCTGCGAAAGCTGGGCGTGCCTCTGGAAGAAATCCGCCGGATGCAGAGCGGGGTCCACACTGTAGGGGACGGCATGCGCCGCCATCTGGTCTCCCTGGAGCGGGATCGGGACAACCTGGATCAGGCCATTCGCCTTTGCGCCGGACTGACGGACCGGCAGGAGCGGCTGGGGGACCTGGACGCCGGGAGCATCTTAAAGGAGATGGAGGTCATGGAGCAAGGCGGCGCTACATTCCAGAATAAGCAGCGGCAGGACGTCCGCATCCGCTATGTGGCCCCGGTAGTCATCACCGTGCTGATGCTGCTTTTGATGGGGGGCATCGCGGGGCTGATTCTCTGGCTCACCGCCTTGAGCGCCGAGGAAGCGCCCCCGTCCTTCATGCTGGCGATCATGGCCCTGGTCCCTTTGGTTATCAGCGGCGGCGTGGTGCTGGCCCTGGTACAGCGAATTCGAGAAATCGGGAGAGGAGAAATTGACGATGCGAAAAACTACTAAAAAGAAGATCGCCCCCATTGTCATCACCGTGGCGGTGGTGTTGTATGTCGGGCCCCTGGTCCTTCTGCTCCTGGCATCCATGGGCAACCTCTTTGGCGGGGCGGAGCCGGTCCTCTTCCCGCTGGCCTTTCTGGCGGCCTATCTGCTTCTGGGCGGCGCGGTCATTGTGGGAGTCATCAAAGCTCTGCTCCAGCGGCTGGATGAGATCGACGGCGGCGAGGAAGAGGAGGCCAGCCGGTACTGAGGGCAGAAAAAGCGGGACGCTTTTCGAAAAGCGCCCCGCCGGGAAGGTCAATGACCGGGGAGATTACCAGTGCCCCTCCTCAGAGCGGCTATGCTCCCGCCGATTGCCAAGCTGCATGTTGAAAAGGACCTTGGTCAGGGAGTTGATTTCATCCCGTTTCAGCTGTGCGAAGAGGACGCCGCAGCGGAACTCATTGGGCCCGCACTCCACCACCCGGATGATCTCGCCGATGAAGTCCATGGCTACATAGTCCTCCAGCTTGATCTTGAGGCGCAGCACCTCGCCCTCTCCGTGAAGATACTCCGAGGTGAAGCAGCAGCCGCCGGTGCTGATGTCCACCAGCCGGCACTCCTCCGGCCGCTCGAAGCGTTCATCGTTCATGTAGTAAATGGAGATGGGGACATTATTCACCGCCAGACGGAAGGTGTCCCGGTGGTTCTCGTGAACCTCCGGCTCCAGATCCTTCAGCCGCATCTGGACGCGGGAGGACTCCTCTACCGTCGCCCGGAGATAAAACTGGTTCATCTTATTGTCGCAGCCCCGCACAAACACCGTGCTCCCAGGCTCGCAGACCTTGAACGACAGCCCGCCGGGATGGCGGCCCATGGTGAGCTCGGTGCCGCCGTGTTCCGTAATCAGGCCGGTGTTCAGTACCCGGCCGGATTTTTCCACAATCTCAATGGGCATTTCCCTGCACATCTCAGGGAAGCCCGGGTTCGTTTCTTCCAGCGCCGGTTCCGTCGGCGTCGGGAGGTAAGCCTCAAGGTCCTGGTCCCGGTTGAAAAACGAAAAGATACCCATACCACACCACCTGTATCACGTATTTGAAAGCCTATGCCGGTCCGGCCGGAGACGATTTTCTGGTTTGATCGCCGCTTACTGGGCATTATAGCATAAAACCTTTCCCACCGCAAGCCCCTCCCCATTTTTACGGAGGCGGGGAAGCGCTGGAGATAATCTCTCTATTTTATGAGGAAGGGAGGGACCGTTATGACGGTATCCTTAAAATCCCAAAGGCGCCGCCTGCGGCGGCAGGCTGTGTTGGGCGTGACATTTTTTGTCCTGTTTCAGCTGGCCTGCGCCGCCGTATTCGCCGCGCTGTGCTTTATCCCGAACCTGCCCAGGTGGGCGTTCTGGCTGTTCGCCGCTCTGTCGGGGGCATGCGGACTGCCGGTCATTCCCGCCCTGGTGGTGTTAAAAGAACGTTTTCAAGAAATTGAAGGAGGAGAATTCGATGCTGCTGCTGAATATTGACTATGTACCCGGAAAGGAACTTGAGGCCCTGGGGATTGTGAAGGGGACGGTGGTCCAATCCAAAAACTTCGGCAAAGACTTTATGGCCGGCATGAAAACCCTGGTGGGCGGCGAGATCGCGGGCTATACGGAGATGCTCAACGAGGCCCGGCAGATCGCCACCAAGCGTATGGTGGACGAGGCCCAGGCCCTGGGGGCCGACGCGGTGGTCAACGTCCGCTATGGCTCGTCATCCGTAATGCAGGGGGCCGCCGAGGTGGTGGCCTACGGCACGGCGGTGAAGCTGAAATAATGCGGGTCACCTTTTTGGACCACAGCGGCTTTTTGGTGGAATCGGACTCCACCACGCTGCTGTTTGACTGGTGGAGGGGGGAGCTCCCGGCGGTCAGGCCGGGAGTCCCCCTGTACGTCTTTGCCAGCCATGTACATCCCGACCATTTCGATCCCCGGATTTTTGCCCTGGACGACGGGAGCCGGGAGGCGCGGTTTATCCTGGGCCATGACATCAAGCTCAGCTCCCGGAATCTCAGCCGCTGGGGCGTCTCGCCGGAGACGGCGGAGAAGTGCCGGAACCTCCGGGGCGGGGAGACGCTGGAGCTCTCCGGGGTCTCCGCGGAGGCCCTGCCCTCCACCGACGAGGGGGAGGCGTTTTTGGTGACGGCGGACGGGCGGACCGTCTTTCATGCCGGGGACCTGAACTGGTGGCACTGGGAGGGGGAGGACAAGGGCTGGAACCGAAACATGGAGGTCAACTTCAAGAAATACGCGGAGGCGCTCCGGGGACGGACCGTTGATCTGGCCATGCTGCCTCTGGACCCCCGGCTGGGGGAGGCGGGCTTCTGGGGCCCGGCGTATTTCCTCGAAACGGCGGAGATCCGGCGCTTCCTGCCCATGCACCAGTGGGGCGAGTTTGACTTTACCAGGAAATTTTTGGAAAAGTACCCAGCCTTTACAGACCGCGTCCTGCCGGTAAAAGAGCCCGGACAGGTCTTCGCGCTTTGACAAGGAAAAGCCCCTCCGGGAAATTCTCCCGGAGGGGCCTCTTTTTATTCCTCTTTCAGCAGGTATTCCGGGCCGAAGCCGTGGGGCAGCAGCTCCCGGAGGGTCCGGGACAGCTCCTCCCCCTTGCCGTTGAGGCTGATAACCTCCATGTCCGGGGCGAACTCGTAGAGCACCTGGCGGCAGACGGCGCAGGGGACGCAGAAATCCTCGCACCGGCCCGCCACCGCGATGCGGACAAAGTCCCTGTGGCCCTCGCTGACGGCCTTGCCAACCGCCACCCGCTCGGCGCAGAGGGTGGGGGAATAGGCGGCGTTCTCAATGTTGCAGCCGGTGAAAACCGTGCCGTCGGAGCACTCCAGGGCCGCGCCGACGGGGAAGTGGGAGTAGGGAATATAGGCCCGGTCCAGCATGGCCACGGCGGCGGCTTTCAGTTCTTCTCTTGTCATGATGAAAACTCCTTTCTCACTCCGTCCAGGAGACCTCTCTCTGAGGACGGACGGTTAAGTCTATGATATCCTTGGCGTCGTAGAATTGGAGATAGCGGTCCCGGGAGTGGCGGAGGGTGGTGCCGTCGGGGTGGAGGCGGTCACAGATTACGGCGCTGATGTCCTTTTTGATGAAGCTGAAGCTCTCCACGCCTACGGAGCAGAAAACCCGGAAGCCCTTGCTCTGTAAGTACTGGAAGGCCGGGCCCGTTATGGTCCAGTCGTTGCCGTCGGGGCGCTCGCCGTGGGGGTAGAAGAGGATCGCGGTCTCCCCCACCAGACTGCCCACCTCGTCCAGCCAGCGCTGGGTATCTGCCTCGATGCGGGTCATGTTTCCATCTCCCAGGCGGATGTGGCCCCAGGTGTGGCTGCCGAAGGTCCAGCCGGTACGGCGGAGCTCCTCGACAATGGGCCGGACGGCCTCCCGCTCCTTCTGGCGGTTGGCCTCCTTGGCGTCGTCCCACTCCTTGGTGTCCGTCTGGGTGCGGTAGCCCAGGATGCCCTCATAGCCCGTCAGGCTCAGGCAGCCCTTGGCCCCGAAGGGGGAGAAGTCGGGGTGCTCTTCCACGAATTTATCCAAAATCGGGATGGCGTCCAGGTCCCGGCTGACGACCTCGTTGCCCTCCGGGTCCAGGCCCCAGGAGGCAATTTTCAGGTCCTCCCCGATGATAAGCTTATGGGCAAAGCCGTTTTCCAGCATATAGGGGTAGTAATTCGTGTCGTCGTAGCTGAGGACCAGGGGCTTCTTTCCCTCGGGGAGGTAGAGGGTATTCCGGACCATATGGGGGCCGTCCTCCCCTTCCTCCTCACTCCAGACACTGTTGATATCCACCAGGACATAGCCCTTGTCATAGACGCTCCGGAGGATTTTATTATACTCGTCCACGGTGACCATGAAGTCGTCCAGGCCGTTGGCCTGGTTATCCCCGTCGAAGGCCAGCTCCGGGTAGGCGATGACGGGATGGAAAAACAGGTGCTCTACAATGCCGGTCCAGGGGACGTAACCCTCCCGCTCCTGGGTGGGGTCCTTGATTTCATAGGGCTCCTGGACGGGGGCGGGGGGCGGCTCCGGCTCTTGAATTTCCGGTTCCGGCGGGGACGGCTCCTCCGGGGGCGGGGCCTGGGTGGAGCAGGCGGTCAGGAGGAGAAGCAGCAGGGTCAGGCTTAATAATCGGCGCATGGCGTCGGTTCCTTTCTGTCGAAAAATCTGTTATTTTAGTATAACAGATTTTTCGGCAAAAGGGGTAACAAATTTGTGACAGTTTTTTCCCATGCGGGGCTGGTACTCGCCCTTGCGGGCGGGGAGAGATTCAGCCATGAAGATGGCTGGTTCTTTGCACCCCCCATTTTCTCTTTTTCTTCCAGAAGAAAACGAGAAAACGGGCCGTGCACGGTCCAAAAGAGAAAAAGAAGTAACGGGGGTTGCGACGGGGCGCGGCTGAATGAATGGCGGAGCCAGAATGACTTCCCTTGCGCAATTGGATTGAGCGGGGGTTTGTTCCTCGACGAATGGACCAGCTTCTCTTTTCGCTGCCGCTTATGTGGTGGGTACTGAAAGCAATCCCCGGAGAGCTCTTTACTCTCCGGGGTGTTTGGGGGTGTGGATTTTTGGCTTTGTTATTTTTGTCCTTATCTTTCTCTTTTGCTGCGCTTTTTTAGCGCTTCGCGCTGGGCTTGAACACCGACGCCATGACGGCGGCGAAGAAGGTTGCCGCCGCCACGCCGCCCGCCGCGGCCGTCAGGCCCCCGGTCAGGACGCCCAGCCAGCCGTCCATGTCTACCGCCTTGCGGACGCCCTTGGCCAGCAGGTGGCCGAAGCCCGTCAGAGGCACCGTCGCTCCCGCGCCGCCCCACTGGGCCAGAGGCTCATACAGGCCCACGGCGCTGAGAATTACACCCGCCACTACATAGCCTGTCAGAATCCGGGCCGGGGTCAGCTGGGTTTTATCAATCAAAATTTGACCGATGGCGCAGAGCAGGCCGCCACAGAGGAACGCGTTTACATAATCCATGGTAAAAACCTCCCTTTTCCGGTAGGGTTTCCCGGCGGGAAAAATTTATGCGGCGGAGTTGCACGGGTTTTGGCAACTCTCACCGCTCCGGTTTCCCTGTTTAGGTACAACCATATACCAAAAAAGCAGGAGGTTATTTTTATGAGGCAAACAGAACACTATGGATTGAACCAATGGGAACTGACGGACCGCATCCGCATGGAGGACTTCAACGCCGACAACGCCAAAATCGCCGCCGCGCTGGCGGAGCTCAAAACCAAGGTGGACGAATTGGAAAGCCGGAAATTCCGCCAGTACCGATTTCACCAGGCCGAGGGTCCCCGCAATTTCTTATCCTATCCCATTACCGATGTGGACTGGGCTCAGTTCAGTCGGGTCCACTTCGTCCTGGACATTTACACCACCGCCGCGTGTACCCTGCGTCCCTATGTCTACACAAACCGCTCGCCTGACAGCTTCCAAGTCCCGGCTTCCGATACGCCCCGGCGGACCCAGGTCCACATCACCTTGTTTCCCGGGCGCCGCCCGGATGACACGGCCTGGGCCACCATCGCCTGTGAGGACCACTGCGTCACCCGCGTGTTTGACTTCCCCTTCCGCAACATCACCACAGCGGGTGTGGAGGCAGGAGACTTCCGCATCCTGGCAGGGTCCAGCGTCACAATCTATACGGAGGGCTGAAAAAGACCCCCGGGCAAAAGCCCGGGGGTCTCTCTATTCAGGTCGGATACCCGAATGGGACAGGGAAATCAGGTGGTCGCAAGCGTAACGGAAGAATCCGTGAAGGACAGCTTCTGGGTGGCAGAGAAGGCAATGCCGTCCTCGTTCTGCATCTTGGTGAAGGTCACAGCGGAATCACCAGAGGTGCTAATCGCGCCGCCAACCGCAACCACAGCGTATTCACCACTGCTATCAATCACAGCCGTCAAAGTCTTGCTGTCGACGCTGGCCAGGGTCAGGGTCGCGCCGGTCACGCCGGTGTCGACCGCTTCGCTGAAGAACACCTTGAAGGTGTCGCCATTAGCCCACGTGTTACCAGCCATCTCGATTCCGCTAACACTCGCAATCTTGGGAGACGCAATCTTCTCGGCGCTCGCCAGAGAGAGCACGAGACTCTTGGTCAGGTTCTCCACGGTATAACGGAAGGTCTCGACGTCGTTGTCAGCACCAGTAGCCTTATAGCCGTTCTTGAAGGTTGCGGTAAAGGTATCCACCACAGTGCCCTCCGCGTCCGTCAACTGATAGTTCAGCTTAACAGCGTCCTTTGCGCTCGTAAGAGCGGCAGCCAGGGAGATGTCGATATAGGCTTTCCCGGCGGCATCGTTATGGGTGATGCTGTAGGTGATTGCGTTGGTTGTACCAACAGCGGTACCCGTGCTGTCCTCAGCATCCGCCAAGTCATCCACGATGTCATCCGCTTCGGTAATGCGGTTCAGGACCACAATCGGCTTCTTCGCAGTGATGGTAATGGTCACATAACCCTTACCGTCGGGAGTGACATTGCTAGCAGTGGTGGCACTCCAGCTAGAACCAGTCACGGAGAGCTTCGCGTCCGCAGCGTTGGCAAAGGTCACGCCAGTGATGGCAGCCTCCAGCTCGCCGCTGTCAGCGCCAGCAAACTTGACGGTCACAGCCTCGCCGGTGGCGACAACCTTGTTGTTAGCCGCGGTACCCTTGGTTCCAGCATAGGGGCTGTTAGTAATCGCTGCGCCCTTATACTCGGTTCCGTCATAGCCGACAACCTTGATGTCGTAGTTGTCATACTTGACCTCGGTGATCTCAAAGACCAGATCCTCGACATTCTGGCCAGCCAGCAGGGCCTTCAGGGCATTCTGCGTGGTGGTGCCCATGATATAGGAAGTGCCGGTAGTATTAAAGCTAGCATCGATCTTAACAAGGGGTACCATGCTATCGGGATACAGGACAGTGCCCTCGGCGTCCTTGATCTGGGCCTTGATGGAGGTAACAGCGGTGGCGCCAGAGACGTACTCGGGATTCTTGAAGCGGAAGATCACGGTAGCGACGCCATCCTCGGTCAGCTTGAAGATGGGCTTGCCCAGGATGGAGAAGTCATCAGCAAGCGTCTTAGCGAACTGGACGGTGCCCTGGCCGGCAGTCTTCGCGTCGCTGACCTTGATCACGACGTTCTTGGTAACGTCCTTGTCCGCGTTCTTGTTGTCCTTGTTGGTAACCTTAAGGGTAACGGTGTACTCGCCAACAGCGCTGGCGGTGAAGACGGCCTCGTTGCCGGAAGCCTTCACCTTGGCGGCAGAGTCGTCGGCGTTGTTCTTGGCGCTCCAAGAATAGCTGACCGTGGTCAACTTATCCTTGTTGGTCAGGTCGGCGGTCAGGGTAACCTTCTCGCCCTTCGTGACCTCGTAAACGGTCTCGTCGATGTTCCAATCACCGTCGCCGTCGCTGGTAACCTCAAGATCAAACTCGGGAGCAGTGGCGTACTTCACGGGATCCTTGGTATCGAGAATGACGATGGCATAGGCGCTGCGGAAGCCGGCGTCGCCAGACTTACCATTCAGCAGAACCTTCAGCTCGATCTGATCCAGATCGAAATCGCCGTCAAACAGATCCTTCAGCTTGGTGATCTCGCCCTCGTGGCCCACGCGAACGTCAATGATCTTCGCGCTGCCACCGAGGATGATACCAGCCTGGTGGCGACCGTTGAGGACATCCTCACCCTCGTTCTTGGTCAGCAGGGCATTCACAGCCGCGTTGGTGCTGCTCGTCTCAGCGGCGCCCTTCAGGGTGATGCTTTCATCCAGGGTCTTCAGCAGGCTGCCAGCAATGCTGAAGCGGTCCTTCATCTTGTTATCCTGGGTGTTCTTTACCGCCTGGATTCCCTTGATGTAGAGGCCGTCGAGGCTGTTGCCGCGGTAGTTGTTGCCGTGGAACTCACGGGCATAGAAGATGCCGTTGCGTTCAGAGCCCATCAGGATATCGCCAACATCATATTCCTTGTCGAAGATGCCGGTCTGGTTATCCTTGAAGTCGGGACCCTGGACGTACTCGCGCTCGGTCCATCTGCCCTTGAGCAGCTCGCTCTCGGTGGCATCAGCGCCGACGCTCTTCACGTAGTTGTTGGAACCGGTGTTCTTGGTGATGATGCGGAGGCCGGACAGATCGGCGTCGGCGGAGTCGGTCTTGATGACCACGGTCTCCACGTTGCCGGAGTCGTTGACATACGCCTCGGCAGTGGTGGCAACAAAGTCGTCATTGTTGGTGCCGACATTGCGCCAATCGCTGTTGTAGGTGCGCAGCTCTCTGTTGTCAACGTCCTGCTTGCCGTCCGCGAAGTAGATGCTCTCCACCTCGCCGGCGCTGTCGAAGCTCACATAGACGAACTTGACACCGGAAGCATAGTCGACATCCTGATAATCCCACTTATAGCCGGCGAGAGTGTTCGCGTTGCCGCCAATCGTCGCCTTCTCCGCCTCGGAGTACCGAGTGGGATGCGCAGAGGTGTTGTGAGCATAGCCGTCCAGAAGGATATACTGGCTGTTCTTCTTGACAGCGTACTCCTTCGCCACACCAGTGCCGTCGTCGTCATAGCCCAGGGCGACACGGTAAATGCCTTCCCAATCCTTGTCGAGGTCCGTTCCAGTAGCGGCACGCTTAGGCTCCGTAAAGCTATTGGAGGTGGCAGTCACGGCATCCCAGGGATGGGTGTACTGACCGTCAGTCGCCTTAACAGCGTTGGGCAGGTTGTACATGCCAGCCTTCTTGACGCTGCTCTCGTTGCCGTTGGGCTTGGTCAGGATATACTCGCCGCCGCCGCTGGCGGTGTTGATCTGGCAGCGAACCAGTTCGCCGGGAGCGTACTTCTCAGCCGCGCCGCGGATGGTGCCAAGGTCGAGATCAACCTCGTCGCCGCCGATGGTATAGCCGTGGACATACCAGACAACCTTGCCGGCGTCGTTGGTGCCCTGCCAATAATCCGCAACGATCATCCACTCGCCAGCATTGCCGACGTCGGTGACCTGCAGAGCAGTGCCGTCCTTGGCCAGGTACAGGGTAACGTCCTTACGGGTGGACTTGATGTCGTTGGACTTGATGTCCAGCATGCCCTCGTTCCACTCGTTGATCTTGTAGCTGGTGCCGCCAACGGTGATGGCAACGGCGTTGCCGTCACGCTTGGCCTCGCTGTTGTAGATGTCAACGCGGGTCAGAGTGCCGGTGACAGTCTCGGGAGCATAAGCCACGCCCACTTCCCAAGAGACGTTGTCGTCCTCGGTATAGGGGATGACCGCGACCTTGTCGCCATCCTTCATGTCCTTCAGGACCTTGTAGGCGTCATAGTTGTCGTCCTTGACGTCCTCAATACGGCGATTGCTGTAGAGGTTGTCGTCGGTGCAGTCAATGGCGAAGGCATTGTAGCCAGTGATATCGCCAATGCTCTTGTCGCGGCTGTCGGGCTCGATGTCCTTCAGGCGGACATAGTCGGCGGCCACGCGGTCAATTTCCATGAGCTGGGTCCGGGTAACGACGACGTCGGTGATGAAGTCGGCGTCAACGGGGCAGACATAGACCTCGACGGTCACGCCGTTGTCGGTCAGGTCCGCGATCTCGGACAGGGTGAGTGCGTCAGCGGGACGAGTATCGGAACGGCCCGCAATGTCGGTATAAGGAACGCCGGAAGAATTCACGCGGGCGTGCCAACCGTTAATGTGAACCTGGGTCTCATCCGCGAACGGGCTGGCAAAATTGTTGATGCCGCTGGAAGCAGTGCTCCAGTTCGCCCAGTTGTTGCGGTGATCGGTGCTCCAGGTGTCATAGCCGCGCAGACCCAGAGCCTTCTCCTTAGAGGCAGTAGTAGCCTCGCGGTGAACGATCTGGTCGGTGTAGGTAAAGTCGGCGGGCAGGGGGAAGGTACCGATGGTGACCTTCTTGTAGCTCCACTCGTTGGAGGGATGGCCGTACACATCATACGCGGGATCATACTTGTCGTGCTCCAGGCGCAGGTCCTTGAAGTGCTCCTCGCCGAACTCAAGAGTCATCTCGTTGTTCACGGCGTTGATGACACGACGGTTGATGTTCGCGTTGATGTCACGGTTGTTGCTGGTGACGTACTGGGCCTTGCTGCCCTGAACCGTCAGAACCTCGCCGGTAGAGCTGACGACGGTGTTGTTTCCGCCATAGTCCACCATGGTGGCCTTCAGGGTGTTCAGAGCCAGCTGGCAAGCCGCGTCACGGGTCACGGCGGCCGCACCGTCGAAGTCCAGGCGGTCGAACAGGCCGGCGACGTTGCCGATCCGGGCCACGTTCATGGTCCAGCCGGTGTCGACGAAGCCCTCGATGTTGGCCTTATAGCCAACAGCGCCCAGCAGCATCTTGGCGAACGCATAGCCGGTCAGGGGGTTGGCGGGCTTGAAGGTGCCGTCGCCATAGCCGCTGATGTAGCCGGCCGTCTTGCAGTAGCCGATGACGCCCGCGAAGGTGTGGCCAGCGGGAACGTCGGGATAGGGGCTCGCGTTGTTGGGCAGAGCCGCGGCGGCGTCGGGGCCGATCATCAGGGAGACGATGATCTTGGCGGCCGCACCGCGGGTCAGCTCCGTCTCGGGACGGAAGCTGCCGTCCTCGTAACCGGTGATGACACCGATACGGTTCAGAACGGCAACTGCTTCCTCGTACTGGATCTCTTCCTTGTCGGTGAGATCCCGGTACTCGGTGGCTCCCGCGCTGATGGTGACCAAAGACATGGTCATAATCAAAGCGAGAACCAGGGACAGGAATTTCTTCATTGAACATTCCTCCTTTAAAGATTACGGTCCGCTCGAACTTCCGACGCCCCCTCCAGGATTCGTGTCGGGGCTAGCC
>CATOKC010000044.1 GCA_951800675.1 uncultured Oscillibacter sp.
GGGTTCTGCCGGTCGATGGCCAGGGTGTACTGAGTCAGATCGTTGGTGCCCAGGGAGAAGAACTCCACCTCCTCGGCCAGCTCGTCGGCCAGCAGCACGGCGGCGGGGGTCTCCACCATGATGCCGATTTCCACCTTGCCAAAGGCCACGCCCCGCTCCTGGAGCTCTGCCTTACACTCCTCCAGAAGCTCCTTGGCGTCCCGGACCTCCCGCACGGAGATGATCATGGGGAACATGACGGACACGGTCCCGAAGGCGCTGGCCCGGAGGATGGCCCGGAGCTGGGTCTTAAAGACCTCCTTCCGGGTCAGGCAGATGCGGATGGCCCGGTAGCCAAGGGCGGGGTTTTCCTCCTTGTCCAGCTCGAAGTAATCCGCCTGCTTGTCGGCACCGATGTCCAGGGTGCGGATGATGACCTTTTTCCCGGCCATGGTCTCCACCACCCGCTTGTAGAGCATGAACTGCTGGTCCTCCGAGGGGTAGTCCTGGGAGTCCAGGTAAATGAACTCGCTGCGGAACAATCCGATGCCCTGGGCATCGTTCTGGAGGACCAATCCCACGTCTCCGGCGTTTCCGATGTTGGCATAGACCTTGATCTCTTTGCCGTCCAGGGTGACGTTGGGCTTTTTCTTCAGGCTCTGGAGCAGGGCCTCCTGCTTGAGGTCGTTGCTCCGCTTCTCCTCCATGGCGCTGAGGAGCTCCGGCGCGGGCTCGATGTAGACGCAGTGGTTATAGCCGTCGATGACGGCCAGCTTCCCGTCCCAGTCATCCTGGAAGTCCACACCCACCAGGGCGGGGATGTTCATGGTCCGGGCCAGAATGGCGGTGTGGCTGTTGGAGGAGCCGTGGCGGGTGATGAAGCCCAGGAGCTTCGACTTGTCCAGCTGGACGGTCTCGCTGGGGGTCAGGTCGTCCGCCACCAAAATAGCGGGCTGGTCGGCCATCATCTCCGCGTCTGCCACGCCCAGAAGGACGTTGACCACCCGGCGGGAGATGTCCTTCACGTCGGCGGCCCGGGCCCGCATGTACTCGTCCTCCATGTCGGCGAAGGCGGCGGCGAAGTTCTCTCCTGTGGCGGAGACGGCGTATTCCGCCGTAGCCCCCTGGGTCTCGAGGATGCCCTTCACCGCGTCCAGGTAGTCGTCGTCGTCCAGCATCATCTGGTGGATTTCAAAAATGGAGGCGTTGTCCTCTCCCACCTCCTCCAGGGCCTTCTCATACAGGATCCCCAGCTGCTCCTGGGCCTTGAGCCGGGCGGCGTCGAAGCGGGCGTACTCCTCCTCCGGAGTGAGGGTGGAAGAGACGGTGGTCTGGGTCTCCACCTTCTTGTAGATGCGCAGGGGGCCAATGGCAATGCCGTTTAGTATGGATTTCCCGGTCGCAACTTGCATAGCTGTTCCCTCCCGGCCGCCTTACATGTTGTCCTTGCAGAACTGTTCCATGGCGGCGGCGCTGGCTTCCTCGTCTCCGCCCTCAATGGTAAAGGTGATGGTTTCGCCGGTTTTGACGCCCAAGCCCATGACGGCCATCAGCTTGGTGGCGGCGGCGGATTTTTCGCCCTTGGTGATGGTGACGGCGCTGTCCAGAGCCTTGGCGGCTTTCGCCAGCATGCCGGCGGGACGGGCGTGGATGCCCACGGGGTCGGTAATGGTATAAGTAAACTGTTTCATGAGTCTGCTTCCTTTCTAATCATGATTGCCGGAGCGCCCGGCGTCGTGACTGCGCTATACGGATAGGATACCACGTCTCCGCCCTATTTGCAAACACTATTTAAAGTATACGCGGGGGATTTTGGCCCCGCCCTTGACAGGGGCGGGAAATAGGCATAATATAGATTTACATGGAAAAACTTCATAAGGTCCGGTAGGTAAGGCTGCCACAAGGATATGGGTCGCTGCCGCGAAGTGATGGAGACATCACCAGTTGGTTTGAACAGGCGATATCGAACGGGAAGGTATCATCTAACGCGATTTCACCGCCTTGTGAGGCTAAAGCTCAAACGGTAGGGGCGGTGCGTCCGCCTGTCAGAGAGGAAGATTCTCCAGTCGTGCCGGACCGGGACGATTGGAGATTTTCGCGTTTTTATTAGGCCTTGTTTGAAAATTGGCCTAGCTGTGAGGAGAGGAGGTCCCGGCATGTTTGAACTGCAAAACGAGCGAACGGAGCTGCTGGAAAAAATCGAGGAGTTGTTCGGCCGAAAACGCTACGCGGAGCTCCGGGACCTGCTGCTGCCCATGGAGGCGGCGGATATCGCCTCCCTCTGCCAGGATTTGGACGAGAAGGTGCCGGTGGTGTTCCGCCTGCTGCCCAAGGAGCTGGCGGCGGAGGTTTTCGTGGAGCTGGACAGCGACGACCAGGAGCTTTTGATTCACAGCTTCTCCAACACGGAGCTGAAGGAGGTCCTGGACGAGCTCTACCTGGACGACGCGGCGGATATCGTGGAGGAAATGCCCGCCGGGGTGGTGAAGCGCATTCTGCGCCACTGTGACCCGGAAATGCGCAAGAGCATCAACGAGGTCCTGAAATACCCCGAGGACTCCGCCGGAAGCATCATGACCACGGAGTTTGTGGATTTGAAGGCCAACATGACGGTGGAGGACGCCTTGAAGCGCATCCGCCGGACGGGACCGGACAAGGAGACCATCAACATCTGCTACGTCATCGACGACCGGCGGCATCTGATCGGCCTTTTGACCATCCGCACGCTGCTCCTGGCGGAGGAGGACGACGTCATCGGCGACATCATGGAGCGGAACCTCATTGCCGTCCAGACCCTGGACGACCAGGAGGCCGTGGCCCGGGCCCTGGGGAAGTACGATTTTCTGGCCCTGCCGGTGGTGGACAAGGAGGAGCGGCTGGTGGGCATCGTCACGGTGGACGACGCCATCGACGTCTTGCAGGAGGAGGTCACGGAGGACATCGAGAAGATGGCCGCCATGCTCCCCGGCGACAAGCCTTATTTGAAAACCGGAATCTTCGAGACCTGGAAGGCCCGGACTCCCTGGCTGATGCTGCTGATGCTCTCCGCCACCTTTACGGGCATCATCCTGACCCACTTTGAAAAGTCCCTTATGGCCTGCGCCATTTTGACCTCCTTCATCCCCATGCTCTCCGGCACCGGCGGCAACAGCGGCACCCAGGCCTCCACCGCCGTCATCCGGGCGCTGTCCCTGGGAGAGGTCCGGTTCAGCGATTTGTTCCAGGTGCTGTGGAAGGAGTTCTGGGTCTCCGTCTGCTGCGGCCTCTGCCTGGCGGCGGCCAACTTCGTGAAAATGATGCTGGTGGACCGCTGGCTGCTGCAAAACCCCACGGTGACGCCCCAGGTGGCCCTGGTGGTCTGCGCCACCCTGGTGGGGACGGTGCTGTGCGCCAAGCTGGTGGGGTGCTCCTTGCCTTTGCTCGCCAAGCGCGTCGGCTTTGACCCGGCGGTGATGGCCTCCCCCTTTATCACCACCATCGTGGACGCGCTGTCCCTTCTGATTTACTTCCGGTTTGCCTCGGCGATCCTGGGGCTTTGAGCGCCGGTTTACCCCCGGCACGACCCAACGCCGTCCGGGCGGAAAACCCGGGCGGCGTTCGGCATGTTTTAAAACACGATTTAGAACCAGGCGGCGGGGCCCTCCCGGAATTTGGGCGCTGGCCCCTCCCGGTAAGGGTCATAGCGGGACTCGTTGCAGCCAAACTCCTGCAAGAAGCGGACGCGGCCCGCCGGGTCCCAGCGGATGAGGGAAAGCCCGTCAAAGGCCTCCGTCCGGCCGTCGTTCATCCGGTTGCGAAACTGCCACTGGACGACGGTCTGGTCCCCCTTGTGAAAAAATTGAAGAATGTCCCACTGAAGGACGGTTCCCCGAGTGTTCCATTCGTCGAACCAGAGCTTGATTTTCTGAGCGCCGTGGTACTCCGGGCCCCAGCTTTCGATGTAGACGGCATCCTCTGAAAAGAGGCTGAGAATGCCAAGGTCCGCCTTTTTCAGCCACATGTCAAACCAGAGGCGGACGGCGTGTTCCCGCTGTTCCATGCTGTGTTCCCCGCTTTCTTCAATTCCGTATATGGCGGACCTCCCGGGGAGGCCCGCCTGTGTTTCATTCCGCCGCGATGGACCGAATCTCCATCAGATCCCGGATCACATAGTCCGCCGTCCCGGCCCCGGAGGGGGAATAGAGGACGCCGCGGACCCCGGCGTTTTTGGCGCAGTCCACGTCCAGGGTCCGGTCCCCCACGTAATAGACCCGGTCCCGCTCCAGGCGGTGCTTTTCCAGCAGGTAGAGCAGGGCGTCGGGGGCGGGCTTCCGGGGGAAGCCGTTCAAGCTGGAGACCACTTCCTTAAAAAAGCGGTCCAGCCCCAGGTGTTCCAGCACCGGGGCGGTGGTGCGGCCCCGGTGGGTGTAGACGAAGTGGACCGCCCCCAGGGCGGCGGTTTCCTCCAGTGCCTCCCGGGCGTGGGGCGTTGCCGTGATTTCCAGATACCGCCCGCCGCTGATTTCGGAGTAGCGGGCCTTGATGTCGGAAAAGGCCCGCCCGGTGGCCGCCGCCGCGTAATTCACCACGTCGCTGACAGACCCCGCCGTGGCCCGGCGGCGGATCTCGTCCTCCTCCATGGGGACGTTCAGCTCCTCCAGCGTCCGGCGGAGGCTGGAGACAATGACGCCGTAGGAGTCCAGCAGGGTTCCGTCCAGGTCCCAGATAAAGGTTTTGCCGCTCACGCGCGTTCCCTCCAAACGTTCGATGGTTTTCCCATTATAGCAGGTCCTCCGGCGGCTGTCCAGAGGGGCGGGAAAGCCGCCGGAGGGGGGAGGGCGGCTTTCGCACAAGCGGATTGCGATGGAAGGAGCCTTGTGTTATAATGAGCCCGGTAAAGAAGCGCAGACTGCACTGATAAACGGATAACAGGAGGACTGAGATGGCGGAACGGCCGGCGTTTTTTATTCACCAGGGGAGCGTTATGTCCGGAAGCTACACATTTGAGTGGTTTCCCGGCTTTGCGGTATCGCAAAAGCGAAAATCCATTGAAAGCCTGCATCATGCGATCATGGAAGCGGACGCGGGCGCGAAGCCCTTGGAGATCAGCACCAAGAGCAAGGAACTTATTGGAATGAAGCTGAGCGCGTTTCATCTCAAGCTGAACGGTTATGCGCTGGAAACGGTTTTTCAGAGCTCCAAGGTTTTCGAAAACGGAGGGCCGTATCTCGATCTTCTTGAGGTGCCGCCCAGGGAAGCCAAGCGGGATGAAAGACTGCGCGGTTCCGGAAACCTGAGAGCGTTTCACTATCAGAACGAGACGTTTCCGCTGCTGCCCAAGACGGTGTTTTATGACTTCCTCTACCTTGCCGCGGTAAAGGATTCCTGTACGCAGGACGAAATCAAGGCGATTTCCGATTACAATTATTTTACGGATATCGAGTTTCACCCGGCAAAAAGCATCAATACCCAGGCCAGGGCTGCCGCGATAATTAAACTGATATTAGAGGAATACGGGTGTCTGAGGGATTTTGGGAAAGAGGATTTTATTCAATATCACAAAACCCATGTGGCGTATTAGCGCGTCGGGAGGCCATCGAAAGCGTCCGGTTTATCGGGCAGCCGCCGTTCAAAGGCGGCTGCCCTTTTTTCCGTACCGGGACAAAGCGGGATGGGAAAACGCCGCCCCCCTTTCAGAGCGCGGCGCGAAGCCTCAACTTTCCCGGTCCTTTTTCTGGGGCCACACCAGGCTGACGCCCGAGAGCAGCAAATACACCCCGAAGGGCTTTCGCAGGACCTCCACGTCCACCGCGTTGGACACCCAGGCCCCGACGAGCGCCGCCGCGACGGCTACGGGCACGGCGGCTTTCAGCGTGGGCTTGTCCAGATAGCCGCCCCTGGCGTGGCAGACCAGGGCGCTGGCGGCGGTGGGGAGGAAGAACAGCAGGTTGATTCCCTGGGCCGTCCGCTGGTCCACCCCCAAAAAGAGGGTCATCACCAGCAGCAGCAGCGTTCCGCCCCCCACTCCCCAGGCGGAAACAACGCTGGCCCCCAGACCGCAGAGAAAGGGTATGATCCAGTCCGTCACAGCAGATACTTCACCCCCGCGTAGAAGAGGAAGGCGGCGAACAGCCACTTTAAAAACTTGGTGGAAATCCTCCCGTAGAGCTTCCCGCCGAAGAAACCGCCGATCAGGCCCCCGGCCAGATAGGGCAGGGACTCCATCAGGGACACGCCGCCCTTCCAGAGATACACCGCCGCCGACACCAGGCACACCGGGAAGATGACCCCCACGCAGGTGGCGTAGAGCTTCCGCTGGCTCAAATTCCCCCACCGGGACTGGATGGGCAGGAACACCATGCCCCCGCCGCCGCCAAATAAGCCGTTGGCCAATCCCGCCGCGCCGCCCGCCAGCCGGGCCGTCCAGGCTGCTTTCATGCCGCCGCCTCCTTTCTATGTATCCCTTCCCGGAGGGCCCGGGAAGGGAGGGGAACCGTTCGCTTATTTCAGCTTGAAGCTCTGGCAGTCGGTGCATTCCACCATGGTGGGATTGGTCTCATGGGTGCCCACCTGGATGGTGTTCAGGCCGCAGTAGCCGGAATCCTGGCAGTGGTGGGCGCAGTTGTTTACCGTGCATTTGATGCTTTGGTTGGGGGTGCAGGCACAGCCGCCGTTGGTGCAGTCCTTGGTCATGAGTTTCGTCCTCCCGCGTGAAGATTTTTTTTGAGAGCCTGTTTCGCCATTTCGCGTAAGCGGGGAGCGCGAAACAGGCTCTAAAGCGCTGAGGGGCTGTCCCGCCTGTCCCCTCAACGCGTTTCCGCGGGAAAAGGAGAGAGGGTTCGTTGTGCCTCGTCAGCGCCCTTCTAGTGTGCGCCGGGATGGAGAGAGTATGCGCGGACTGGAAGGATGAAAATTCTGACAAAAAAACGGGACCGCCGTGAAGCGGTCCCGGAGATGGATTGGCGATTTAATGGCACACGCCCTCGCAGAAGCCGTGGGCATGGCCGTCGCCGCAGTAGGCGACGCCGTTGTGGGTGTGCCGTCCGGCGACGGCGCAGCCCTCCACGGGGCAGAGGGCCCGGCAGGTGCCGTCGCAGAAGCCATCCAGATGGTAGTAGCCGCAGCAGCGGACGCCGTTGTGGTCGTGCCGTCCCTCGATGGTACAGCCGTCGGCAGTGCAGAGGGGGCGGCAGGCGCCGTCGCAGAAGCCGCCGGAGTGGGGATAGCCGCAGTAGGTCACGCCGTTATGGGTATGCCGCCCGTCAATGGGGCAGTTGTACACGGGACAAAGCTCCCGGCAGGCGCCGTCGCAAAAGCCGCTTTCGTGGTCGTAACCACAGTAAGTGACGCCGTTGTGGGTGTGCCGCCCGGTATCGGGGCAGCCCTCCAGCGTGCAGAGGGCCCGGCAGTTGTTGTCGCAGACGCCGCTTTCGTGGGCATAGCCGCAGTAGGTGACTCCGTTGTGAGCGTGCCGCCCGGCGATGGCGCAGCCCGCGGTCTTGCAGACGGTGACGGTGGGGTTGACCGGCTGGGAGGGGCGGACGGGACGGTTGTGGCAGCCGCCGTGATGGCCGTGGGCGGAGACGGGAAGCGTCAGCAGGGCCAGGGCCAGGACGCAAAGCAAGAGCCGTTTCAGTTTCATAATCAATGACCTCCTGATAAAATAAAAACGTTACCCGTATCCTGACCGTGCGGCCGTGATTTTTTGCCGTACAGATCGACGGATGTTTCTCGTAAGTATGGGCATGGGCGACTCCGGCCGTTTTGCGCACGGCTTCTCCTCCAGACCCATGCCGGTCCATCGACCGGGAACTTCCTGCCTCTATGATAGCACAGCCGCCCAGCGTTGGCAAGAGGATCCATGTTCAAAAATCCTTCAAACTTCTTTCAGTAAGTTTTAAGTTCTTTCGCCTATACTAAGCTCATCAAATCGAGGGAGCCGCCAGCCAGGAAGCGGTGAAATTCCCCAAAATTCAAAAACCAGACAATCCCAGTTCACACGTTCGACATGAATCCCTGTTATCTTAGCTTCTAAGAAAGGAAGAACCGGGATACATAATGAAGGAGGAAACCGATTATGTATAACGACGAACACAATCTGTACCATTACACCTACCGCAAGGACGGCAGCGAGCTTTCCCACCAGCGGGAAACCGTCCGTCCAGGTGAACAGCCCGGCCCCCAGGGGCCCGAAATGGAGTGGAAGCCCGTGAAGAAAAACCGCCTCGGCTTGAAGATCGCCGCCCTGGCCCTGAGCTGCGCCCTGCTTGGCGGCGCGGCGGGCGGCGGGGCCGTGTGGGCCGCCTCCCACTACGGCGGGGGGAACAAGAGCGAGATCAACGTCTCCAGCCGCCCCGCCACCCAAGTGTCCCTCCGGGAGGTGGACGGGAAAACACCCCTGAGCGACGCGGAGGTCTACGCGGCCAATGTCAACAGCGTGGTATCCATCCGCACCTCCGCCACCGCTGGATACAATTTCTACGGCCAGCCGGTGGAGACGGCCTCCGCCGGGTCCGGCTTCGTGCTGAGCGAGGACGGCTATATCCTCACCAACTACCACGTGGTAAAGGGCGCGGAAACCGTGACGGTGACGATGTACAACGGCGACGAATTTTCCGCGCAGTATATCGGCGGGGAAGAGGACTATGACATCGCCGTCATCAAGGTGGAGGCGGAGAACCTCCAGCCCGTCACCCTGGGGGACAGCGGCGAGCTGAACGTGGGGGACCACGTGCTGGCCATCGGCAATCCTCTGGGAGAGCTGACCTTCTCCATGAGCGGCGGCATGGTCTCCTGCGTGGACCGGGCCATCAACGTGGACGGGACGCCCTTTAACATGATCCAGACGGATACTTCCATCAACCCCGGAAACTCCGGCGGGCCCCTCTTCAACCAGTACGGCGAGGTGGTAGGCATCGTCTCCGCCAAGTATTCGCAGTCCTCCAATGGAACCACCGTGGAGGGCCTGGGCTTTGCGATTCCCATGAACGACGTGTTTTCCATGGTAAAGGATATCATGACCAACGGATACGTGTCCAACCGGGCGTATCTGGGCATTACCCCCCAGACCATGACGGAGAACTGGGCCGCCCAGTTCCACTACGAGGTCACCTCCGGCGTGTTCATCAACTATGTGGAGCCGGACAGCGCCGCCGACAAGGCGGGACTGAAAATGGGCGACGTGATTACCAAGGTGGACGATATGGCGGTGAAATCTGTGGAGGATTTGAACCTGGCGAAGAAGAAGTACTCCGCCGGAGATACCGCCACCCTGGAGGTATACCGGCCCGAGGGCTCCGCCACCGTGGAGATCACCTGGGGCGCGGCTCCCAAGGAGGAGCAAGTCCAGCAGGAGCAAACCCAGCAATATCCCGGAAACCGGAACGACAACAGCGGAAACGGCGGATATTACGGCAACCCCTTCGAGGACCTGTTCCGCTATTTCTACGGCTGATGAAATAGGGACCCGGAGGGTCCCGCAGGATACCTCCTCCCGCGCCCGGAGACGGCTTCGCGGCAAGAGCTGCGGCAAGGCAAAAAAGCCGCCATGCGGCGGGCGGGGATGGTGTAGATAGATGCGGGGGCGGGCTTGCCCGCCGGAATGGCAAAAGGCCATATAAAGCGAAAGTGCGGGCGGGCCGGATAATCGGCCCTCCCGCGACATTTGTACAGCTTTCCCGGCTGAGGAAAGTAGAGACTGGACCCATAGCCAGCATATTCGCTTAATCTACAATCTCAATGCCCAAAATCCGGGCCACGACCGCCGCTTGGGAGGCGTGGATCATTGCGCCCCGGAGCTCTTGGCAGGAGGCGGAGAGGGTCACGCCGTCCAAGGTACAGCCGGAGAGGTCCGTCCCCTTGAGAACGGCCCGGAACAGGTCCGCCTGGGTGAAATCAACGGTTTGGAGCGTGGTTTTTACCGCCCGGAGCTCCTGACAGCCGCTCTCCGTCAAATCGCAGTCCGTCAAGGCGCAGCGCTCCCAGAGGGCCCCCGTGAGGTTGGCCCAGCGGAGGCGGAGGCGGGCCAGCGCGCAGTCCTTGAAGCGGGCCTTGCGAAAGTCTCCTCCCTCGGCCTTGCAGCCGGAGAGGGCGGCGTCCTTCCAAAAGCTCACAGGAAAGCGGCAGCCGGTGAAAGCGCAGTCCTCGAATTCGCAGCCGTAAAAGGCCGCGCCGCTGAAATTGCAGTCCGTAAACTGGCAGCGGGCAAAGCGGGTCTGCCGGAAGGTGAGGTCCGAGAGGTCCAGTCTCTCCGCCATTTCTCCGCTGAAGGCTCCCCCAGCCAGCTGTTCTCCCTCCTCCCGGGAGGAGAGAAGCGCGTTCGTTAAAGAATCCATAGGCATCACCAAATTTTACCGCCGCCGCTTCCGCTTGGTTTCGTTCCAGGGGGCCAGAGCGCGAGGAAGTACGTTGGGTTACGATCCTTTTGAGTAAAGTAGCTCCTCAAAGCTCTTGATATAAACATCGCAGTAGCCCCGCATCTCCGTCTCGTCCTGGGCGAAAAGCCCATCATAGACCCCCACGACCCGCATCCTGGCCGCCCGGGCTCCCTGGCAGGCGGCCAGGCTGTCATCAAAGACAGTGCAGTCCTCCGGCCGGACCCCAGCGGCTTTGGCGGCGGCCTGCCAGACCTCCGGCTTCCGCTTCTCCAGCCCCAGCTCCTGAGCGAAGGTCACCCGCTCAAAGTATTTCTCCAGCCCCAGGGCCTCCAGGGCCATGTGACAGTGCTCCGGCACGCTGGAGGTGACCACCGCCATCCTCCGTCCCTCCGTTTTGCACTGCTTCAAATAGGCCCGGACGCCGGGCTTCACCGGCACGCGGGCATAGGAGTCCGCCGCCAGCTCCATCCACTCAGCGACAATCTCCTCGCAGGACTCCGGCAGCTTGCAGAACGCCTTGGTGAACACCGCCGCCTGGGGCAGGGGCACATGGGCCACGCCCTCGTAATAGGCGTGGGTGTACTTCATCCCCCGGCGGCCCAAAAATTCCCGGTCCACCTTCTTCCAGATGCCGTTGGAGTCCGTCAGCACCCCGTCCATATCAAAGAAAAACATGGCTCACTCCTCCTTTACCAGCCGGAAGCGCCAGGGAAAATCCCGGGCCTCCTCCGCGTAGTCCACCCCGATCCGGGGTCCGGAAACCATTCGCTCCCCCCGCGGGGCCGGGAGGGGGGCCAGCCCGACGTCCTCCGGGCAGTCGCAGAGGAACAGCGTGTCCCCCGTCAAATCCAGCCCGTTCTCCGCCCGGGTCAGGGCCAGGGCTTGGCAGACCTTGCCGGGGCCGTTGAGGAAATTCTTCCTCCGGTAAGCCGTCAGGGGCTTGTCCCCATAGCGGAGGCGGGCCATGGTCTCCGTTCCCGCCAGGGGCTCCAGGGCCCGGAGGAGCACGGCGGCGGGCTCTCCCTCCGGCTCCGTGACGAAGTTCAGGCAGTGGTACATGCCGTAAATGAGGTAGATATAGGCCGTCCCCGGCTTGGAGAACAGGGTCTCCGTCCGGGCCGTCCGGCGGTAGCCGTAGGCGTGGCAGGCCTTGTCGCGGCGGCCCACGTAGGCCTCCGTCTCCACGACGCGGCCCGCCAGGATTTCGCCGTCCAGGCGGCGGACCAGCACCTTGCCCAGCAGGGCCCGGGCGGCCTCCAGGGTGTCCTGGGCGTAGAATTCACGGGAAAGCCTTGCCATTTTCTCACCTCGGTGTTAGAATACTGATTTGTGCGGCCCTGGGCCGCGAATGGATTTAGTATATCACAGAAGAGAACATGGAGCAAGAAAAATGAAAATCAACCGAGTTCGTCAAAACGTCCTGCCCCTGGTCACCGCCATGATTTGGGGCACCGCCTTCGTGGCCCAAAGCGTGGGCGCGGAATACATGGGGCCCTTTACCTTCAACACCGCCCGGGCAGTCATCGCCTTCGTCTTTCTTCTGGGCCTCTGCGGTCTCCGGGCCGCGTGGCGGCGGAGCAGGGGAGAGGCGTCCGCCCCCGCCGGGTCCAGCCGGGATTTGATTCTGGGGGGCCTTTGCTGCGGCGTGGCGCTGTCGGTGGCCAGCTTCTTCCAGCAAAAGGGCTTGGAGACCACCACCCCCGGCAAGGCGGGATTTATTACGGCGCTGTACATTGTCCTGGTGCCCCTGGCGGGGCTGGCCCTGGGAAAAAGGGTACCCCGGGCTTTGTGGCTGGGAGTGGCCCTGGCGGTGGGGGGGCTGTACTGCCTCTGCGTCACCGAGGAGCTGACGGTCACCGGCGGAGACCTCTATGTATTGGTGTGCGCCTTCTGCTTCACCGCACAGATTCTGGTGGTGGACCATTTTACCAACAAGGTGGATGGCGTGGCGTTGTCCTGTGTCCAGTTCCTGGTCATGACCGTCCTCTCCGCCGCCGGAGCGCTGACGGAGGTCCTGCCGCCTCTGGAGCTGCTGCCTGAATACCTGGGGCCGGTTCTGTATGTGGGCGTCTTTTCCAGCGGCGTGGCCTACACCCTCCAGATCCTGGCCCAGAAGGATTCCAATCCGGCGGTGGTCTCCCTGCTGATGAGCATGGAGTCCCTCTTCGCCGCCGTGGCCGGGGCCGTCATCCTGGGCAGCCGCATGACGGGTCGGGAGTACCTGGGCTGCGGCCTGATGCTGGCGGCGGTGGTGCTGGCGCAGCTTCCCTATCCCATAAGGGGTAAGACGGCCGGAACGGCATTTGCCGATGGACAAGAGGTCTGAGCTATGCTATAATGTAGATAAAATGGCAATAATATGCCGGTATGGCAGCTTGTGTAAATGAGGTGAAGGCGTGCGGATTGATGTGCTGGGCGTCGGCTTTGACAATGTGACCATGGAAGAGGCGGTAAACCGGGGGTTGGAGCTGCTTCACAGCCCCGGGACCCACTATGTGGTAACGCCCAATCCGGAAATTGTGGAAACCTGCCGGGAGAATCTAGCCGCGCGGCAGGCGGTGAACGGGGCGGACCTGGTGCTGCCTGACGGTATCGGCGTGGTGATTGGGGCCAAAATGCTGGGCACGCCCATGAAAGAAAAGGTCCCCGGCATCGAGTTTGCCGCCGGGCTGATGGAGGGCATGGCGAAGGAGGGCTTGTCCCTCTATCTCCTGGGGGCCCAATCCGGTGTCGCGGAGAAAGCGGGAGAAAAACTGACGGCCAAGTACCCCGGCTTGAGGATTGCCGGAACCCACAACGGCTTTTTTCAGGAGGACAGCGCCGTGGCAGAGGCGGTCCGGGCCAGCGGGGCAGACTGTGTGTTCGTCTGCCTGGGAGCCCCGAAGCAGGAGCTCTGGATGGCGAAGCACGGCGAGACGACCGGGGCCCGCCTCCTCTGCGGTCTGGGGGGCAGCTTGGACGTGTTCGCCGGCGTGGTGGAGCGGGCGCCGAAATTCTGGTCCGACCATGGTCTGGAGTGGTTTTACCGCCTGTGCAAAAACCCCCGGCGGGCAAAGCGGATGATGAAGCTGCCCTTGTTCCTGGTCCACGTGCGGAAGGAAAGGGGGCGGAAATGAGCGGAACGCTGATTGTTTTGGAGGGCACCGACGGCTCCGGCAAGGCTACTCAGGCGGGGCTGCTGCTGCGGGGCTTGGAGGCCCGGGGCATTTTCTGCCGGGAGATCGACTTTCCCCGGTACGGCAACCCCTTTGCCGAGCCGGCTAATTTGTACCTGCACGGCGCCCTGGGGGGAGCCCCCGGGGACGTGAACGCCTGCGCCGCCTCCGCCATGTTCGCCATAGACCGCTTTGCCTCCTACAAAGAGGACTGGGGCGGGTTCTACGAGTCCGGCGGCGTCGTGGTGGCGAACCGCTATACCACGTCCAACGCCGTTCATCAGGCATCCAAGCTCCCGGAGGGGGAGCGGTGGGCGTTTTTGAACTGGCTCTTCGACCTGGAATACCGCCGCTTCGGGCTTCCAGAGCCGGATATTGTCCTGTATCTGGACATGCCCACCGAGGCGGCAAGCCGGCTCATGCGCCGACGGGAGGCGGAGACCCACACCGCTGCCGACATCCACGAGCAGGACGGGGACTACCTCCGCCGCTGCCGGGAATGTGCCGGGGAAATCGCCCAGGCTCAGGGCTGGGCCGTGGTGAACTGCGCCAAGGGCGGCACGACCCGGACGCCGGAGGATATCCACCAAGAGGTTTTGACCATCGTTTTGAACCGCTTGTCCCGCTGAGGAGCGGGCAAAAGCGGGACGCGAAGCGTCCCGCCCTGTCCGCCGGTGCTTAGCAGCAGGAGTCGTTGCATCCGCAGTTGCACCCGCAATTGCATCCGCCGTTGCAGCCTCCGCAGCCACAGCCGCAGTTGCATCCACTGTTGCAGCCTCCGCAGCCACAGCCGCAGTTGCATCCGCCGCCCCAGTTGTTGCCGCCCCAGCCCCAGCTGTTTCCGCCGCCGCAGCCGCAGCAGCAGAACAGGATGATGATGAGTACGATCCACAGGCAGCCATTGTCGTTTCCGTTGTTAAAGCACATAATCAGTCACCTTTCTTTGGACCCGGGGCCGCGGACCGCGGCGTCAGGACCTTGGATTTGAGATATTCTATGCTCCCGGCCTCCGTCGGGAGCCTGGCCCCCTGAAAATTTGCCTCGTCCTTTTTTCGAGGAGATGTTTTCCGGGGCGCGCCGCACGCAAGGAGGTTTTTCAACATGGCCGAATTCCACAACAGCGACACCGCCAGCTGGGACGCCGGACAGGTCCGCCGGGAACCGCCGTCCCGCGCTTCCCAGCGTCCCCCCCAGCGAAAGCGCCGCCGGAAGCGGCGGCGGATGCACCCGCTTTTGTTTATGCTGCTGCACCTGATTTTTGTGGCCCTGGCTTCCGCGCTGCTGGGCTGTGCCGGGTGGCTGCTGTTCAGCGATTTTTGCTCCTTCAACCGGGCGGGGGCCCCGCCTGTGGAGATGGTGGTGGAGGTGTCCTCCGAGGACACCGTAGACACCGTGGCCGACAAGCTGAAGGCGGCGGGGCTCATCGAGTACCCCTGGTTCTTCAAGCTCTACGCCAACATCACCAACGCGGAGGAAAAAATCGGCATGGGCTCCCATGCCCTGAACACGGACATGGATTACCACGCCCTGGTGCTGGGTATGCGGAGCGCCGCCGGAAACATGACGGCGGAAACCGTCCAGGTCACAATTCCCGAGGGTTACACCGTGGCCCAGACCATCGCCGTGCTGGCGAAAAACGGCGTCAACACGGAAGCGGCCCTCACAGAGGCGGCCCAGACCGCCGACTTTGACTACGACTTCATTGACAATGAGTCCGAGGACATCAGCCGCTTGGAGGGCTTCCTCTTCCCGGACACCTACGAGTTCTATGTGAACGAAAAGCCCGTAGGCGCTCTGAACCGCCTCATCAAAAACTTCAACAGCAAGCTGGACGACGAGCTGCTGGCCGCCTGGGAGGCCAAGGGCTACGACCTGAAAAAGATCATCACCATTGCCTCCCTCATCGAACGGGAGACCGACGGCACCGACCAGGCCCGCATCGCCTCCGTCATCTACAACCGCCTGGACGGCCCCGGAAACAAAGCCGGGACCAACGGCCTATTGCAGGTGGACGCATCCCTGCTCTACGGCCTACCGGGTCACGAGGGGGCCATCACCCAGACGGATCTGGAGACGGACACGCCCTATAACCTCTACAAATACCCGGGTCTGCCGCCCACGCCCATTGCCAACCCCGGCCTGGCGGCCATTGAGGCCGCACTGGAGCCGGAGGAGACGGGCTACTATTACTACGCCCTGGGCAAGGACGAAAAGCACCACTACTTCGAAACCTACAACGAACACGTGAACTTCGTGAACAGCGCCGAGTACTATGGAAATTAAAACGCCGGAACTCCTGGCCCCGGCGGGGGACCCGGAGCGTCTCCGCATGGCGGTCCTCTACGGCGCGGACGCGGTGTATCTGGCGGGAACGGACTTTGGCATGCGGGCCTTCGCGGGGAATTTCTCCCCCGAGGGCCTGGCGGAGGCCGTGGCCTTCGCCCATGCCCACGGCGTCCGGGTCCACTGCACCGTCAACACCATGCCCCGAAATGAGGAGATGGACCGTCTCCCCGCCCACCTGGAACGCTTGGAGGCCGCTGGGGTGGACGCTGTGATTTTGGCGGATTTGGGGGCCTTCCATTTGGCGGGGAAATACGCGCCCCACGTGGCCCGCCACGTCTCCACCCAGGCCGGGGTGACCAATTACGAGACCGCCCGGGCCTGGCACGACGCCGGGGCCTCCCGGGTGATTCTGGCCCGGGAGCTGAGCCTGGAGGAGATTCGTACCATCCGGGACAAAACCCCCGCCTCTTTGGAGCTGGAGGCCTTTGTCCATGGGGCCATGTGCGTCAGCTACTCCGGCCGGTGCCTCCTGAGCAACTACATGACGGGCCGGGACTCCAGCCGGGGAGCCTGCGCCCAGCCCTGCCGGTATAAATACGCCCTTGTGGAGGAGAAACGCCCCGGTGAGTTCTTCCCCATTGAGGAGGACGGCCAGGGGGCCTACATTTTGAACTCCCGGGATATGTGCATGATTGACCATTTGGAGGACCTGCAATTCCTGGACAGCCTGAAAATCGAGGGCCGGGCCAAGTCCGCCTATTACGCCGCCGTGGTTACCGCCGCCTACCGTCACGGCCTGGACGCCCTGGCAACGGGAGAGCCTCTGGACCCCACCTGGCGGGATGAGGTGGAGCGTGTCAGCCATCGTCCCTACTCCACCGGCTTTTTCTATGGCCCGCCGGGCCAGTATTACGACGACGCCCGGTACGTCCGGGAATGGCAGGTGGCCGCCATCGTCACGGACTGCGACGGCGAGGGAAACGCTATGCTGTCCCTCCGCAACAAGTTCCGGACCGGAGACACGGTGGAGCTGGTGGGACCGGGCGTGCGGCCCTTTGAAATGATGGTTCCGGAGATGGCGGACGGGGACGGTCTGCCCCTCTTCGAGCCCCGGACGCCTCAGAGCATCTTCCGCATGAAGCTCCCCCGGCCGGTGCCCCCCTGGACCATTGTCCGGCGGGCCAAGGACCTCTCGGCCAAGAGGGCAGAACCAGCAAAGGAAACGAATGGATAAAAAGGAGAAGCCGCTATGAACGCAGACGTCGTCATCGTGGGCGCGGGCCCCGCCGGTATTTTCACCGCCCTGGAGCTGCTGAAAAAAGGGAGCAGGCAGAAAATTGTCATGGTGGAAAAGGGACAGAGCATTGAAAACCGCCGCTGTCCCAAAAGCCAGACCAACAAGTGCGTAAACTGCAAGCCCTACTGCCATATTACCACCGGTTTCTCCGGCGCGGGGGCCTTCTCCGACGGGAAGCTGTCGCTGAGTTATGAGGTGGGCGGGGATCTGCCCACCCTCATCGGCACGGACCTGGCTCAGGAGACCATCCACTACGCCGATAAAATTTACCTGGATTTTGGCGCGGACACCCATATCGAGGGTCTGGAATACCCGGAGGACCGGAAGGAAATCCGCAAGCGGGCCATCCAGGCGGGCCTCAAGCTGGTGGACTGTCCCATCCGCCACATGGGTACGGAGAAGGCCCACGACATTTATCTCGGCATTGAGCGCTATCTCCAGGAGAACGGCGTGGAGATCCTCTTTGGCTACGAGTGCCAAAACCTCATTTTGGAGAACGACGTCTGCAAGGGCGTCACGGTCTCCGACCGCCGCCAGGATTTTGAGATTCACGCCAAACACACCGTGGTGGCCACCGGCCGTCGGGGGGCGGACTGGCTGGAGAACCTCTGCGCGGAGCACAACATCGCCCACGCTCCCGGCACCGTGGACATCGGCGTCCGGGTAGAGGTGCGGAACGAGGTCATGGAGATGGTGAACCGGGTCCTCTACGAGTCCAAGCTGGTGGGCTGGCCCAAGCCCTTCAAGAACAAGGTGCGGACCTTCTGCCAGAATCCCGGAGGCTTTGTCAGCCAGGAGAACTACGACAACGACCTGGCGGTGGTCAACGGCCACTCCTATAAGGAATTCAAAAGCGACAACACGAACCTCTCCATCCTCTGCTCCCATAATTTCAGCGTCCCCTTCAACCAGCCCATCGCCTACGCCCGGAAAGTGGGGGAGCTGACCAACATGCTGGGCAACGGCCAGATTCTGGTCCAGCGCTTCGGCGACATTCTGGACGGCAAGCGGACGTGGCAGAAGGAGCTGGCCCAGTCCAACATCCGGCCCACCCTGCCGGACGTGGTAGCGGGGGATATCACCGCCGCCATGCCTTACCGGGCCATGGTGAACATCATCAACTTCATCCAGGCCATGGACTACGTGGTGCCGGGCTTCGCCTCCTACGAGACGCTGCTGTACTCCCCGGAGCTGAAGTTCTACTCCAACCGGGTGAAGATGGACACGGACTTCAACACCAGCTTACAGGGCCTCCATTGCCTGGGGGACTCCTCCGGCTGGACGAGAGGGCTGATGATGTCCTCCGCCATGGGAGTGCTCATGGGGCGGAAACTGGCGGAGGAAGGTTAACCTACTTTTTCTCGAGAGAAAAAGTAGGCAAAAAGAGCTTTTGCGCGCTCTGGCTGTCTGGCGGAAAACCGGGCCGGAGCGACGGCAACAGAGTTTTTGAGACGCGAAAAATCAGGGCCATCAAGGCCCTGATTTTTTTTACCGCACTACTTTGCTTACGCCGGGCACATCCGTGGGTTCGGTTCCCGTAAATACCTCGACCTGGCATTCCGCGGTCCGGCCGTTCCACTCTGCGGTGACGGTGGCCGCGCCGGGGCTGACGGGGAAGAGGGCTCCGATGTCGGTGACCTCCACGACGGCGGGGTCTGACGAGGTCCAGACGATCTCCCCCTCGGGAGCGCCGGAGGCCCGCAGCACCCTATAAGGCTCGTCCATAAAGAGCACGACCCCGCTGGGAATGGTCAGGGTTTCCGCCTCTTCCGGGGCTTCCGGGTACGGGGTAGCCACGCCCAGTGTCTCCGTGACCCGGTCCCCGCCGCCGCACTCCAATACGATTTCCAAATGCGCTGTCAGCTCCTCCGGGATGTCCCAGGCGAAGAGGGCGAAGTCCCGGCCCTCCCCCGCCGACTGAACCGCAAGCTGTTCCCGGTATTCCAGAGTCTCCGTCCCCGTGGGGGTCAGGAACAACGAGACGGCGCTGACCGTATTCTCTGTCCCATCCTCAAACGTCACCAGGAGATAGACCCGGGAGTCCGGGTCGAACAGATACCACCCGGCTCCGGCTTGGGGGTCATGCTGGAGCTCACCGGCGTCCTCGTTGAAGAAGTAAACGCCGGAAATATACGGCTCCGAGGGCCGGGGCGCGTCCGCGCGGGTGTCCCCGGCGCCCCCCACAAGCAGCACAAACATCACGTTTGCCAGCAGGGCCAGCACAACCAGCACCCCCAGGACCAGGAGCGTCATCCGCTTCCAGTTCCAAAAAGGCGCTTTCTCTGCGGTACCGGGTTCCTGCTCGGGAAGGGCGGCGGCCTCCTCCGGCGCGGGGAAGCTGACCCCCAGCACCTCCTCCAAAAGCGCCAGATTCTCCGGACTGGGGACCGAGGCCCCCAGCTCCCACTTGCTGACCGCCTGGCGGCTGACCTCTAACCGTTCCGCCAGGTCCTCCTGGGTCAGCCCCAAGCCCTCCCGGGCCTGCTTGATGATTTCGGAAATACGCATTTATATATCCCCCCTCAAGTAAGTCGGAACATGTTTCATGGTCCCCAGTATAGCAGGTTGCGCCGGTTGCGTCCACCAACCCGGCCCGCAACCGGCCCGGTTGCGTGAAAAATTTTCCCGGATACTGTGAGATTTCCCACCCCTGATTCGTTTTATCAGCAGAACGGCCGTTCAAAAGGAGATGATACTACGGAACAGATCACCTATACCAGCCAAGAGGCGGAGGCGCTGGTGGAGCGCTGGGCGGATACGGTCCTCCGGGTGGCTTACACCTGGACCGGCAATCCCCAGGACGCCCAGGACGTGTGCCAGACGGTGCTCTTGAAGCTGCTGACCCGTCCGGAGCGCTTCCCGGACCCCAACCGTCAGCGGGCCTTTGTTCTGCGGGTGACGGTCAACTGCTGCAAGGACCTGAAAAAATCCGCCTGGGCCCGGCGGCGGGTCTCTCTTGAGGCGGCGGCGGACGCGGCGGTCACCACGCCGGAGCCGGGGGAGAGCCCGGTACTGGAGGCGGTGCTGGCCATGCCGGAGAAGTACCGGCAAGCCGTTTACCTGCGCTATTACGAGGAATACGGAGTTGACGAAATCGCCACCCTGATGGGCTGCCGGCCCGCCCAGGTCAGCACCTATCTCTATCGGGGCAAGGCGAAGCTGAGGACCATGTTAGGAGGCAGTGATGGACAAGAATGTTTTTCAGACTGAGCTGAACCGGGTGCGCTATACACCGGCGGGCCGGGAGGCCCTGACGGAGGCCCTGCTGCGGAAGGAGGACCTACCTGCCCGCCGTCCCGTACGCTGGGGCAGGATGGGCCTGGCGGCGGCGCTGGCGGCGGTGGTGCTGGCGGGCTCCGCCGTGGCGGCGGGGACGCTGTGGGAGCGCTATTTCGGACGGCTGGATGAAACCCAACTGGAGATCATCGAGGCCCTGAGCCAAGAGCTCCCGGCGGCGGAGGCCAACGGGACTACCATGACCCCCCTGGCGGCCTTCGGGGACCAGGATTTTTACTACCTGATGCTGGAAATCAAGGCTCCGGAGGGCACGGTCCTGCCGGACTACGGCGAGGACGAGGGCTATTACCAGCTCTTCGGCGACACCCTTGAGGAGCGCTTCACCCTGACGGACAGCGCTGGGCAGGATGTGCTCTGCACGATGGATTACACGTGGCTGAACGACGATCCCACGGACAATGTCCTCACCGCCGCAATCCGCCTCTGGTCCCTGGAGGGTACGGACCTCTGCGACGGGGCGGACAAAATTCTCCACATTCCCGGCCTCTGGGTCCAGAGCCCGGACAAAATTTACACGCCCGTTCTCACCGGTGGCTGGGATTTCAACATCGGGGCCCACTCCGGCGGCGTCGAGAGCCTGACGCCGGACGTGGCCGGGGTGACGGTGGAGGACGCGGACTGCGGGACCATGACCATGGAGTATCTGCGGCTGTCCCCCCTGGGGATGCGGATTCGCCACAGCTGGTCGGAACCCAGGGAGGGGATTTACCCCGGCGCGGCCCTCTCCGTGGTAATGGTGGATGGGAGCGAGGTCTTTTTGAAGGATACCGTGGGGAGCGGCGGCGAGAACTGGAACGAGGAATATGGTCCCTTTGAGACCCCCATTGACCTCAGCAAGGCCGTGGCCGTCCGATGGGGCACGGCGGAGATTCCCCTGAACTGAAGGAGACGCAAAAAGGCGGCGCGGTAAAAACCGCACCGCCTTGAGCTTGTCCAAATGTTAGATATGGATGCCGCCCACGAAGTAGGTATTGTAATAGCCGTCAGTCAGGTCGGAGTAGATGACGCCGCCGCTCCGGGAGGAGGAGGAGTGAATCATCTGGCCGCCGCCGATGTAGATGCCCGCGTGGGAGCAGGCTTTACCGGCGTTCCGCTTGGGATCGTTGAAGAACACCAGATCGCCGGGCTGGAGCTCGCCCAGGCTGTACACCCGGGTGCCCAGGCCGCTCTGCCACTGGCCGGTGGCCGTGTGGGGCAGGGAGACGCCGAACTGCTTGTACACATACATGGTAAAGCCGGAGCAGTCGAATCCGCCGGGGGCCGCGCCGCCGTAGCTGTACCGGGTACCCAGGAACTGCCGGGCAAAGTCCACGATGCCGCTGTCGCCCACGCTGGCGCCGGGGGTGAGGGGGGTCTCGTTGGTCAGGCTGATATAGTCGCTGCGGACCCAGCCTTCGCCGTATGTACCAGCGATGTGATACCAGCCGTTTTCAATGCCGGTAACCGTGACGCCGGAGCCCAGGCCCAGGTTGTTCACGATTTCGCTGTCGATACTGGCCTCCGCCCGGACGTTGACGCCCCGGGCATTGATCCGGCCGTAGTACTCGAACTCGGTTTCCTCGCTCATGGTGAAGAACTCGGCGGAGACGTAGCCGTCGTCTCCGTTGTGGGCCACGTGGTACCATCCGTCAGCCTCACCCAGGACGGCGATGGTCCAGTCCTTGTTCAGCATGGTAATAACGGAGGCGTCCAGGGACGGGTCGGACCGGAGGCGGAGGGAGGAGCCGGTGGTTTTGCCGATGCCCACCACCAGGGGGTCTCCCTCCGCGGCGAAGGCCGTGACGGTGAGGAACATCGTGGAAATCATGGTGAGCGCCAGAAGTTTGGCGGCGGTTCTCGCAAGTCGATTCATAAGTGGTTGCTTCCTTTCTCGTATCTTTTGTAAAACGGTTGGGGTAAGCGGCCGGCTTTATCTCTCCTTGCCCGCCAGAGCCCGGTTCAGCCAAACGGTGGCAATGTCCATCGCCGCGTAGAGGCTGTCCTTTTCGCTCCTTTTGACCACACGGTCCCGGGATTTCAGCTCCGGGTCCGTGAGCTGGAGCTGGATGGAGACCTTGGAGGCCAGGTCCAGGTCCTGCTCCTTCTTGGTGTCCAGCACCTGCATCATGATGATATATTTCTCAGCCATCGTGCCGTAGTAGATCAGGTTGCCTGCCCGGCGAAGCGGATGGCCCTTATACATAAGGCCCTCGGTTTTGCTGTTCTTGCTTCCAGCCATAAAAACCTCCCCGAAAAATTTTGTAACCAAATTGTAACATCTTTTTCCCATTTTGTCAACATTCTGTTCTAAGCATTTTGACGAAAAACTAAGGGGACTTTAGGGCAGCTCTGACAAAAACGCAAAAAATCCCGTGGAATCCGGCCGCCGCCTTGGGGGGCGGCTGACCGTGCTCCACGGGATGCGTGTCGAAATTGATGACAATTTGTAACTCTTTTTGTTACTGGCCCAGATACTTCCGCACCAATACCTGCAACAGCTCGTCCCGGTCGATCTTGCGGATCAGGGTCCGGGCGTTGTTGTGGTTGGTGATATAGGTGGGGTCCTCGGACAGAATATAGCCCACAATTTGGTTGATGGGGTTATAGCCCTTCTCCTCCAAGGATTTGTATACGGTGGAGAGAATCTGATGAATCTCCGCGTCCTTTTCCAGGGCAAGGTTGAATTTTCTGGTGAAATCGTCCATAGGTACACCACCTTCCTTTCTGATTCCCCTCTAGTATACTCGCTTTTCGGCAAACTGTAAAGGGTTTCGGCGGGATTTTTACGAAAGATTTTTACTGAACCGCCCCCCCGCTTACCGAAGGACGGAATTCAGCTCCTTGGAAAGCAGCTCCAGGATGCCCTTCACGTCCTCGTCGGCCTCCTGCGCGGTGAGACTGCGGTCTTCGGAGCGGAGCTCCAGGCTGAAGGCCACGCTCTTCTTTCCCTCCGGCACGCCCTTGCCGGTGTATACGTCGAAGAGACTGACGGCCTTTAAAAGGCCCTTGGCCCCCCGGCGGATGCAGTCCTCCAGCCTGCCTACGGGGAGGTCCTTGTCGCAGACCAAGGCGATGTCCCGGGTGACGGCGGGGAAGCGGGGCAGGGGCTGGTAGATGGGAGCGCCGCCCATGCTGTCAAAGAGGGCGTTGAAGTTCAGCTCCGCCGCGTAGAGCTCGCAGTCCACATCATAGTTCTCCGCCACGGCGGGATGAATCTGCCCCAGCGTGCCCAGGAGGCGATTGCCGCTGTAAACCTTGGCGCAGCGGCCCGGGTGGTAGGAGGGGTTTCCGGCTTCCGCCTCAAAGCGGAGGTTCTGGATGCGCAGGCCCTCCAGCACGGCCTCCACGGCTCCCTTCATCCCGAAGAAATCCATACCGCCGCCATAGGCCCCCAGGGACAGCACCTTGGGCTCGTCGGCCATGCCAGAGCCGTCGTTTTTGGGGAAGTAGGTCCGGCCCAGCTCGTAGAGCCGGACGGCTTTGTTGCGGTAGTGGCAGTTCCGGGCCAGAATCTCCAGCATGGAGGGCAGGGTGGTGGTGCGCATGATGGAGGTATCCTCCCCCAGGG
>CATOKC010000045.1 GCA_951800675.1 uncultured Oscillibacter sp.
CCCCCCCCCGCGGCCCCGCCCCCCCCCCCCGGGCGCGCCGCCCTCCGGGAAGGCTTCCAGGAAGGCCAGATCCTCCTCCGACGCGCCCTCCGGGACGAAGTCGGAGTCGCTGCCCCGGCCATAGGTCAGCAGGTTATAGACCCGCTGAATTAGGACGGTGGTTTTGCCACTGCCCGCCCCCGCCAGGAGGAGGAGGGGCCCCTCGGTGGTCATGGCCGCCTGCCGCTGGGCCTCGTTCAGCCGCCGGAGGTCCCCGGCGATGACCCGCCGCCGGGCGGCGATGTAGCGTTGGTTGAAGTCGTTCATAGCGTCACCCGTTTCTATGTCGTTCATATGGTATCCCGTCTATTTTAGGGCAAAATCCCCCCCGGGTCAAGAGCGGGGACGCTCCGGGCCGAAAAAACCGGGCGGACCCAGGGGTCCGCCCGGCGCGCGCCTGGCCTCAAGCCTCCGGCGTCTCCGGGGGCCGGTATTCCCGGAATACCTTGGCCGTCCGCCAGAGGCATACCATCTCCAGTACCGCCAAAACCAGCAGCCCGAGACTACAGGCCAAAACCAGCAGCAAGCCCAGAACGGGGATCATCAGTAGCAGCAAAATGGAGGCGGCTATCCCGCACATGTCCCAGACGGTGTACTTCCAGAGCCGCCGCCACTCCTCCGCCAGAGCGCTGTCCACTTCGTCCAGCGCCTGGGCGTGGGCGGAATAGGCGTGGTAATTCCGATAGAGCCCCAGGCCGATGACCCCCAGGCCGATCACGGTCAGGGCCGGGTGCCCCTCCGGGAGGAACTGACCGGGGACATTCAGGACAACGATGGCAAGCTGGCACAGGGCGGCCGCGCGGTATCCCTGCCGCGCCGGCCCCAGCTTCCAGAAAAAGAACGCGGAGGCCAGGGCGCAGACAAGAACCAACACCGTCCCCAAGCCGTTCATCCAGGGGAAAACCAGGCCCAGCAGAGCCGCCAGCAGTCCTCCCGCCTCCCGGGGCACCACCAGCCAGAACAGCAGCCACAGCCACTTCCCAAGAATGGGGGCCTGCTCCGCCAGGGTTTCCTGCCGGGCCCGCTCCGCCTCCCGGCGGCGAAGCTCCCGGGCGGGAACCTCGTCCCGTCCAGCCCAGCGGGGGCAGCCGCTCACATGGCCGCAGGTATCGCAGCGCTGGTGCCCCTTCTCCCGGCAGCAGGCGGCGATTTCGCAGGGGCCGGAGAAACGCCGCCCCATCCCCTCCTCACAGCCGGCGCAGCGCAGCCGTTCCTTCCAAGTACAGGATTCACAGTCTTTTCCGCAATAGCTTTCCATAACCCGCGTCCTCCTTTTTTCTCCATTCTAACACGGAGCCCGCCGGAATTTCGAGACAAAACGGTTACAGTTTTCCGCGCAGAAGAAGGGGCGCGGGGGAAACGTCCTCTCCTTTCGCCGCCCCTGAGTCCAATTCGGGCAGCCTGTCTCTTTATCAGCGCGGAAAAGGGCGGACACACAGGCCCGCTCCTACTCATATTAGGCCTCGCAAAGCCGGCAAGCGTCAAGGCTCTTTTTTCGTTTCCAGCTCGATCTTACCGTGCTTGGCCTCGTAGGCCTCCACGGCGTCCCGGATCAAAATGAGAATTTGGCTGTTGGCGGAACGACCTTCGTAATTAGACACGACATGGAGTTTATGCAACATTTCATCTTCGATGCGAATAGATAAACTTTTGACTGCCATAAAAACCTCAAAATAAATTTATTGTATATTTACTTTAAGCCTATTTTGTGATATTATGCAAAATATAGATGTAAAATATATCTAAAATATATCCAAACCGGAGGTTGCTATGCCAAACTACCAAAAAATGTATGCTATCGCCTTCAACGCCATTTCCGACGCGCTGGGAGAACTGGACAACCTGAACATCGGCATGGCAAAGGATTATCTCAAAAAAGCCCAAATCCAAACGGAAGAGCTTTACATCTCCCAGGGTGAAGAGGAGTCCGGCGGCTCCGACGGTTCCGGAAACTCCGGAGGCTCCGGGAATCCCGAAGCCTCCGCGGAATAGCCCCGCTTCGGCACGCTTTCGGAAGCGGGCGGCGGGGGCTGGCGTCCATTTTCCCGCTTGACTGTTACATAGCGCGCCTCTCGCCAAAAATTGACAGCTTACGAGGATTTTCCCAGAAGGCCGCCGCCCGGCATAAGCCGGACAGCGGCCTTCTCTCTTGTTAAAAACGCGGGATTTTCATTTCCCCCGCAGCCGCTTCACGGCGGCCTCCTCCGGCGTGACGTTCACCGTGCGGCAGGTCGTGTAAATCACCATGCCCGGCCGGGCTCCGGCGGGCTTTTTCACGTTCCGGACCTCCGTGTAGTCCACCGGGACGTTCCCGCTCTCCCGGGCCTGGGAGAACCAGGCGGCAACCATGGCCGCCTCGGCAATATCCTCCTCCGACGGGGCCCGTCCGGCGCGGCGGAGGATGACGTGGGAGCCGTGAATCTTCTGGGTGTGGAGCCAGAGGTCCCGGCGGTCCGCGTCCTTCAAGGTCAGCTTGTCGTTCTGGCGGTTGTTCCGGCCCACCAGCACCCGGAGGCCCGAGGAGGTGTAAAACTCCCAGGGGGCGGCGGGGCGGGATTTTTCCTTTTTGCCCCCGCCTTGCTTCTTGAGGAAGCCCGCCTCCCGGAGCTCGGCGCGGATGTCCAGGAAATCCTGCTCCGTCTCCGCCTGGGCGATTTCCGCCAGGACGCTTTCCAGGTACTCCAAATCCCGCCGGGCCAGGTCCATCTGCTCCCGGAGGTACTTTTCCGCTGTCTTGGCCTTGGCGTAGCGCTTGTAGTACTTGGCGGCGTTCTGCTGGGGGGTCAGCAGGGGGTCCAGGGGGATAGACGCCGGGGCGCCCGCCTCGTAGTAGTTCTCGCACTCCAGCCGGGCCTGGCCCCGCTCCATCCGGTAGAGGTTGGCGGTGATCAGGTCCCCCTGGACGCGGAGCTTGTCCCGGTTCTGAGTCTCGGCGTACTCCTTTTCCTGAAGGGCCAGCTTCCGCCGGAGGCGGTCCCGGGCCGTCGAGGCCGCCCGGAGGAGGTCCGCCCCCCGCTGGCGGGCCCGCTCCTGTTTTTCCCGGGCCTCATAGAAGGCGTCCAGCAGGGCGGAAAAGCTGGGATAGGCCACACACTCCGCCGCCCCGCCGTACTGGCCCACGGGCACGCAGGCGAAGTCCAGGGGCTTGCCGTCCCGGAGGAGGCAGACGGGGGTAAAGCGCTCCTCCCGGACCCGGTTCTGGAAGCCCTCCAAAGCCCGCCACAGAGGGCCGGGGCCCTCCGTTTGGAAGACCCGGGCGTCCACATCCCCCGCGGCCTGGAAGGCGAGCTCCCGGGCCATGAGGGGAGAGAGGCCGAAGTACTGGTCCAGCAGGAACGCGTCCAGGGTCTTCTCCGCCGCCGCGGCGGCGAAGCGGGCGGCAAAGCCCTCCTCCGTCTCCTCCAGGAAGGGAAGCCGCCCCGTGGAGGCGGGGGGCTGGTAGAAAAGGCCCGGCAGGACCTGCCGCGCGGCGGACATGTCCGCGTCCACCCGGCGGAGGCTGTCGATTACCCGGCCCTCCCCGTCCAGCAGGATCAGGTTGGACCTGCGGCCCATGGCCTCCAGCACCAGCGTCCGCCTGCCCGCCCGGCCCAGCTCGTCGGAGGCGTCGAACTCAATTTTCACCAGCCGCTCCAGGGGAGGCTGGGTCAGGCCCGCCACCCGGGCCCCGGAGAGGTGCTTGCGGAGGAGCATGCAGAACATGGGGGGCTCCGCCGGGTTGTCCCGGAGAATCTCCGTCAATTGCAGGCGGGGGGCGCCCGCCCCGGCGTTCAGCAGCAGGCGCTTTCCCCGGAAAAGGAGGACCACCTGGTCCCGGGCGGGCTGGTGCACCTTGTCCACCCGGAGGCCCAGAAGCTGGGGGCGCAGCTCCCCCGCGACGGCCTGTAAGCAAATCGCGTCAATCGCCATGGGCTTCCTCCTCCATCATGATGCAAAAGAGCTGGTTGATCCGCTCCGTCTTTCCCTGGAGATAGAGCCAGCCCAGCAGGGCCTCCAGGGCTGTGGCCTCGCCGTACTGGGCCCGGCTGGCGTGGTGGGGGACGGTGTGGACCTGGGCGTTCCGCCCCCGGCGGAAGACGGCCGTTTCCTCCTCCGTCAGCAGGGGCTTGATTTTCTCCGCCTTCTCCGCCTGGGACTCGGCGCAGACCAGGCGGACAGCGGAGCGGTGCATCCCCCTTCCCGTGGCCCCGCCGTGGGCGCAGAGCCAGGCGCGGACCAGCAGCTCAAACACCGCGTCCCCCATGTGGGCCAGGCCGATGGAGCTGATTTCCAGAAGGCGGTCCCGGCTCAGCTCCGGGTGAAAGTAGTTTTCCATAGTACGCTCCTTATTTTAAGTCCCGGCGCCGCCGGTCAATACCGCAGGATGTAATAAATAACGTACAGCCAGCTCATGAGGCCGTGAATGACGGCCCAACCCACAGAATGCCAGTTGGTATAGCTGATAACCATTGCCAGGGCGCTTCCAAACGTAATGCCCGTTTTCACGGACTTTTCCACAATCTCAATCTTGTTGTTTTCTTGCATGGCTTCAACGCTCCGTTCCATCAGTTTTGCAGGGCCGCCGCCAGCCGGGCGAAGTCCTCCAGGGTCAGCTTCTCCCCCCGGACGGCGGGGGGGAGGCCGCAGGTTTCCATGGCCGCCTGCACCCGCTCCTTTCCCCATTCCGGCAGGGCGGCGGAAAGGCTGTTCACCAGGGTCTTTCGCCGGAGGAGGAAGGCCCCCCGGACCACCCGGAAGAAAAACGCCTCGTCCTCCGCCTCCACGGCGGGCCGCTCCCGCCGGACGCAGCGGAGGACGGCGGAATCCACCTTGGGGGCGGGGAAGAACTTGGCCGCGGGCACGTCGAAAAGGACCTCCGTCTCCATATGGTATTGGAGCCACAGGGTAAAGGCCCCGCCGCCGGAAGATCCCTGCGCCGCCGCCAGGCGGCGGGCCACCTCCTTTTGGAGGAGGACGGTAACGCTCTCAAAGCAGGGGGTCTCCACCAGCTTCGTCAGCACCGGGGTGGTGATGTTGTAGGGGAGGTTCGCGCAGACCAGGGGCCGCAGGCCCCGAAATTTCTCCGCCGCCAGGGCGGCGAGGTCCAGCTTCAGCGCGTCCCCGGGGACGATTTCAACATTTGGGTAGGGGGCCATGGTCTCCGCCAGCACGGGGAGGAGCTTTTGGTCCAGCTCGATGGAAACTACCCTCCCGGCCCGCTCCGCCAGCTCCGCCGTCAGGCACCCTACGCCCGGCCCGATTTCCAGCACGCCGCAGGTCCCGTCCGCCTGGGAGGCGGCGGATATTGCCGCCGGGACGGCGGGGTCGATGAGAAAATTCTGTCCCATGGACTTGGAGAAATGGAAGCCGTGCCGCCCCAGAAGGGCGCGAAGGTCTTCCCGGCCGCAGAGATTCATGGCTTGTCCGCCTTTCGGTTTGAGTTTCAAGGGCAGTATATCAGAAAACCGGCCGGGAGGAAAGGGGAAAACTGCACAGGACTTGCAATTCCTGGAGAATTTGATATACTATTTCCATCAGAAAGGAGGGCCCTCCATGACCCACATCGTCGACCGGGCCGCGTGGCCCCGGCGGGAGCTGTTTGACTTCTTCTCCCCCATGTCCCAGCCCTTTTTCTCCGTCACCTTCCGCCAGGACGTCACCCGGCTGTACCAGTTCACCAAGGAAAACCGCCTCTCCTTCTACCACTCCCTGGTTTACCTCTGCGCCCGGGCCGTCAACGGCGTGGAGGCGTTCCGCTACGCCCTCCGGGGGGAGGACCTGGTCCTCTTTGACCGGAGAAATCCCAGCTTCACGGATCTGAAGCCCGGGGCGGAGCGGTTCCACATCGTCACCCTGCCCATGGAGGAGGATCTCCAAACCTTCTGCGCCGCCGCCAGGGCGAAAAGCGCCGCCCAGACCACCTTCCTGGACCAGGAGGACAGCCTGGATTTGATTTACTTCACCTGCCTTCCCTGGGTGGAGCTGACGGCCCTGACCAACGAGCGGAACTTCGACCCGGACGACGCCGTGCCCCGGATCGCCTGGGGGAAATACGCCCAGGAGGGGGAGCGGAAGGTGCTCCACATCTCCCTGGAGCTGAACCACCGCTTTGTGGACGGCCTCCATGTGGGCCGGTTCCACCAGGAATTGACCAAGCTCATCGAGGCGCTGTAAAAGAAGGGCCGGGAACGGATGTTCCCGGTCCTTCTTTTGTCCTTATGGCTTCTCGCCCATATAGCGGATACTCCACAGCCACACATCCGACTCGAGGGAGAAAATCCGGAGCCTTCCCTCCGCCCGTCCAAACCACACCGTCTCGCCGAGAGCCGAGGCCAGCCCGCCGCCGCCGTCCAAAACCGGCTCGGGGTCCGCCCGGAGGTCCGCCGCCAGCGTGCTTCCGCCGGTTCCAAAGGTCTCGCCGTAGCACTCCAGGAATTCCTCAGGCGTGTTCGCCGTCCACTCGCCGCCGGGGGCCTTCACCTGGGCGGGGTAGGCCAGCAGGCTCGCGATTTCCTCCCGCTCCCCCCGGTCGATGAGGTCCGCCAGATGCAGGAGAAATTCCCGCCCCTCGTCCAGGGAGAGGGCCTCGTACAGATCGCCCCCGCCGTCCTGGGTGATGGTTCCGCTTCCCGCCCGGATGCTCCACTGATCCGTCTGGAGGGTGAAAATCCGAATCGCGCCGTCCTCCACCAGCCCGAACCACACCGCGCCGTTGGCCGCCGAGGCCAGGCCGCTGCCGTCGCTGAACACCTCCGAGGGAGCGGGCTCCCAGGCCATGTCCGCCGCCAGGGACAGGGCGCTTTGCCCAACGGTTTCATCATAGTACCGCAGAAATTCCTCCGGGGAGCTTACCGTATCAATTCCGCCGGGGGTCTCCACCTGGGCGGGGTAGACCAGAAGGTCCGCGATTTCCTCCCGCCGTCCATCCTCGATGCGCTCCGCCAGCAGGAGAACAAAGTCCCGGGCCACGTCGCTTCGGATCCCCGTCCGGGTATACAGCGGGTCCTCGGACTCCGAGGGCGGGGTCTCAACGGGCTGGTTCTCCAGGTCCTCCGTATACCGGGCGCTGGCGTCCAGGAGGGCGGCCCGGTCCGGCTCCCTCACCGGCGTCAGGGCGGAATAGAAGAAGCTGTCCGCCAGCTCCTCCAGCTCCTCCCGGCCAATGGGGCCGGAGGAGAAGACATCGTCCCCCTGCCGCCCCGCCAGCACGTTCACCAGCACGAAGCTGTCCCCCAGGTCCGCCAGAATCAAGGAGCGGTTCCGCTCCCCCAGACCCAGGGTGACGGACGTCCCGTCCGCCGCCCGGTATCCCCACTCCTCAAAGTCGCCGAGGTCCCCGATGTTCAGCGCCACGTCGTCAAAGGTTCCCTTGACGGAGCGGCTGAACTGGTACACGATGGGTCCGTAGCCCTTCAGCTCCCCGGCCCCCAGCTCCGCGGCGCCGTCGAAGCGGAAGGTGCCGTTTTCGTAGATGTAGCCGGAGTAAGGGGTAACATTCTCCTTAAAAAAGTTCCCCACGGCCGTGGGCCAGGTCTCCGGCAGAACCACCTCCATCCACTGGTGGAGCTTCAAATCATATTTGGCGATGATCTCCTCCAGCCTGTCGGCCATCTCCTGTGTGTAAACCAGATAGTTCCCGTAGCGCTCCTCAAAGCCCGTGGGCTCGTTGCCGATTCTGGCGATGATGGCCCCGTCCTGGTCGTAGCCGTCCAGAAACGCCCGCCACTCCGCCAGAGCTTTGCTCTCCGGCGTGTCCCCCCAGCCGGAGAGGCTGACGAAGTCCTTGTACTCGTATTCCCCGGGGACCACCACCCCCCGCTCGTCCGTCACGTTCACGCTGCCCTTCTCCGGCAGCAGCGCGTCCCGCAGGCCGAAGAAGTTGGCCGCCACCGCCAGGGCGGACAGGGCCGCCAGCAGGGCAACGGACGCCGCCAGTGTTACCAGCCATTTCAGGCTCTTTCCCCGTCTTCTCATCTCATAATCCTCCCATCGGATTTCTCCGGTTCCCCGGACCTGGGAGAAGGTCTCCTGGTAAAATTCCCGGTTACTCATCCTGCCAGTCCTCCCCCAATCGTTCTCTCAGCCGCTTCCGGGCCCGGGCCAGCCGGGTGGTCACCGTGGAGGCATCCACCCCCAGCAGCGTCCCGATCTCCCGGACGCTGAGCTCCTCGTAGTAGAAGAGGTTCAGCACCGTCCGGTATTTCTCCGGCAGGGCCATCACCTCCCGGTACAGCGCCGCCTGCCCGGGCCGGTCGAAAACCGGAATTTCCGGCGTCTCCTCCCAGGAGACCCGGCGCTTCCGCCAGGGGCTTTTCAGCAGATCCCGGCCATAGTTCACCGTCACCCGCAGCAGCCAGCGCCGCAGGTGCTCTTCGCTCTCAAAGGTTCCCCTGTACTGAAACAGGCGCAGGAAGACCTCCTGGACGGCGTCCTCCGCGTCCTGGGGGCTTCCCAGGGCGTGGAGGGCGGTCCGGTAGACCATATTCTGATAGCGCCGGGCGGCGTCGTTAAAGCGGGCCTTGTTCATATGTCGTCCTCGATTTGTCGGGTTGGGAGTACTCTCACTGATTGTACGACGGGAGGAGGGGCCTTGTCTCAAAATTCTGAGAATTTTTAAAAAATTCACCAAGCCCGCCGGAGGGCGTGGTAACATGAACCATCTCAATCTACCCGAAACGGAGGCGCTTTTATGACCCTGGAAGAGGCCATGCGGACCCGCCACACGGTCCGGCGGTACACGGAGGAAAAAATTCCCCAAGACCTCCTCGCCCGGCTGAACGAGCGGACGCGGGGCAACAACGAACGCCGCGGCCTGGCCATGAGCCTGGTGACGGAGAATACGGAGGCCTTCGGCCCCGCCCTGAAGCTCTTTTTAGCCAAGGGGGTCCGCAACTACCTCATCCTGGCGGGCCCGGACAGGCCCGGCCTGGACGAGGCGGTTGGGTACTGCGGGGCGGATATGATGCTTTTCGCCCAGACTCTGGGGCTCAACTCCTGGTGGGTCGGGGGGACATACAGCCGGAAGGGCGTGGAGCGGAACGCCGCCCCCGGGGCCGGGAAAATCCTGGGCCTCATCGCCCTGGGCTATGGCCGGACGCAGGGCGTGCCCCACAGGTCCAAGCGGCCGGAGGAGGTTGCCTCCTATGCCGGTCCGGCTCCGGAGTGGTTCGTCAAGGGGGTGGAGGCCCTTTTGCTGGCGCCCACGGCGCTGAACCGGCAGGCATTCACCGTCCGGGGAGAGGGGCGGAAGGTCTCCATAACCTGCGGCGGCGCGTTCTCCGGCGTGGATCTTGGCATCGGGAAGTACCACTTTGAAATCGGGGCCGGGAGGGAAGCCTTCTGCTGGGCATAAGGAAAGGGACCGCAAAAGCGGTCCCTTTTCTCTCATCTCAACGGGCCTCCAGCGTGCCCTGGGCCGCCAGGGTCTTTCCCAGCAGCTTTGCCAGGGGCACGCCCAGAAGATAGCACGCCGCCAGCTCCCCCAATCCCACGGTGAGGGCGTTCAGCCCATAGGCGGGCCAGAAAGCTCCGCCGTCCTGCACCACGAACCAGGCGATTTCCGCCCCCACGATGACCGCGTTGCAGATCACCGGCGGCAGGGCGGCTAAGTACACGTTGGGCATCCTCCGGCTCCAAAGGGCGGCCAGCAGCGTGGCCAGGGTGCCGAAGATCCAGTCCAGCATGATGGGAGAGCCCAGCAGGTTGGCCAGGAAGCAGCCCACCGCCAGGCCGGGGATGGCCTCCGGGAAGAGGAAGGGCAGCACCGTCAGGGCCTCCGCCACGCGGAACTGGACGCCCATGTATTGGGGAATGGGCAAGAGCAGGGTGGCCGCCGCGTAGATGGCGGCAATGAGACCGGCCAGGGCCAGTCTCCGGGTGCGGAAACGGATGTTGGACATGATGAAATTCCTCCATTTTTTTCGTTCGTCCCACAGGACGGGCAGGGTGATGGCACCTGCCGCGCAAGAGTATACCACAGGCGAAAGGAAAGGGCAAGGGAAAAATTCCCGGTCAAATTGTGTCAAAAGCCCTTGACGAACATTGGCGGCTACCCTATACTAATAAAGTTGCCTATTTACGCAAACGCAATTTTCTGTTACGTAAAGGAAGCCGCCTATGAAAGTCACTATCAGCGATGTGGCCCGGCTGGCGGGGGTCTCCACCGCCACCGTATCCCACACCATTAACAGCACCCGCTACGTCTCCGGCGATACCAAGGAGAAGGTCTATCAGGCCATCCGCCAGTTGGGCTACACCCCCGACGCCTCCGCCCGGAGCTTTCGCACGGGGAAGAAGAAAACCATCGGCTTCATCGTCCCCGATATCTCCAACAAGTTTTTCGGCACCATCATTGAGTCGGCGGAAAATTACCTCTCCGCCCAGGGCTATCACCTCATCATCGCCAACACCAAGGAGAGCATGGACCGGGAGGAGACGAACCTGCGCCTCCTCACCGCCGGGCTGGTGGACGGGCTTTTGATCGCCAGCACCATGGACGATTTCGCCCGGCTGGACGGCCTGATTCCCGCCGGGTTCCCGGTGGTGCTGGTGGACCGGACCTTTGAAAGCCAGAAGTACTCCTCCGTCTCCGTCTCCAACTTCCAGCCCATCTATCGCAGCGTCTGCCGCCTGGCGGGGCGGGGAAAGCGGCGTATCGGCATTGTGGGCGGCCTGCCCCGGCTGTCCACCACCAAGGAGCGGATCGCCGCCTACCGGGCGGCCATGGCGGACTGCGGTCTGCCCCAGGAGGAAGCGCTGATTGTGTACGGGGACTCCATGGAAAACAGCGCTCCGCCCTGCCTGGACCAGCTTTTGGAGCGGGGCTGTGACGCCATCCTGGTCTGCCAGGGCCTCATGGCCTCCGTCACCATCGCCTATCTCCGGGGGAAGGACATCCAGCCCCGGCGGGACCTGGAGCTGGTGAGCTTTGTGGACTATGACACCCGGGCCTATGAGTTTTATTACGATCAGGTAGACCGCATCATCCAGCCGGTGGAGGAGCTGGGGGAAATCGCCGGGGAGCAGATTCTCCTCCGGCTGGAAAAGCCGGACGCGCCGGTGGTGGAGCGGGTGCTGACCTCGGAGTACCGCCCCTGCGGGGGAGAGGAGGTTTAAAGGTGAAACAACTGAAAAAATGGTCCATAGCGCTCTGCGTTTTCCTGGCGCTCTCTTTGTCCGCCTGCTCCAAGGAGGCCAAGCAGTCTAACCCTCTTCCCGAGGACTCTGCCGCCTCCGCGGACTTTGCTGTATCCGAGTCCGCGCCGGAGGAGGGCGAGAAAGATACCATCGAGTGCCAAACCCATGAAGTTCCCGTTTTTGGCATTGCGTTTGACTGCCCCACAGCCTTTGGCACGGAGGGAGAATCCAAAGTGGTTGCGGAGGATGAAATCAATTATTCTATAGACGGCGGGGATAAGGGCTTAGTGCTGATGTGTTCTCGAATTTCCTCTCTGAGTAAGGCTGAGGAACTCCTTGTTTTGGCGGGAAAGGACCCCTCGATTCTGTATGAAGGATATGAAAACCTGGACCTGGACAAGGAGATTATCAGCTGGAGAAACATGCATCGGTCCTTCGTTCTGCTGGACAGCTTTTCCTCCTCGGACAGTTGTGGCTTTTCCTATGTCGCGACAAACGATTCCTTTGGGGAACCTTATACGGAAATGGGATACCGATATAAAAACTATGGCGGCTTTGTGGACGATGGCGGTATCATCCGAATCGTTTTGATAGTCACCGCGCCCGAGGATACGGACCGGGAGGACTTTTTTACCCTCTGTGAAACCGTCACCAATTCCATACGCTTTTCCGAACCGAAGGCCGGAGACAGCGTGGCCCAGGACACGGCTGAGGAGTTGCACGACAGCAGTTATGAGGAGTTTCCGGTCTATGGAGAGCCCCTTCCCGAGGAAGCGGACGAACTGCCCCTTGAGATAGAGGCGTATGAAAAACGATACACCCACCTCAACGCACCGGAGCTGCAGTATACATATGGCACAAATTCCCAGATACCCGACGATCTGTTTCAGGAGATTATTCAGTATATTCAAGCCGGCGACCAATGCTGGGCCCAGGCGGAATACACCAGCGCCAGTATAGAAAAAAATTTTGCCGGTTATGACTATGGCATGGACCTGGACTCGGCTATCGACGCTTATGAAGCCGCCTGCCTGCTTTTGGAGGCTTCCGAGTATACGGACACGCCGCTATACGATTATGTGAATCGTCTGTGTGTATTTGGTCCCTACCTGGGTTGAACAAATTTCCACTGGGAACGCACGAAAGGGCGGAGCCAAAGCTCCGCCCTTATCTTATTCTTATTCCTTTTCGAACACGTCCTTGCCCATCTCGCAGGTGGGGCAGACCCAATCCTCGGGGACCTGCTCCCAGGGAGTACCGGGGGCCACGCCGTTGTCGGGATCGCCGACGGCGGGGTCATAGACGTACCCGCAGGGGCATACGTACTTATCCATAACAGTATGTCCTCCCGCTCTTACTTGAAGAACCGCTCCAGCAGGCCCTTGAAGGCCTTGCCGTGGCGGGCCTCGTCCCGGGCCATCTCATGCACGGTGTCGTGGATGGCGTCCAGGTTGTACTGCTTGGCCAGCTTCGCCAGGGCGAACTTGCCGGCGGTGGCGCCGTTCTCGGCCTCTACCCGCATCTCCAGATTCTTCTTGGTGCTGGTGGTCACCACGTCGCCCAGGAGCTCGGCAAACTTGGCGGCGTGCTCGGCCTCCTCATAGGCGGCCTTCTCCCAGTACAGGCCGATCTCGGGATAGCCCTCCCGATGGGCCACACGGGCCATGGCCAGGTACATGCCCACCTCGGTGCACTCGCCGGCGAAGTTGGCGTTCAGGCCGTCGATGATTTCCTTCTGAACCTCGGCGGGAACGTCCGCGCCAAAGGTCTTGCCCACGCCCACCACATGCTCGGCGGCCCAGGTCATATCCGCGCCCTGCTCCTTAAACTTCGCGCCGGGAACGCCGCACTGGGGGCACTTCTCCGGGGCGGTCTCTCCCTCATGTACATAGCCGCAGACAGGGCAAACCCACTTTTTCATAATCGTATTCCTCCTTAAAATGTAAGACCTCCTGGTCCTGTTCAGTTCGTGGTTTGAGTATAGCAGGTTCGGAGAAAGACTGCTAGTTGCAAATGTCACAAAATTAAAATTTGCGTGAAATTTACGGTTTGTTCTTAAATTCCAGCGGGACAAAAGCGGGAAACAGCCCGGTCAGGGGACCGGGCTGTTTTCGCGGGGCTTAGTCGTGGTGGTTGATCTCGTATTTCTGCTCCACTTCCTCCAGCCGGTCCAGATAGGGGCTTTCGGTGCAGCTCATAGAGGGGGCCTCGTTTTTGAATTTTTCCACGGTCATCATGCTGTCCCGGACGGGGCGAATGGTGCCCGCACCGGCCACGCAGCCGCCGGGGCAGCCCATGCCCTCCAGCAAATAGCCGTCCCGCTTGCCCGCCTTGGCCATGGCCAGCATCTTCCGGCAGTTTTTCAGCCCGTCGCCGTACTCAATTTTAATCTGCCGCTCCGGGTCGATGTGCCGGATGGCCTCCACCACGGCGGCGGCCACGCCTCCGCCCACGGCGAAGCCCCGGCCCATGCCGGTGCCCTCCTCCATCTCGTCCTCCGGGTTGGCCCGGAGCTTGGTAAAGTCGATGTCCGCCGCGTCGAAGATGCCCAGCATCTCCTCAAAGGTCAGCACGAAGTCCACGTCGGAGCGGATGGTCCGGCGGTTGGCCTCCAGCTTCTTGGCGGAGCAGGGCCCGATGAAAACCACCTTGGCGTCCGGGTGGTCCTTCTTCACCATCCGGGCGGTGATGACCATGGGGGTCAGAGCCATGGAGATATAGTCGGAGAACTCGGGGTAGAGCTTTTTCGCCATGACGCTCCAGGCGGGACAGCAGCTGGTGCCCATCCAGGGCTGCTTGGCGGGGACCTCCTCCAGGAAGTCGTGGGCCTCCTCCACGGTGCAAAGGTCCGCGCCGATGGCCACCTCCACCACGTCGTAGAAGCCCAGCACCTTCATGGCGGCGTGGAGCTTGGCGGGGGTGGCGTCCTTGCCGAACTGGCCCACGAAGGCCGGGGCCACGCAGGCCACCACCTTCTCGTTATTTTGCAGGGCCTGGCAGACCTGGTAAATCTGGCTCTTGTCGGCGATGGCGCCGAAGGGGCAGTTCACCAGGCACATGCCGCAGGAGACGCACTTGTCATAATTGATTTTCGCCCGGCCCAGCTCGTCGGATTCGATGGCGTCCATGCCGCACGCGGCGGCGCAGGGCCGCTCGATTTTGCTGATGGCCCGGTAGGGGCACTGGTTGAAGCACTTGCCGCATTTGATGCATTTGTCCTGGTCAATGTGGCAGTGCTTGTCCTTGTCCCGGTAGATGGCGTCCTTGGGGCAGACGTTCATGCAGGGGTGGGAGATGCAGCCCTGGCAGTTGTCGGTGATGCGCAGCTGCTTGGGGGGGCAGGCGTTGCAGGCGAAGGGGATGATGTTCACCAGGGGGTTCTGGAAGTGCTTCTGGGACTTCTCCGCCCACTGAAGGTCCTCGCTGACGGGAGTGGTCTCCCCGGCGAAGCGGATGTTCAGGCCCAGGGCCAGTCGGACCCGCTCCTGGACGATGGCCCGCTCCAGAAAAACGTCGTGGCGGTGCTTCGCCACGTCGCCCTGAATCATTTTCAGGGGAATCTGGTCCAGCAGGCGGGGGTCCCCGCCCTCCAGGGCCAGCTTGGCCACCTCTTTAAAGACTGTGCGGCGGATGTCGTCGACTGCGCTGTGTACACCTCTCATAGTCGTTTCCTCCTATTTTTCAGGCGGCGCTCTCCGCCTGTTCCTTGTGAAATATGTAACCAATCCGGTTCAACCCTATTATAGCGAAGGCTTCCCCACATTGCAAGAGGTTCTTGCTGGCAGGGGGCGTCCGCCGACGCGTTTTAACAAAAGGCGGCGCGCGCCGTGAGGAGCGGGCTCCGATCCGTCCTGTTTTCGGAGCGCCCGGCCCCCATCCCGGGGGACGGGACAGAGCCCGGCCCTCGCGGCCGAACCGAGCCGATGGGGACACGCCTTTGCCGGCGGCGGGCAAAAAAATCCGGCGAACGGGAAGGCCCGCCGCCGGCTGCAAAGAGGGAAAAGAAACAGAAAGAGAGGAAATCGTGTCTCCTCCGCGGAGGATGGTACTAGCATAACCGGGAAATTTGAAATCAATCTGGATTTTTTATAAATAAACTGTGAACCTTGCGAAAAAATCTTTCAGACAGCTTTCAGGCTGGGGCCGTAAAATTGACAAAACCGGATCCTGTAGGATATAATAAACGCCGATTACCCTTACATGAGATCGCGACGACTTTCCGGCGGACTGCCGCCGGCGTTAAACAGGAGGACGCTTCATGACCTGGAAAGAGAGACGGACCGTCACCATACTGCTGAGCATCATAGGGGTGCTGTTCCTGGCCTTGCTCATTGTTTTTGGCATGATTTACCGGGAGGGGCGGGAGGAGGCCCTGGCGGGAACGGATAGCGCTGTCGCCGGATTTGCCGCGTCCGGCGCCCCGGTGGATTCCGGGGCCTACACCGCCCTGCGCTGGTATAACGGCGCCGCCACCCTCTCCTTTGCCCTGGACGAGGAGGGGGAGTGGGTCTGGGCCGACGGGCCGGACTTCCCCTTGAACAGCGGCACGGTGACCTCCATTCTGGAGGCCCTGACGACCCTGAAATTCCAGCAGACGCTGCCTGCCGGGGAGAGCATGGCGGAATACGGCCTGGACACCCCCTCCGCCACCCTCACCGCCACGGCGGGGACCGGGGAGCAAACCCTGGCCTTCGGGAAAACCACCACCGATGGGGACAGCTATTACATGCGGATGAACGGGGACGAATCCACGGTCTACATCGTGGCCGATACCTTGATGAAGCTGATGCGGACCCCCATTTACGACATGTGCGCCCTGCCGGAGCTGCCGGACCTCAGCGAGAGAAACCTCCGGGCCATCACCATCCAGGGTCCCGCCCCGGAGCCGGAACCCTCTGAGGAGAACGGCGAGGAGGAAGAGGGGGGCCTGGAACCGGCGGAGGAGCCGGAGCGGCCCACGGTTACCCTGAACGCCCGGCGCTCCAGCGGGGAGGACCAGCCCGCCCTGTGGTTTGAGGGCAGCGACAACGTCACCGCCAGCCCCCTGCTGCAAGATTTGCTCTACGACCTGAAAACCATGTCCATGGCAAAATGCGTGGACTACTTCCCCAGCGAGGAGGCGGCGGAAATCTGCGGATTCCAAAGCGCCGACGCCATTTTGAAGGTGGAATACGCTGCGAACGGCATGGACCAGACCTTCACCCTCACCGTGGGGGCCCGGATGCCCGACGAGTCCGGGCGATACGTCCGCCTGGAAGAGGATGGGGCCATTTACGCCCTGTCCACCGACAGTGTGGACGCGCTGATGAGCATTTCCGTGGCCGGGACGCGGGGCGCGGCCCAGGAGCCCGCCCCGGCGGAGGGTCAGGAGGGAACCCCGGCGGAACCCCAGGAGTAAGGAGGTGCGCCCATGCGGGTGCTGGTAATCGAGGACGAGGCGAGGCTGGCCGCCACGCTTCAGGACCTGCTGGAGCTGGGCGGCTACACCGCCGATGTGCGCCATGACGGCGAGTCCGGCCTGGACGACGCCCTGACGGGCATTTACGATGTAATTTTGCTGGACGTGATGCTGCCCAAGCTGGACGGCTTCACCGTGCTGCGCCGCCTCCGGGAGGCGGGGAACGCCACGCCGGTGCTGATGCTCACCGCCCGGTCGGAGGTGGCCGACAAGGTGGAGGGGCTGGACCGGGGGGCGGACTACTATTTGACCAAGCCCTTCGACCCCAAGGAGCTGCTGGCCTGCGTCCGGGCCCTGACCCGGCGGCAGCCGGAGCTTCGAAACCCGGATTCCCTGGAGTTTAGCGGGCTGCGGCTGGACAAGAACAGCTTCACCCTGTCCTATGGAGAGCGGTCCGTCCGCCTCAGCCGGAAGGAGTTTGACATCTGCGAGCTGTTGATGCTGAACCGGAATCTGGTGCTGACGAAGGAATCGCTGCTGCTGAAAATCTGGGGCTATGAGTCCGACGCGGAGGACAACAATGTGGAGGTTTACATCTCCTTCCTCCGTAAAAAGCTGGCTCACCTCCACGCCAAGGTCCGCATCCGCACCATCCGCATGGTGGGCTACTGCCTGGAAGAGGAGGACTGAAACGTCCGTTTCGTCAACTGTGAGTTCCGCCCATCTTATCCACAGCCTTCTGGCGGTTTTACACAATTTCCACAAACTTATCAACAAGGGGTATGGGAGGCATGATTCGTAAGCTCCGGCTGAAATTTGTGGCCGTCTGCATGGCCATGGTCACCGCCGTGCTGGCGGTGGTGTGCTTCGCCATCTTCGCCGCCCTCCGGGGGAACGTGGAGGACTTGAGCCGGGAGGTGCTCCACCGGGTCATTCAGGAGGAGACCCTGCCTGGCGGGAGGAAGCCGGAAATCGGCGTGGAAATCGGCGGGGACAAGGTGCTGCTGCCCTATTTCACCGTCAGCGTCTGGCCCGGCGGCGGGGGGGCCTACACCGCCTACGTCACCGGCGGCACCTACGCCGCTCTGGAGGACACGGCGGAGCTCACCGCCATTTTAGAGGACTGTTTGAACCAGGAGCCCCCGGAGGGCGTGATTCAGAGCTACAGCCTCCGCTATCTTCGGCGGGACAACGGGCTTTACCGGCGGCTGGCCTTTGTGGATATGTCCATGGAGCGGGCCATGCTCCGGGAGATGATGGGCTCTTATCTGCGTATCGCCCTGGCGGCCTTTCTGCTGCTGCTGGGGGTATCGGTCATCCTGGCCCGGTGGGCGACGGGGCCGGTGGAGCGGGCCTGGGGCCAGCAGCGCCAGTTCCTCTCCGACGCCTCCCACGAGCTGAAAACGCCGCTGACGGTGATTCTCTCCAACGCGGAGCTCCTCTCCGCCCTGCCCCTGGAGGAGCGGCCCGCCCGGTGGACGGACAACATTCTCTCCGAGTCCCACCAGATGAAGCGCCTGGTGGAGGAGATGCTGACCCTGGCCCGGGCGGACAACCTGGCCCTGCCTCCCGTGCTGGCGGAGGTCTCCTTGTCCGACGTGGCGGAGGACTGCGCCCTGGCCTTCGAGCCGGTGGCCTTTGAGGCGGGGAAGCCCCTGGAGTACCATGTGGCGGAGGGCGTCACGGTGCTGGGGGACGGGGATAAGCTCCGGCGGCTGGTTTCCATCCTGCTGGACAACGCCGTGAAGTACGGCGCGGAGGGGGGAACCATCACCCTGGCCCTGGAGCGGACGGAGCGCCAGGCAAGGCTGACGGTATCCAACCCCGGGGAGCCCATCCCGGCGGAGCAGCTCAGCCGGCTTTTTGAGCGGTTCTACCGGGCGGACGCCTCCCGGGGGGAGAAGAGCGGCTTCGGCCTGGGGCTGAGCATCGCCGCGGTCATTGCCCAGGAGCACAAGGGAACCTTGAAAGCTGAGAGCGGCGGGGAAGGGACGCGGCTTTTGCTTACTCTGCCGCTGAGAAAATAGGGCTTTAGCGCCTTGACCTTTGGGCGCTTTTACGGTAAAATAGAAGCATCCCAGCCAGGAAAGGAGCGTTTCAGCATGGGAATGACAGACAGCCAATTCAAGGCCTTTATCTGTTTTGTGCTGGACAGCTTGCGGGAAGTGAAAAAGGAAAAGGACCCGGCGGCGCGTGAGGAAAGGCTGAACAAAGTCATTGACAACCTGCAAAAGGCCCTGGAGGACTGACATAGTGGAAAGGCGGGGAGCTTCCCCGCCTTTTTTAATCGTAAGAAATTCTTAAGAATTTTGTCAAGCCGTTCGTAAGATTTGCCTGCTATCCTATACACAGCTCAAGGGAGGAAGCCCGATATGAACGAATGTATTTTAGTCGTGGATGACGACCCGGAAATTGTGAACGCCATCGCCATCACCCTGGAGCGGGAGGGCTATCCGGTCCGCAGGGCCTATGACGGCCTCCAGGCCGTGGATGAATGCCTGGACCCCGCCGTGAAGCTCATCCTCATCGACGTGATGATGCCCAGGCTGGACGGCCTCAGCGCCCTGCTCCGCATCCGGGAAAAGCGGAACCTGCCGGTGATCGTCCTCTCCGCCAAAAGCGAGGACACGGACAAAATCCTGGGCCTTTCCATGGGGGCCGACGACTACGTGACCAAGCCCTACAATCCCCAGGAGCTCATCGCCCGGGTGCGAAGCCAGCTTCGGCGGTACACGTCTCTTGGCGACGTGCACGCCGAGGGGCGGCAGGGCCTTCTGGTGAACGGGCGGCTCAGCTACGACCCCGCCGGGCGGATTCTCCGGGCCGACGGGGACGAGGTGAAGCTCACCCCCACGGAGACGAAGATCGTGGACCTGCTCTTCCGCCACCCCGGGCAGATTTTCCCCGCCGAGGAAATCTACCGCCGGGTGTGGAACGAGGACGCGTTTTCCTGCGAGAACACGGTGATGGTTCACATCCGCCGCATTCGGGAAAAGATCGAGCTGAATCCCAAGGAGCCAGATTACATTAAGGTGGTGTGGGGCATTGGATACAAAATGGAACAACACGGATAAGGACCCCGGCGAGGCCCTGGAACGGTTCGTGGCGGAGGAGGTCCGGGAGGCCGCGGCGGCAGGGAAGGGCGTGAAGGTCCTCCGCCCCGGCGGGCGGGTCAAGGCGCTGGTTGGTTTCCTGGCCTTCTTTCTGGGGATGACGCTATTCCTCTCCGCCCTGGGGGCTTTGGGAAACCGGATCGCCTGGGAGCGGGACCCCTCCCCCCGATGGGAGTGGGACTGGCAGGAGACGGACGCCTTCCGGGACGAGGTTTCCCACTATCTCCGGGAGTTTTTGACCATCGGAGCCGGGGGAGCAGTGGACTTCTACGATGGAGTGTACTACTGGGACGGCGGTTACAACGGCGCGGTGGTGGAGCAGGAGGCCATTCGGACCTGGTGGGGCTTTGGCGAGGTTGCGGAAGCCACGACGGTGGACCAGGGAACGCTGGAGCCCGTTTTCCCGGCGGAGCCGGAGAAGGAACCGGAGAAGGAACCGGACGCGGCCTATCAGACGGACAAGAACGTTCTCTACTACATCCAGAGCGGAGAGGGGAAGGAGCGAAAGATCTATACCAATACCGACCCCACCAAGGATGAGCAGGGCCGCCTGATGGCCCGGTCCCTGCGGGAGTATAACTTCTATCTCCAGTTTAAGGACGGCAAGGTCTCCATCCGGAAAGGTCTCCAAGACCTGGACGTCTACGGAAGCGGCATCTACGACGGGGATTCCAAATGGTTCGTCCCCGGCTATGACAATTTCCCCGTCAGCGAGGACCTGGAGGGCGTGACAGTTTACATGGCCGTCCGGCAGACGCCGGAGCGGTACTACGGCGTGAACTACAAAAACGGCGGGACCTATTACAACAGCGCCTTTTACAGCCTCGCCCGACAGGTGGAGGAAAGCGAGTCCTTCTACAAAACCCAGGGCCTGCTGCTGTTCATCGCCATGTGGTGCCTGGTGGTCTGGTGCTTGCTGCGCAAATCCGTGGAGCCGGTGAACCGGAAAATCGCCTCCTGGACGGTCCATGTCTGGACGGAGGCCCGCTTCCTGCTGGTAACGGCGTGCCTGCTGTGGGCCCTCCTGCCGGGACTTCTCAATCTCGACCTGGTTTATGAGCTTCTCTACAGCTATAGTTACGGCTGGGAGGACGGGTATTCCTTCGCCGCCTGGGGCATGGCGGTTGTCCGGCTGGTTACCATGAACGTCCCGGCCCTCATCGCCCTCTTTTGGCTGTGGCGGCTGCTTCGCAACGATCATCAGCAAAACCCCAGGGAGGTCCGGAGGTCCCTCCTCCGCACTCTTTTTCGCTCCCTCCGGGCAAGAGAGTTGAAACGGCCTGTTGAGAAGCGGCTGTCTCGGAGCGGCGGCCTGGTGTTGCTGGCGCTGCTGACGTATTTTGCCCTCTCCCTGTTCCCAATGGCCGTCCTGGTCAATTTTGTGCGCGTCCATCCCGGTATTTGGGGGTGGTGCCTGCTTCTTCTGGCCTGCCTTTTGGAGGCGCTGCTGGTATGGGCCCTTTACAGCGCCTGGCGGAGCCGGGGGCTGGCAAGGGATATCGCCGCCCTGGCGGACCAGGTGGAGACCGTCCGGGCCGGGGACCTGGAGAGGCCCCTGGTCCTCCCGGAGGACGCGGACCTGCGGCAGACGGCGGAGAGCCTCAACGACATCCAGGCGGGCATGAAGGCCGCCCTGGCGGAGCAGACCCGCAGCGAGCGGATGAAGGTGGAGCTGGTGAGCAACGTCTCCCACGATTTGAAAACCCCCCTGACCTCCATCCTCTCCTACGCGGAGCTCCTCCGGCAGGAGGACCTGCCCCCGGCGGCGGCGGACTACGCAAAGATCATCGACCAGAAGGCCCAGCGGCTGAAAACCATGGTGGAGGATGTGTTTGACATCAGCAAGGCGGCGGCGGACCAGCTCCCCGTCCACCTGGAACGGCTGGACCTTGCCAAGCTCCTCCGCCAGACCCTGGCAGACCTGGACGGGCCCATTCAAAAGAGTGGCCTGACCTTCAAGGTGGAGCTTCCCGGGGAACCTGTCATGATCACCGCCGACGGCAGGCGGCTCTACCGGGTTTTCCAAAACCTCATCGACAACGCCCTGCGCTACGCCCTGGAGGGCAGCCGGGTCTATCTCAAATTGAAAACGGCGGAGGGAACCGCCGAGGCCAGCGTCCGCAACACCTCCCGCAGCGAGCTGCCGGAGGGGGTGGATTTCACCGCCCGGTTCGTCCGGGGGGATTCCAGCCGCACCGACGGCGGCAGCGGCCTGGGGTTGAGCATCGCCAGCTCCTTCACCGAGGCCTGCGGCGGCGCGTTTCGCGTGGAGACGGTGGCGGATCTCTTTACGGCAGTGGTGGCGTTCCCCACGGGACAGGAAGGACAAGAGGCGTGATCGCAATGAAAAAGACCGCGGCGGGACGAAGGACTGCGCGGCGGGTCAAAGCGGCTCTCTGGAGCGCGCTGCTGGCGGCATGCCTGGCCGGGCGCGCCGCCCCGGCGGAGGCCTGGGACAGCGGCGGGCTTGCCCGCGCCCAAGACGGCTCCTATGCCCCCAGCGGAACGCTGGTGGGCGTGGAGGTGATTCAAAATCCCGGGCCGGCCACCGCCGTGACCGGAGACGGGGAGCCGCCGGCGGAGGAACGGAAGGCGATAGCGGAGTCCTACGCGCCCTTCGGCGTCACCTATGACGCCGGGGAGGATCAGTGGTATTACAACGGAGAGGCGGTGTGATTTCTCCGGGACGTCTTGATTTCCAACGGGGAGAGCCTGACCGGCGGGGGCTTCCACGGCGTCATGCGGACCCTGAACAGCGAGAGGGGGACGGTCCGCGTTGAGGCCGTCCGGGACTTCGCCCGGCCGGATTCCCTTGGGTACGGGACCCTGACCGGCTTTCGATTACTGGAGAACGAATGAACATATAAAAAGCGGGAGAGGCTTACACCTCTCTCGCTTTCGCTTCCGGGCAGTACAGCACCTGCACCCCGCAGTCGTCCCGGAGCTTCTCCCGGCGGACGCTCTCCGCCAGAATCAGCCCCGCCAAATCCTGGGGATCCTCCCCCGTCCAGCCCGCCAGGAGGTTTAAAAGCCACTCGTCCTCCGCCGGATCCGCCACGCCGTCGCTGACCATGACGGCGAAGCCGCCGGGGGCCAGGGGGGCTTTCGTCACGTCCGGCGGCGGGCCCTGGAGTCCCACGGGGAGGCTGGCCCCGGTAACCCGCCGGACCACGCCCCCCCGCTTTAGGTAGCTGGGGGCCGCGCCGCACTTGTAGAAGGACGCCTCCCGGGCCCTGGGGTCGTAGACGCACAGGTCCACGGTGGTGAAGGCCCCGGACTCCGCCCCCCGGAGGCTCATGGCGGAGTTCAGGGTTTTCAGCGCCGCCTCCGGGGCCACCCCCGCCTCCAAAAACTGCTGGAGCAGACGGCAGACCAGGGCGGACTCCTTCCGGGCGGGCTCGCCGCTGCCCATGCCGTCCGCCAGCAAAAGGCACCATTGGCCCTGGTCCGTGCGGAAGGAGGCCACGGTGTCTCCGCAGACCGTCTCCCCCTCCTTGGGCCGGAGGGCGGCCCCCACCCGGCAGGGGCTTCCCGCCGCCATGGCGGGGGCGGCGGCCTCCAGCCCGGCGGCGGTGGCGGTCAAAAGCTCCGAGAGCTGGGCGTACTGGCCCCGGGCGCTGCGGCGGGTCTCCTCCAATTGCCGCCGGTACTGCCGCCGGAGGAGAAAGGCGGAGAGCTCGCTGTTGATGGCGGCTAAAAGGTCCGGCAGGTGGATGCAGCGGCCGGTGAAGTACTCCGGGAAATCCTTGGCTAGGGCCCGGCCCCGCTCCAGCAAGTAAGGCGTCGCGTCGTTCATGGCGTTGAAGGTGCCGGTGTAGTCCTTTTGCCAGCAGAGCTCGCACAGGGCGCAGCCCCGGCAAACCTTCTCCGCGGAGCGGTCAAAGACAATGGCGGGGTTTTCGTCCGCCGGGGGGGGCGTGGAACGGCCAATGCTGTCGTACAGGTCCCGGAGGGCCGCCGCCGCCCGGTCCAGCCGCTGCCGCCAGGGGGCGGGGGCCTCCTCCGGCTCCTCCTTTCGCGCGGGGGGGATGGCGGGCCGGACCCGCTTCCCCGCCACAAACCGCCCCGGCAGGGCCAGAAACAGCCCCGTCCCCGCCGCCGCCTCCGGCAGTAGGGGCAGCGGGCTTCCCTCCGCCAGGGCCACCGCTCCGGCGGAGGCCAGGAAGGCCAGGGCCGCCCAGGGGCGCCGCCGCCCCG
>CATOKC010000046.1 GCA_951800675.1 uncultured Oscillibacter sp.
AAAACTGCGGCATACACAACGCATTTGTCTTTACATCAATTTAGGTATCAAGTGGTGGACCGCCTGGGAGGCACCAAGGCCGCCTTTGACCTGTACGCCCCCGGAACCCAGCGGGCCCTGCTGGAGGCGGAGGGCGCGGTCTTCCGGCCGGACGGCACGGTGGACTTGGTGCGGTGCCAATGGGACCCCCTGGAGGGATAGAAAAAGCGCGTGAAGGGAGTATCCCCTCACGCATTTTTCAGCTCCTCGGAAATGTCCCGGGTGGCGTAGGCGTTCAGCTCCATTCCTGCCGTATGGCCCGCCAGGAACTCGTAATAGCCCTGGGCGGCAATCATGGCCCCGTTGTCCCCGCAGAGGCGCAGTGGCGGCAGGTACAGCTTGATCCCCGCCTCCCGGCAGGCCCGCTCCAGGTCCGCCCGCACGATGGAATTGGCGGCTACGCCTCCGGCGGCCACAAGGGTTCCCCTCCCCGCCAGTCGGACCGCCTCCATAGCCCGGGGCACCAGGGTATCACTGACGGCCTGGGTGAAGTCCCGGGCCAGGGCTCCCCGGTCCAGGGGCTCTCCCACCTGCTCCGCGTGGTGGGCCAGGTTCACCACCGCTGTTTTCAGGCCGGAAAAGCTCATGTCCAGGGGCGCGCCGTCCACCTGGGCGTGGGGCAGGTGATACACACCGCCCGCCGACTGCCGGGCCAGCTCATCAATGGGCTTCCCCCCAGGATAGGACAGCCCCAGCACCCGGGCCGCCTTGTCAAAGCACTCCCCCGCCGCGTCGTCCCGGGTGCCTCCTACTATTTTCATATCCGTATAGCCCGCCACGTCAATGAGCAGGGTGTTCCCCCCGGAGATGGCCAGGGCCAGAAAGGGGGGCTCCAGCTCGGGGAAGGCCAGGTAGTTGGCGGCAATATGGCCCCGGATATGGTGAACGGGAATCAACGGAACCCCCAGCCCCAGAGCGGCGGACTTGGCGAAGCTCAGCCCCACCAGCACCGCGCCGATAAGCCCCGGCGCGTAGGTCACCGCCACCGCATCGATATCGCCGCGGGTACAGCCCGCGTCCGCCAGGGCCTTTCCCGTCAGGGCGGCAATGGCCTCCACGTGCTTCCGGGAGGCAATCTCCGGCACCACGCCGCCGTACAGGGCGTGAATTTCCACCTGGGAGGCGATGGCGTCGGACAGCACGGTTCGTCCATCCTCCACCACCGCCACGGCGGTCTCGTCGCAGGAGGACTCAAAGCCAAGAATTTTCATCATGTCCCTCCCTCAATCTTCATTCCAGGGAATCTGGTGAATGGGACCCTCCGCCGGGTCCCGGGGGATGCGGACGTAGCGCTCGAACTTCTCCTTGGGGAAGCGGTCCTGGTAGATGAAGCGGTTCTCCTCCATTAGCCGCCCGTCTGGCACGGGCCCCTCGGAGAGGTACAGGGTCTTGTAGTGGGCGCCGAACACGTCCGTGTCGTACCCGGCGGTGCGCAGCCCGTTCCGGGCGTAGAAGCCCCGGCGGCGCTCCGCCATCGCCGGGTCCGGGGCGTGAACGGGGGCCTCGCTCTCCACCAAAATGACCGTGTCCCGCTCCGCCTGGCGCAAAAGCCCCAGCATCAGCGCCCCCGCGCCGCTGTTCCGGCGGCCCTCCGCCACGCAGAGGTAATCCAAAAGCGCCCAGCCGGGCCGGCCCAGCCAGAGGAAGCACTCCCCCGCGATCTCCTCTCCGTCAAAGAGGCACCAGGGCTGGTAGCAGCCGTCCCGGCACATGGCCTGGATGTTGGCCAGGGGTTTCAGCTCCGACGGGGGGAAGGAGGGCTTCAAGTCCCGCTCGTAAACCATCGCCACCTGCTCCGGTGAGGCCAGTTTCAGTTTCATTCGTTCGTCTCCTCTTCCCCCGTCAGGTCCAGGGTCATGATGACCGCGTCCTCCCTCGGGTGCTCATAGTAATTCTTCCGACGCCCCACACCCCGAAAGCCCCGGCTTCCGTACAACGCAATGGCGGGATAGTTGGAGGCCCGGACCTCCAGGGTCAAAAAGGCCAACCGATTGCCTTTGGCAAAGTTCAAAAACACCTGCAAAAGCTGTCCTGCCACACCTTGGCGGCGGCAGTCCGGCCGGACCGCCACGTTGAGAATGTATCCCTCGTCCAGCACCACCTGGAGCCCCGCGTAGCCCGCCACGGCCCCCTGTCCATCCAGGGCCACCAGGAAGGCTGCCAGGTCGTTTTCCAGCTCCTCTTTCAGCATGTTCCGGGACCAGGGGTCCGGGAAGCAAACCCGTTCCAGCTCCACCACCTCGTCCAAATGGTCCCCGTTCATGGGGACGATTTGGACCTTCCTATTCTGTTCCATAAACGCTCCTTCCTACGCTTCCTCCCGGCTGTAGAGCCCGATGCCCAGCAGGATCAGCGTCCCGCCGAGCATCACCAGGACGCCAGGCCGCTCCCCGAAGAGGAGCAGCCCCCACACGGAGGCCAGCACCGGCTCCAGCAAATTCGCCGCGGAAATAAAGGCCGGGGGCAGATACTTCAGGCCCCAGCTGAACACGCTGTGGCCCAGCAGCGTGCAGAATACCGCCATGCCCAGGCCCGCCAGCAGATTGACCGGACCCCAGCCTATGAGGGCCTGTCCTCCCGCCAGGGCGGCGGCCAGCACCGTCCCCGCCGCCGAGGTATAGACCAAGGTTGTGTACACCGTGGTGGAGAGGGTCCTCCGGCAGACGGCCCCCAGCATGGTATAGACCGCCATGCACACGGACCCCGTCAGGGCGAACAGGTTCCCCCGGAGGGCCGTTCCCCCTCCCCCGGAGTCCGCCAGAGCCACCGCCACGCTGCCGCCGAAGGCCAGCAGCACCGCCGTCCACGCCCGGCGGCTGAGCTTTTTCCGCAAAACCAGCACCGAGGCCAGGGCCACAAACAGCACTTCCGTGTCCACCAGCACCACCGCCGCGGCGATGGAGGTCCAGCGGAGGGACTCGAAGTAACAGGCGAAGTGAACCCCCAGAAAGGCCCCGCTGAGAAGGCTCAGAGAGAGCTCCCGCCGCCGGAGGGCCCGAAACTCCCCCCGCCGGGCAAAGGCCAGGGGAAGCAGCAGCAGGACGGAAAAGGCCATGCGGTAAAAGGCCAGCGCCAGGGACGGCGCTGTGGACCAACGGACAAAGACGGCGGAGAGGGACACCCCCGCCACGCCCAAAAGAACGATGAGGCGTTTCATGCCGGCGCCTCCCTTCTATAGCCCAGGTGGACGCCGGTATGCCCAATGCCCAAAACCGCGCTCCCCGGCAGCATCCACCACGCCCGGCCGTAAATTCCCAGCAGAAAAGAGGCGGCTGCCGGCAGGCTGGCTCCCGCCAGCCAGGAAAAACCGATTTCTTCCGTCATCCCTTCGCCTCCAGCCAGTTCTTTCCCCAGTGGGCCTCCGCCGTCAGGGGGACGCTGAGGCGGACCACGTTCTCCATCTCTTCTTCCAGCAGCCTCGCCACGTCCGCCGCCTCGTCCTCGGGGCACTCCACAATCAGCTCGTCGTGAACCTGGAGGACCAGCCGGGCCTGGGGCTTCTCCGCCCGGAGGAGCTTCCACACCGCCGCCATGGCCAGCTTCATCACGTCCGCCGCCGTTCCCTGGATGGGCATGTTCAGCGCCACCCGCTCGCCGAAGGACTGCATATTTTTATTGGATGAAATCAGCTCCGGCAGGTCCCGGCGGCGGTGGAAGAGGGTTTCCACATAGCCCTTCTCCCGGGCCTTTTTGACCACCTCATCCATATAATGGCGCACGCCGGGAAAGGCGGCAAAGTAACCGTCCATATACTCCCTGGCCTCCGCCACGGTGACCCCCAGGTCCTGGCTTAAGGAAAAAGCGGAGATGCCGTAGACAATGCCGAAGTTCACCGCCTTGGCCCGGCGGCGCATCTCGTGGGTCACGTCCTCCCGGGCCACATGAAAGACCTTGGCCGCCGTCTCGGCGTGGAAGTCGCCTCCCGCCAGGAAGGCCTCCCGCATAGCCTCGTCCCCGGCGATGTGGGCCAGAATGCGCAGCTCAATCTGGGAATAGTCCGCATCCACCAGGACGCAGCCCTCCGCCGCCGTGAACATCCGGCGGAACTCGCTGCCAAGGTCCGTCCTCGTGGGGATGTTCTGCAAATTCGGCTCCGTGGAGCTGAGGCGGCCCGTGGCGGTAACGGTCATCTGGAAGTTTGTCCGCACCCGCCCGTCGGGGTCCATGGCCTTCAAAAGCCCGTCGGCGTATGTGGATTTCAGCTTGGCGTACTGCCGGTATTCCAGCACCGCATCCACAATGGGGTGCTGGAGCTTTTCCAGCACGTCGGCATTGGTGGACCAGCCGGTTTTCGTCTTTTTCCCGTGGGGCAGGCCCAGGCGATCGAACAGCACTTCCCCCAGCTGCTTGGGAGAGTTGATATTGAACTTGCCCTCGGCCATCTCGTAAATGGCGGCCTCCCGCTCCGCCATCCGGGCGGAGAGGCTCTCGCCGAATTCCGCCAGAGCCCGGGCGTCCACGCCGCAGCCCGTCCGCTCCATCTCCGCCAGCACCCGGCACAGGGGCAGCTCGGCGGTCTGGAACAACCCCCACTGGCCCCGCTCCCGGAGCCTGGGGGCCAGCGCCTCATAGATCGCCTCCACCGCCGTGACGCAGCTGTCCAGGGAAGCGGCGGCCTCTCCGTCCCCCAGGAGGGAGAAAGCGTCCGGCTCCAGATAGAGGGGCTTTGGCAGCTCCTCGTTAAAATAGGCGACAAACAGCCTTTGGAGGTCGTAGCTCCCCGCCGTCGCGTCCAGCAGGTAAGCCCCCAGGGCGGTGTCGAAAACAAAGCCCTCCGCCGGGAAGCCGCTCTCCAGCAGCATCCGGGTCAGGTCCTTGACGTTGTGGGAAACCTTCTTGATCTCCTCTGAAAACAGGGCGGAGAGAAGGCGGTTCCAGTCCCCCTGATACTGTTCAAAAAATAGCTCCGCCATGACGGCGGGGCCCTCCCCCGTCTCGCAATAGACTCCCACGGCGGAGCAGTCCGGCCGGGCCAGCAGGGATACGTGATCCGCCTCTTTCCAGAGGGCCAGCAGCTCCTCTCCCCGGGCGGGGTCCGTCACTGTCTCCACCACGGCGGCAGCGGCCTCCCGGGCCTCCGGGACCGGGGCGCTGTCCGGGCTGAGGCCGAATTTCTCAATGAGCTTGGTGAACTCCAGCTTCAAAAACAGGGGGTATGCTCCAGGGCCCGGAGCTTTTCTCCGGTTGTCCTCCGGGCGGAAGTCCAGGGGCGCGTCGGTGACGATGGTGGCCAGCCAGTAAGAATGCCGGGCGTCCGCCTCTCCCTCCGCCAGCTTTTTGATAATGCCGGGCTTGGCGGGTGTATCCGGGGCGGTCACGATTTCCGGCATGTGGGCATAGAGATGTTCAATCGAGCTATACATTTGAACCAGGCCCATGGCGGTCTTCTCCCCCACGCCCTTCACGCCGGGGATGTTGTCGGAGCTGTCCCCCATCAGGGCCTTCAAATCAATCATGTGGATGGGGGCAAAGCCGTACTCCTCCCGAAAGGCCTCCTCCGTCATGTCCTTCGTCGTGGTCTGGCCCATGCGGGTGGAGACCAGCTTCACCTTCGTGTGTTCATCAATCAGCTGGAGGCTGTCCTTGTCTCCGGTGACAACGACGCACTCCCAGCCCGCCCCGGCGCATTTCCGGGAAATGGTGCCCAGGAGATCGTCGGCCTCCCAGCCCTCCAGCTCATAACGGGGGATGTTCAGCGCGTCCAGCACCTCCTTGAGGACCGGCACCTGCACTCGCAGCTCCTCCGGCATGGGCTTCCGGGTGGCTTTATAAGCCGCGTCCGCCTTGTGGCGGAAGGTGGGGGCGTGGAGGTCGAAGGTGACGCAGACCGCGTCCGGGGACTCCTCCCCCTCCAGGCGCAGCAGCGTCGTCAGAAAGCCGAAGACGGCGTGGGTATAGAGCCCGTCCCGGGTCGTCAGGGGCCGGATGCCGTAGTAGGCCCGGTTGATGATGCTGTTTCCGTCGATGACCATGAGCTTCATAGGGGAGACCTCCTGTCAAAAAGGAAAAAATTACAGTCTGGATGATTATACCACGTCTAAACCGGATTCACAACAGCGGAAGCTCCTGTTTTTTCGTTTCCGGTTTGTCGCTTTTTGTTTTTCTTTTGTAATTTCTTCCCGAAGGGAAGCTGTCATACTTTATAATAAGCATTTGATACAAGGAAAGGAGTTCTGTCCATGCGCCGATTAGAAGTCTTCACCCTGGCGCTGGCCTGTCTGCTCACGCTCACCGCCTGCGGCGGCGGGGCGGAGGCGCCGGACGCCGGGCGGGACCCGCTTCCCCCGGACGGCGGCGAGGATATGACCGTCTATGACTGCGGCGGGCTGAGCGTGGCCCTGCCCACCGAACACCTGGACCTCCTGCGGGTAGATACGGACTTCCCCGACGCTGAGGAGAGCTGGAAGCCCCTGATCTCCGTTTACGAAAAAGCCTCCTACGAGGCGGCCATGGAGGACTTCGGCGGCGAGGGGGGCTTCCTCTTCGGCTTTCTGGCGATGGACCAGGCGGCCTTTGAGCAGCACATCAACGCCGACGGCGATTTCGCCCGCGTCTTTGCCACTGACGGAGAGCGGTACTATGCTCGTACCGGTCCCACTGATGTGCAGTTCTACCGTTCCGGCCTCAGCGGTAGCTGTCTTCTGGATCACCCGGACTGGAAAACCTGGGAGAAGCTCTGTAAACTGGGCCCCCTGGTCCAAGAGGATTTCCTTTCCCGGAACCGCCTTTCCACCTACAATGGTTCGCAGCTCTTGGAGCAGCCCTTCACCTATGTTGGGGAGCATGTATACCTTCAATACGCCCCTAGTGTGGATTCTGACGGTAGCCGGAACATTTTCGACACGCTGATTCTATCCCAGCCCGCCACCCAGGGCCGGGGAGGCATCTGGGCCGTAGAACGCTGGCTCAGCGACGGCTATGTCTCTCTCTACTTCCCGGACACCGGGGTACCCGCCGCCGAATACTATTCCAACCTCCAACGCGCGTGTGACGCCGGGAAGCGGCCCGAGCTGCTGACCCCTGAGGGAGCGGCCCAAGCCTTTGTGAGGGACTACTTCGACCAAGAGTCTTCCCCGGAGGATTTCGTGGAATGCGACGCAGACACGGTAGCTTATGCCAAAGCCAATTTACATTTCCGAAAATTGGTCTTGGACCTGATGGACGGGCGGGACGTGGACAATGAGGACCTTTTGAACTGTGTGGCTGTCGTCACCGGGGAAACCTTGGGTATATTGGGCCGCAGCGCATACGCTTCCGAATGGTGGCCCGCCCTGCGGGATGCGCTGGAAGCCGCCGCTATAGGCGACGCCCAGCAGGACCGGGACCGGAATATGCTAGCTTTCTTCCTGACCATTCCAAACATCTACAAGGAAGACTTGGCCAGTATCCTCCAGGCCCAGGCTCTGGCGGACTTTGACGCTTTCACCGCCGCTTTTGAGGAGTTCCCCGAGGAGGACCAGACTTACATCCAGATGAACACCAGCGTCTTCCGTTGAAAAACTTTCTCACTTCTCGAAACTTTTCTCATACCGCCCCTTGCTTTTCTCTCCTGTTTGTATTAGAGTAGAAGTATCAAATACAAAAAAGGAGACTGTCAACATGAAAGTTCTGGAAACCAAGAACGCCCCCGGCGCCATCGGCCCCTACTCCCAGGGTTTTGAAGTGAACGGCTTTGTCTACACCTCCGGCCAGATTCCCGTGGACCCCGCCACCGGCGAGGTGCCCGTCGGCATCGCCGCCCAGGCGGAGCAGAGCTGCAAGAACGTGGGCGCCATCCTGGAGGCCGCCGGAGCCGGCTTCGACAAGGTCTTCAAGACCACCTGCTTCCTGGCGGACATGGGCGACTTCGCCGCCTTCAACGAGGTCTACGCCAAGTACTTCACCTCCAAGCCCGCCCGCTCCTGCGTGGCCGTGAAGGACCTGCCCAAGGGCGTCCTCTGTGAGATCGAGGCCATCGCCGCGAAGTAAGTTTTTCTGGATAAAAAGGTCCCCTTCCGCCTGGAGGGGGATCTTTTTGCGTTGATCCGTCTTGCAAACTTGTGAACGGCAAAAGAGGGCTTGCGCCGCAAAAAGGACCCGCTTTCAGCGGGTCCTTTCGCCTGTCCTTATCAAACAGGCCTCACAGCCAGACGGTTCCCAAAAGCTCATCCTTCCCCGGGCGGCCCATCAGCTCCGGGACCACATCCCGGGCCTGTCTGCCCTGGTACAGCACCTCATAGGCGCACCGGCAAATGGGCATCTCCACGCCCTCCCGTTCCGCCAGCTGATGGACGCTCTCAGCGGCGTAGTAGCCCTCTACCACCGCGCCCACCTCCTCCATGGCCTCTTGAACGCGTTTGCCCTGGCCGATGAGGATGCCCGCCCGGTTGTTCCGGGAGTGCATGGAGGTGCAGGTGACGATCAGGTCTCCCATACCCGCAAGCCCCCCGAAGGTCTGGCGGATACCACCCAGGTGCTCCCCCAAGCGGGTGATCTCCGCCATGGCCCGGGTCATCAGCAGGGCCTTTGTGTTGTCTTGAAAGCCCAGGCCCGCGCAGATGCCGCAGCTGAGGGCTATGACGTTTTTCAGCGCCGCCGCCAGCTCCACGCCCACAATGTCCACGCTGGTGTAAACCCGGAAGCAGTCGCTCATAAAGGCATCCTGCACAAAGCAGGCCCCCTTCCGGTCCGGGCAGGCGGCCACGCAGGCCGTGGGCAGCCGGAGGCCCACCTCCTCCGCGTGCGAGGGACCGGAGAGCGCCACCACCCGGCAGATGTCCCCGACAGCCTCCCGCAGAACCTGACTCATCCTCAGGTTTGTGTCCCGTTCAATGCCCTTGGAAACCGTCACCAGAATCGTCTCCGGCCGCAGATAGGAGGCAATCCGCTTCCCCGTCTCTCGGACGGCGAAGGAGGGGCTGGCGCAGACCACCAGCTCCGCCCCCTCCAGACAATTCAGGTCCCCGGTGACGTTCAGAGTCTCCGGCAGGGGGATGCCTTTTAACAGGGGATTCACCCGGGTCCGGGCCATCTCCTCCGCCTTGGCGGGAGTCCGGGACCAGAGGGTCACGTCGTGCCCGTTGTCGCAGAGAACCAGCGCCAGAGCCGTGCCCCAGCCGCCGGTCCCCAATACCACCGCTTTCATGTGCCACCCTCCTTTTTATGATGAAGCGAAAACTTGTTCTCATTCCCCGCCAGCAGCCGCCGGATGTTGGCCCGGTGCTGCCAGACCACCAGCCCCCCCAGGAGAAAGGCAAGCACCACAACCCGGACCTCCGGGAAGCAGTACCAGCTGATAAAGGGGAAGCTGACCCCGGCCCACAGGGAACCCAGGGAGACATACCGGGTCAGGGCCGTCAAGATCAGGAAGCCCCCCCAAACCACCAGGGCGACGCGCCAATCGATCATCAGGGCAATGGTGCCTCCGGAGAGGATGCCCTTGCCGCCCTTGAAGTGGAACATGCAGGGGAACATGTGGCCCAGCAGGCAGAACAGGCCCGCCCAGTACTTGGCCGTCACGGCCCCGCCGAACACGGTACTGGTCAGCAGCACGGCAAGCATCGCTTTCAGCACGTCGCAGAGAATCACCACAAAGGTCAGACCGCCGCCAAAGGTCCGGTGAAAATTCGTCAGTCCGGCGTTTCCGCTGCCGTGGTTCCGTACATCGTCCCGGAGGATATACTTGGACACAATCACCGCGCCGTTGAAGCAGCCCAGAAAATAGGACACCACGGCCGTTCCGCCATAGATTAGGAGCATCGCCAGCCACAGGTTCTCCATACTCAAACCTCCTTATCGCCCCTCTGCCGAACGGAAATTTTGATGGGCGTTCCCTCCAGGCCGAAGGTGTTTCGGACGCAGTTCTCCAGATACCGCTGATAGGAAAAGTGGAACAGCTTCGTGTCGTTGCAAAAAATCACGTAGTGGGGCGGCTTCACCCCCACCTGGGTCATATAGTAGATTTTCAGCCGCCGCCCCTTGTCCGTGGGGGGCTGGACCCGGGTCTGGGCGTCCGCCAGCACGTCGTTCAGCATACCCGTGGTGATCCGGGTGGCCGCCTGGTTGGACACATAGTCAATGAGCTCAAAAAGCCGGTCCACCCGCTGGCCCGTCTTGGCGGAGATGAAGAGGATGGGGGCGTAGGCCATGAAGCTCAGGCCCTCCTGGACCTCCTTGCGCATGCGGTCCATGGTCTTGCCGTCCTTTTCCACCAGGTCCCACTTGTTCACCACGATGATGCTGGCCTTCCCCGCCTCGTGGGCCAGGCCCGCCACCTTCGTGTCCTGCTCCGTGACCCCCTCCGTGGCGTCAATCAGAATCAGGCACACGTCCGAGCGCTCGATAGCCATGGTGGCCCGGAGGACGCTGTACTTTTCGATGGCCTCCTCCACCTTGCTCTTCCGCCGGAGGCCCGCCGTGTCGATGAAGACGAATTTGCCCTTGTCGTTTTCAAACCGGGAGTCGATGGCGTCCCGGGTGGTGCCCGCCACGTCGGAGACGATTACCCGCTCCTCCCCCAGGATTTTGTTCACCAGGGAGGACTTTCCCGCGTTGGGCTTCCCGATAACCGCCACCTTGATGGCGTCGTCCTCCTCTTCCTCCCCGTCCTCCGGCGGGAAGTACTGGAGGCAGGCGTCCAACAGGTCCCCGGTTCCGTGGCCGTGGACGGCGGAGACGGCGATGGGGTCCCCCAGCCCCAGGTTGTAGAACTCGTAGAAATCCGGGTCCGGGGCCCCGGTGGAGTCCATTTTGTTCACCGCCAGGACGATGGGCTTCCCGCTGCGCAGCAGCATGGCGGCCACCTCCTGGTCCGAGGCGGTGAGGCCTGTCCGAATGTCGGTCAGAAAGACAATCACGGTGGCGGTCTCGATGGCGGTCCGGGCCTGGTCCCGCATGAACTCCAGAATCTGGCTGTCCGTCCGGGGCTCGATGCCGCCGGTGTCCACCAGGGTGAAGGCCCGGCCGCACCAGTCGGATTCCCCGTAGATGCGGTCCCGGGTGACGCCGGGGGTATCCTCCACGATGGACAGGCGTTTCCCGATGATTTTATTGAACAGCATGGACTTGCCCACGTTGGGGCGGCCCACGATGGCGATGATAGGCTTTGGCATACGGCATCCCTCCCGGCGGCGCGCGCCGCCTTGTTTTTTGAAACACATAAATCCAGTCTCATTATAACCGGGATGGGCCAAAGGCGCAAGGAAAATCTTTTCGGAAATGGGAAAAGGCGGAGGCTGAATACCTCCGCCCTGGAAAAATCTTATTTTCTCCGGCAGTACCCGGCGACGCTGAGAGCCAGGGAGAGAAGGAACATCCCCGCCAGAGCCAGCGCTCCCATCAGCAGGAGGGAGCCAGGGTCCGCCACCAGACCCGTCAGGTCCGCCACGGCCCACCAGCCGTCCTCAAAATTCTTGATGGCGTAAAAAAACAGGAAGGCTAGGGGCAGGCTGGTAAACTGGGCAATCTGGCTTCCAAACCAGTAGTAAAAGGGCAGGCTGAACACCGCGAAGACCGGGGGAACTATGATAGCCGCCACTACCGACAGTCCCAGCACCTCCGGCCAAAAGGTCCAGTACACGGCGAAAGCCGCCAGATTCGATACCACGGCCCCCGCGACGCTGACCAGCACCGTCAGCAGCAAAGCGGCGTACTTCCCCGCCATCACCTTCCCCACGCCCACCGGCATGGTCCGCTGATAGCTCCTCCAGGCCGTCTTCTCCTCCTTCTCCAGGGCTGTGAGGTGCAGTAGGCCCACCATCATATCCAGGGCAAACGAGAACAGCATTCCGGCGTAAGCGCCGCTTTTGACCGCGAACAGGACCAAAAGCCCCCCCAGCACCAGCAGGACGATTTTGTCGATCCCCTTGAAAAACAGGCACAGGTCCTTATAAATCATTCCTCGCATGACGCTTCCCCCTTGATATAAAACAGCATGATGTCCTCCAGGGATGCGGCGTCCGCCACGGCCTTGGGATACTTCCGCCCAGCGGCGGCCCGGTCCCGGACCAGGTACTCCGCGCTGACCTCGGTCTCCCGCCGGACGATGTAATCCCCCGGCTCCACCTCCGTGCCCTTGCCGCAGCGGAGGATGCCATAGCTATCCACCAGTGTGTCCTTCTCCTCCTCGAACACAATTTTTCCCTGATGAATCAAGACCACGTAGTCCGCCACCTTCTGAATGTCCGAGGTAATATGGGAGGAGAAGAGCACAGAATGTTCCTCGTCCTGGATAAAATCCAGCAGGATGTCCAGAATCTCGTCCCGGATCACCGGATCCAGGCCCGCCGTGGCCTCGTCCAGAATCAGCAGCCGGGGCCGGTGGGCCAAGGCGGCGGCAATGGACAGCTTCATCTTCATGCCCTTGGAAAAGGTTTTGACCCGCTTCCGCTCCGGCAGGCCGAAGCGCTTCAAATAGCCTCGGTACGCTTGGCCGTCCCAGACGGAATACACCCCGGAGAGGACTTTTTCCACGTCCAGAGGCGTGAATACCTCCGGGAAATTACAGGCGTCGAACACCACGCCCAGGTCATTTTTCACGGCGGGGCCGGCGTGATCCCGGCCCAGAAGCTCCACGGTCCCACCGTCTTTTTTCAGATCGTTTAAAATCAGGTGAATGGTGGTGCTCTTCCCCGCGCCGTTTTCCCCAATGAAGCCCACAATGCGCCCCTGAGGCACCTGAAAAGACACGCGGTCCAGGGTGAAGTCCGGAAAGCGCTTGGTGAGGTCCCGGACCAAAATGCTGTTTTTCATGCTCAATCTCCTTCTTCATAAAACAATGTCAGGATGCCCGTCAGTTTCTCCAGCGGGATGCCGTGGGAGCGGCCCAGCTCCGCCGCCCTTTGCAGCAGGCCCTCCGCCTCCCGGAGCCGCTCCTCCCGGATAAACTCCTGATTTTGCGCCGCCACAAAGCTGCCCTTGCCGGAGACCGTCTCGATGAAGCCGTCCCGGGTCAGGTCCTCATAGGCCCGCTGGACCGTGATAACGCTGAGGTGGAGCTCCTTCGCCAGGGCCCGCATAGAGGGCAGGGCCTCCCCGGCGGTTAAGGTTCCGTCCATGATCTGCGTCTTGATCTGCTGGCAAATCTGCTCATAAATCGGTTTGCCGCTGCTGTTGCTGATGAGAATGTCGATAGGATCGCCCCCTTGTATTTACCGTACCTTATGTACTGGTTCGTTAAGTACACTATAGACGCTCAGAAGCCATTTGTCAAGAGGGAATCTGAAAAAAGAGGGGGAATATTTCCCCCTCCGTCATTTCCAATAGGCCCAGTCGCTGTCACTGACCTCAAGGCCGAGGGCGGTGAGGCTCTGTTCCAGGTCATACACGCGGAAGCTCCCCTCTCTGGCAAACTCAATGGGAGCCATCCCATCCCGCAGAGGCTCCACCTCCGCCTGCTCGTTCCCTGTTGGCCGCAGCTCCCAGCGGGCCGTCCCATCCTCCGTGGGAGGCGCTTCCAGCACGGTCACTTTCCCGCCGGGATAGATGTAGTATGTGTCATAGGGTTCCAGCGGCCGGGAGAGGTCAAAATTTCCAGTGAAGCCCCCTACATAGTGGACACTGGAAATCTCCAGCTTTAAGCCATCCTTTTCCACCTCTACGGTCTCTCCCCTCTGTGGGTCCCAGCGGACAAAGCGCAGTACATATACGCTGGACTCCGGGTCGAACACCCCCACAACATCCGGCACAATCTCCAGAGGCTCCATGCCGTCCACAATATCCAGCCTCCAGTCCTCCCCGTTCCGCATAAATGCCCAGTCCGCAACGAGAACGCCGTCGCTGCCATCTTTCATGTCCGCCTCCAGCACCGTGGCCGTGGCCCCGGGATAAACCGTGTAGACCGGGTACTCCCAGAGCTCCGGGCCCCCGTCACGGGAGAAGTCCTGCCAAATCTCCCGGACATTGGTAATCTCGATCTTCAGCCCGCCGTATTCAAACAGCTCCGTTTCCCCCCTGACCTCCTTCGGAGAATCGAAGGCCGCCCAGAACGCAAACACCGCCAGCAGGGCGATTCCGGGAAACAGCAGGGATTTATAGCGGTGCACCGGCTTACGGGGACGCTTCATTGAACGCATGGATACGCTCCTTTCCTCCTATGAAAAAAGAGAGGGGAGCCCAGCTCCTCTCTCTTGATCCAACAGAATCTTACTTCGAGACGACGGACTTCACGACCTTGATCTCCCGGCCGTTGTAAGTACCGCACTCCTGGCACATTCTGTGGGGCAGGTGCATCGCACCGCATTTGGGGCACACCACTAGATTGGGAGCCGCCAGCTTCCAGGTGGAGCTGCGCCGCTTGTCCCGTCTCGCTTTGGATACTTTACCCTTGGGTACTGCCATTGTGACACCTCCTTAATCCTACAAAAGGCGCGGAGCGCGCTTCTCGTTATTTGTTCTCCAAAAGGCTTGCCAGGGCCGCCAGTCGGGGGTCCGGCTCCTTCTCGCAGGAGCAGGGGCCGAGGTTCAAATCGGCGCCGCACCGGGGGCACAATCCCTTGCAATCTTCCGAACACAGTATTTTGCTGTCCATCCCGAGGATGAAAGCCGTCCGGGCCAGCTCGCCCGCATCCACTTTCCCATCCTCCAGCAGGACGATCTCGTCGCTCTCCCCGTTCTGGAGCTCCTCTGCCAGCATGCAGCGGTAGGTGACTTCCTTGTCCAGCGGGAACTCCTTCCCGCAACGGTCGCACACCGCGGCCAGCGCGGCCTCCGCCGTCAGGTCCAGCTCCAGCAGGTCCGCCGTGTTGCGGACCCCGCCCTCTACCGTCACCGGATGGACAATGGGCTTTCGACCGTCAAATTCCAGGCCGGACAAATCCAGCTCAAACCGGAAATCCAGACGCTTGCCGGGGGTGTGGAGTATGGGTCTTACATCAATTACCATAAGCTACCTCGCAACGATACCTTACGTATTATAAAGGATGGTCTCGCCAATGTCAAACAATTTTTTCGTTTTTTGCCCTCTTTTTTATTCCTCGCCGTCATTGCCCCCAAAGGGCAGGGCAATCCCCAGGAAGGTTGGGCGGAAACCCTTGCGAATCTTTTTCAAGGAAGCGGCCTGATAGGCCTCCTTGGGCCACCGGGCAGCCCAGCCCTCCCGGAGCTTTTCCTCCAGCGGGGCGCAGACCGGGTCCTCCATCAGCATGGGGCCCAGGAAGCAGACAATCATCTGCTTGTCGTTCAGCATGGCCAAGGAGCGGTTCCAGGGCTTCCGCCTCTTCCAGCCCTCCGCCAGGCCGTCCAGCAGAACCTCCGCCAGGGCCTTGATGCCCTCCTCTCCGTCCGCCAGCGCCGCCTCCCGGAAGAGGGCGGCGTACCGCGTCTTGTATTCCTCATAGGCCTTTTCGAATTCCTTCCCAGTAAACCGGGCCAGCCAGGGCTTTCCGTCCTGAATGGCCCCCAGCAGGGTTTCGGTCTTTCCTTCGCTCATGGTCTTTCCTCCTTCTTCGGCGGGGCCAGCCCCACCGCCTTACCATCTTTATAGATGGATACTCCCGCGGACAATCCCCGCCAGCAGTCCCAGGGCCACCCTGGAGATGGCCGCACCGAAAAATTCCAGGACCATTCCGGGTTCCTCCTTTACATTCTCCCGCAAAACGGGTATGATGGACAAAACGCTTTCAGGAGGTCCGCCATGCGGGAGCTCACCATCGGAAAAAACGACGCCGGGCAGCGTTTGGACCGTTTTGTCACCAAGAATCTGCCCCTCCTCCCCCCTGCCCTGCTGCAAAAGTACATCCGCCTCAAGCGGGTGAAGGTCAACGGCAAGGGCTCCAAGAGGGACGCCCGCCTCCAGGCGGGGGATATTCTGCAATTATACATCAACGACGAGTTCTTTGACAAGCCCAAAGAGGAAAATCTCTTTCTCTCCATCTTCCAGCCCCGGCTCAGCGTCGTCTATGAGGATGAAAACCTCCTCCTGGTGGACAAGCGCCCCGGCCTGGTGGTCCACGCCGACGAGACGGAAAAGGTCAACACCCTCATTAACCACATCCAGGCGTACCTCTATCAAAAGCGGGAGTGGAGTCCCCGGGACGAACACGCCTTCGCTCCGGCCCTGTGCAACCGCATCGACCGGAACACCGGAGGCATGGTCATTGCCGCCAAAAACGCGGAAACCCTGCGGATACTCAACGAGAAAATCCGGGCCCACGAGCTGGAGAAATCCTATCTCTGCGTGACGGTGGGCCGCCCCCGTCCGGCGGAGGGGAAAATCGAGGGCTTTCTATTAAAAGATGAGGCGAAAAAGCAGGTGGCCTTCTACCGCCGCCCCGTCCCCGGGGGGAAGTCCGCCGCCACGCTGTACCGGACCCTGGAAACCAGGGGGGAGCTGTCTTTAGTGGAGTGCCGGTTATTGACGGGGCGGACCCATCAGATTCGGGTATCCATGGCGGAGATTGGGTGCCCCCTCCTGGGGGATGGAAAATACGGCGACGGCGCCGTGAACCGAAGATACCAGGAGACCCGGCAGGCGCTGTATGCCTATAAGCTGGGGTTTGCGTTTCCCACCGGCGCAGGGGTGCTGAACTATCTGCGGGGCAGAGAGTTTGTGGTAGAGAGTGTGCCGTTTCGGGAGAAATACTTTCCCAAGGGCTGAGGAACCCCCGCCTTATGGGCGGGGGTTCCTCCCTTATTCAATTCCCAGCGCCGACAGGGCGTCCCGGGTTTCCCGCCAAGTCTCCAACAGGGCGGCATGGCGGGCCTGGCCCGCCTCTGTCAGGCGGTAGTACTTCCTCGCCGGGCCACCGGAGGTCTCCCCCTGGTAGCGCTCCGTATACCCCTCCCGGCAGAGCTGGCGGAGGATGGCGTAGATGGCGCTCTCCTGAATATCCGGGAACACGGCGTGGAGGCGGCGGAGAAGCTCATAGCCGTACTGGTCCCCCTGGGCCATCAGGTGGAGGAGGCAGAGCTCCAGGAGGTCGCGTTTCAGCATAGGGAGACCCCCGTTCCGATGAAGCCCATAAGGATGATGAAGGCGTACCGCATGACAAGCGGAGTCTGCCAGCCGGGACCATATTCCCAGGTCATACAGGAAAACATCTTCCACATAAACGCACACGCAGCCGCCCCCGTTAAACCCAGGACATACACGGCCCGCCAGCGGCGGTCCGTCAGGCGGGCCTTTATCAGGCCAGCCATCCCAATGATTCCCGCGGCAAGGGCGTCCAGGCCAAGCGGCAGGCGTACCATCCAGGGATTGCCGAAGCACAAGAAATTCAGCACAGAGTTGAGCAAATCCCACCGCTCTGTCAAAATCATCCAGGCCAGGAAGGACATCCCGGCTATTCCCAGCAGCAGAAGGAGCAGTAGAGGCACAATCCATTTGGACAAAACCGGCTCCTTTCTTCCATTGCGCTGAAACCAAACCAGCGCCAGCACAATCCCCAGGGGAAGCAGCGGCTCGGCATACCATGGCGGCCGCGTGATGCCGTTAAAAAACCACAACCCAAACGCTGTAAATAGAATATCATTCAGCTCGCTCAGAACCACATCTCCCGACGGCAGGAGCAGACACACCGTCAAACCGGCAAACGCCGCCAGCCACCGGCGGTAAGCCTTCGGCTGGGCCAATTGGCGCATTGCCGCCCGGGGTGTCCCCAGGTCCCGCCGCAGCTCCTCCTCGGACCGCCCCGCCACAATTTCCCGGTAGTCCTCCAAAACCTCCGCCGCCTCCGCCGGGGGCAGATACCACCTTGCCGCCCGGGAAAGCCTGGAGAGATAATCCCGCCGCATAAAAACCGCTCCTTTCCGTCTATACTGTAAAAATCACAGTAGTCACTAAAGTGATTATATTCCATGCCTCTCAAAATGTCAATAGAACTACTGTAAAAAAAATCAATAGTCTCCGTCCAACAATTCCCTTGACATTTCAGGTCGCTTCCGTTATCATGCAGGTATCGCTGAATTTCGACGGAAATTCAAATCTAAAGCGATGGAAAGAAGAGTTACAAGGAACACCGCGCTTGGTTGCCGTCGCTTCGGCTAAAATTCTCCTCCAGGCAGTCAGAGCGCGCGAAAGTTCTTTTGTTTCTTTTCTTTCAAGAAAAGAAACGGGGGAGGATACATGTCCAAAGAGTTGATTCGCCTGCGGGACCTCTGCATGGCGTACGACGACGAGCTGGTTCTCGATCACTTAAACCTGTATATCAATGACAAGGAGTTCCTCACACTGTTAGGGCCCAGCGGGTGCGGCAAAAGCACCACGCTGCGGATTATCGGCGGCTTCACGGCACCACTGTCGGGAGACGTCCTCTTCGACGGTGTGAGGATTAACGATGTCCCGCCCTACAAGCGGCAGATCAACACGGTGTTTCAGAAGTACGCGCTTTTCCCTCATCTGAACGTCTTTGAAAACGTCGCTTTCGGCCTTCGGATGCAGCGAAGGCCGGACCCTTCGGACCCCAAGCGGAAGACGAAGCTCCCGGAGGAGGAAATCCGGCAGCGCGTCCTGGAGATGCTGGAGGCCGTGAGTTTGAAGGGCTTTGAAAACCGGCGGACGGACGCCCTTTCCGGCGGCCAGCAGCAGCGGGTGGCCATCGCCCGGGCGCTGGTAAACCGGCCCAAGGTGCTGCTTCTGGACGAACCCCTTGGGGCCCTCGATCTCAAGCTCCGCAAGGACATGCAGATCGAGCTCAAACGCATCCAGCAGCAGGTGGGCATCACCTTTATATATGTCACCCACGATCAGGAGGAGGCCCTGACCATGTCCGACACCATCGTGGTCATGGACAAGGGCACCATCCAGCAGATCGGCACCCCCGAGGATATTTACAACGAGCCGAAAAACGCCTTCGTGGCGGACTTCATCGGGGAATCCAACATCATCGACGGCGTCATGGTCCAAGACAAGCTGGTCCAGATGTACGGCCGCCAGTTCCCCTGCCTGGACGGGGGCTTTTCCGAAAACGAGCCGGTGGACGTGGTCATCCGGCCCGAGGACATCGACATCGTCCCCGTGGAGCAGGGGCAATTGACGGGCACCGTCACCAACGTCACCTTTAAGGGGATGCAGTATGACATCATTGTGGACTTCCGGGGCTTCAAGTGGCTGATTCAGACCACGGACCACTCCCCCGTGGGGGCCCGCATCGGCATCAAAATCGATCCCGACGGCATCCACGTCATGAAAAAAAGCCGGTACTCCGGCCTGTACGGCGACTACTCCTCCTTCTCCGACGAGTACGACGAGCTGGACACGGTGGAACCGGAGGAGGGCGGAGATGAAGCCTAAGCTCTCCCGGTTCGCCATCCCCTATGTCATCTGGATGGCCCTCTTTGTGGTGGCCCCCATCGTGCTGGTGGTGGTCTACGCCTTTTCCAACGACCTGGGCGGCTTCACCCTGGAGAACTTCTCCAAGATGGGCACCTACGCCGTGGTCTTCGGCCGGTCCTTCAAGCTGGCCCTCATCGCCACGCTGATCTGCCTGGTTATCGGCTACCCGGTGAGCTATATGATGAGCCGGGAGGGCGAGCGCTTCCAGCGGGCGGCCATGGTGCTTATCATGCTGCCCATGTGGATCAACTTCCTGCTTCGAACCTACTCCTGGATGTCTATTCTGGAGAACAACGGGCTTTTGAACCAGGTCTTTCAAAAGACCGGCCTCCTCAGCCTGTACAACAGTCTCTTCGGCACCAGCCTGGAGTACTTCCCCATGATGAACACCCAGGGGGCGGTGGTGCTGGGCATGGTATACAACTACCTGCCCTTCATGATTCTGCCCATCTACTCCGTTATCGTCAAGCTGGACGGCTCCCTGGTGGAGGCCGCCCGGGACCTGGGGGCGGACGGCGTGAACGTGTTCCGCCGGGTCATTCTGCCCCTTTCCCTGCCGGGGGTCCTCTCCGGCATCACCATGGTCTTCGTCCCCTCCGTCTCCACCTTCGCCATCAGCAAGATGCTGGGCGGCGGGACGGAGCTTCTGCTGGGGGACCTGATCGAGCAGCAGTTCCTGGGCGGGGCCTACAATCCCCAGCTGGGGGCCGCCATCTCCCTGGTGATGATGGTCATCGTCGTCGTCTGCATGGTGGTCATGAACCGCTTCGGCGAGGGCGAGGAACAGGCGGTGATCCTATGAAAAGACGAAACCGCCTGGGCAGCCGGGCCCTGATGGCCCTGGTCTTCCTGTTCCTCTACGCGCCCATTTTTCTGCTGATTGTCTTTTCCTTTAATAAGGGCAACAGCAACATCGTCTGGACCGGCTTTTCCCTGGACTGGTACAAATCCCTGTTCCAGAACCGGCTCATTATGCGCAGCGTGTACACCACGCTTCTGGTCTCCCTGCTGGCAACCGCCATCGCCACCGTGGCGGGGACCTTCGCCGCCATCGGATTTTACAGCCTCCGGCGGCGGACCCGGACGGCGCTGAACACGGTCAACAGCATCCCCATGATGAACGCCGACATTGTGACGGGCGTGGCCATGTGCCTGTTTTTCGTGGCCTTTTTCACCTTCTGGGGCGACTTCTCCGTTTGGTTCAACGGCGTCCAGCGCGTGGTGGTCCTGCCGGAGCGGCTGACCCTGGGCTTCGGCACATTGCTCATTGCCCACGTCACCTTCAACATCCCCTATGTGATCCTCTCCGTGGGCCCCAAGCTCCGTCAGATGGACAAGAACCTGGTGGACGCCGCCCAGGACCTGGGCTGCACCTGGATGCAGGCGTTCTGGAAGGTGATCCTGCCGGAGATCAAGCCCGGCATCGCCTCCGGGGCCCTGACGGCCTTCACCATGAGCGTGGACGACTTCATCATCAGCTATTTCACCGCCGGGTCCTCCAGCTCCACCCTGGCCATGACCATCTACGGCATGACGAAAAAGCGGGTAACGCCGGAGATCAACGCCGTGTCCACCCTGCTCTTTGTGACGGTGCTGGCCCTGCTGGTGATTGTAAACCTCCGGGAGGCCCGGGCGGAACGCGGCGGCGAGGAGCGCCGCCCCGTCTCCCGGAAGCTGACCCAAATGCTGGACACTCCCAAGGGGCGGGTCTTCCGCCGGGGGGCGGCGGTGGTTCTGACCGCCTCCTTCCTCATCGCGGTGGTCCTCCTCACCGGAGCCACCAACGCCCAGCCGGTGGTGAACGTGTGCAGCTGGGGCGAGTATATTGACGAGGACCTCATCACCCAGTTTGAAGAGGAAACCGGCATCGCCGTCAACTACCAGACCGCCGAAAGCAACGAGGCCCTATACTCCCTTCTGAAAAGCGGAGCGGGGGACTATGACGTCATCGTCCCCTCCGACTACATGATCTCCCAGCTCATTGAGGAGGACATGCTGGCGGAGCTGGACTATAGCCGGATTCCCAACTACGGCCTGATTTCAGACCGCTTCAAGGGCCTGACCTATGACCCCCAGGAGCGCTACACCGTCCCCTACGCCTGGGGCACCGTGGGCATCATCTACAACACTTCCATGGTGGAGGAGCCCATTACCAGCTGGTCCGCCTTGTTTGACGATCAATACGCCGGAAACGTGCTGATGTTCCGCAACTCCCGGGACGCCATGGCCACGGCGCTGAGCTACCTGGGCTATTCCCTGAACACCACCGATGAGTCGGAGCTCCGGGAGGCGTTCCAGCTCCTCAAGGACGCCAAGAACCGGGGGGTATACCAGTCCTTCGTCATGGACGAGATCTTCCAAAAGCTGGAGGGCGGCAACGCCGCCATCGGCGTGTACTACGCCGGGGACTACCTCACCATGCTGGAAAACAACGAGGATCTGGCCTTCGTGGTTCCCGAGGAGGGCTCCAACTGGTTCATGGACGCCATGTGCGTGCTGAAAAACGCCCCCAACTACGAGGAGGCCATGGCGTGGATCAACTTCATCGCCTCCACCGAGGCGAACCTCGCCAACATGGACTACCTCTGGTACGCCTCTCCCAACCAGGAGGCGCTGGAGCAGTATCCCGCCTACTACGAGGAGCTCTACGAGGAGGAGCTGGGCCAGGAGGCCTATGACATCGTCGCCGCGCCGCAGGAAGTGCTGGACCGCTGCGAGGCCTATCTGGTCCTGCCCCTGGAAACCCGGAAGCTCTACAACGACCTTTGGACGGAATTGGGTATTTAAGGAGGACCTCTTTATGATCGTGATCGGAACGAAATGCCGCCTGGAGCAGACCGTCACCCGGGAACTCACCGCCGGGGCCATCGGCTCCGGGGCCCTGCCGGTATTCGGCACGCCCTTCATGGCCGCCATGATGGAAAACGCCGCCATGACGGCCCTCCAGTCCTTCCTGGAAGAGGGCCAGGGCAGCGTGGGCACCCATTTGGACATCAGCCACGACGCCCCTACTCCCGTGGGCATGAAGGTCTATGCCGAGGCGGAGATCACCGCCGTGTCGGAAAACGGCCGGATGGTGGACTTTCAGGTTTCCGCCTGGGATGAAAAGGGGCCCATCGGCAAGGGGGCCCACACCCGGGCCATCATTGGAAACGAGAAATTCCTGGCGAAGTGCAATGCCAAGCTGGACCAGTGAACTTATTGAATCAATGAAAACGAGGCCCGGAGAAATTAGCCGAGGCCGACAAGGAAGTACCGGCTTTTTAAGCGGGAGATCCGCAGGCTGGACGGAGAACTGACCCCGGAACTACCGCGGCTGCTCATCCAAAATATCGTGGTGCATGCGAAAAGCGCGAAATATTCCAAGCATTCGGAGTAGACCGTGAAAATCCATTACGCCGGCATTGGCTGCATCGGCGGGGAAACCCAGCCGGACGAGGAAAGCCCCCGGCAGGAATCTCAGTGTGATTCCTGCCGGGGTGCTTCCCCAAATCGTAGATACCCCTATCAGTGGAAACCCAAAAGGTTTAGGGGAATGTTGCATGTTACAGAAGTCGCAGGGGGGATTAGCCGTCCCTCTGCCCCCCGCCAGGGCTTGCTCCCGGCGGGGTTTTCTGGTATCGTGGGGAGGCGGATTTGTGTGATAAAGCATGCACCAATGGCGGGGCCGGCAGTCCATGTGGAAACCACCGTTGTCGAAGTCGACAACATAATCCCCGGGAACGGTGATTCGGTCATACGGATACTGAGCGGGGCCCAGGGAGGGCGTGAGACCGGCTTTGTCCTTCACGACGCGGGCAAAGCCCAAGTAGTGAATCTGGATGACGGCACAGGATTTCTGGGATCTCTTAACGATGCCCTTCAGGCGGGCCTTGCCAACAACATTGATTTTCATTTTTGTGTTTTGAACATTAAAGCCAAACCCGCTTTCCCCGCAACGCTGGGATTTACTGGGGGGGGCGACGTGGGGATGAGCGCAAGTATAAACTCACGTTTTTGGACTTTGGGGGAACTAATCTTGCCATTTTAAATCTTAATATGTCATACTAGAGCAGTTCTCCGAAATAGCAATAGGGGAAGAAATATGGCAAGCTAGCAGCGGGGTGAGAAAGATGCCGCATAACGAAGCGAGGAATTTGCTGGTAGGGGCATATGAGAAAACGCGCGACGCAAAAGCAGCCGCGTCGGCATACGGGGTATCTGTGCCGACGGTATACCGGCTGGCAGAGCAAAAAGCCAAAACTGGAAGTGTCGATCCGCGCGTAAGTGAACGGGGACGTAAGCGAGTGTTGACGCCGGAAGATTCAGAAAAAATCGCGAAGGCGATAGACGGTCAGCCCGGATATTACACTTTCTGAAATCGTAGAAAAATTGAATCTGCCAGTTGGAATAGAAACGGTACGCCAGAGAATTCAGGCAATGGGGTATCGGAGAAAAAATAAGATAATCCACGCTTCAGAACAGGAGTGTCCCCGATGTGCCGGCCAAGAGAGAACAATGGAGTGGGTTTTCGAAGACAACATAGGCTTCCCGTC
>CATOKC010000047.1 GCA_951800675.1 uncultured Oscillibacter sp.
GATAGCCCTTGCCCTCCAGAATCTCCTGGAGCGCGTTGCGGTAGGTGGTCATGAAGGCGTCGTCGAATTTGTAGATGCACACGCCGATGTTTCCGCCGGCAGCGGGCTCTTCGGGTTCGGCGGCGTCGCTGCCGGTATCAGCGGGGGCGCTGGTGTCGGCCGGGGGAGTGGTGTCGGCGGGCTTGTCGCCGCCGCCGCAGGCGGTCAGCAGAGCAAGCATCATGACCGCGGCAAGAAGCAAGGCAAACGTCTTTTTCATCATAGTTCCTCCAATCAATTTTTCGTGTTTCGGGGCCCCGCCCCAAACCACGCCTATCATTTTAGACGGCTCTCCCACAAAAGACGATAGAAAATTCTTGGAAGTTCCATGAAAAAACTAAGATAAAAGCCTCCGCCCCGCCGTACCCGGAAAGGGCGCGGCAGGGCGGAGACCTGGTTTCGGTTTTTTGGATGGTGGGTCAGGACATTTTCTCCACCAAACGGTTCACCATTCTGGGGTCCAGACCGTCCTCGGTGACCACCTTGGCCCGCTGGCCGATCAGGGCGTATAAGCCCAGCAGGGACCGGGCGTCCAGCATCACGGTGTCCGTGCTGAGCCAAACCTCGTAAGGGGCCTCGCAGGCGAGGCGGTGGATGCGATTGATCTGCTCGTCGCTTTTTATATCAATATTTCTGGTCATAATAAATTCCTCCTTGTCAAACGCGTGGTGTCGAAAAGGGCTGGGGTGCGATCCGCCTTGGAATCATCCACATTCTAGCAGGGGAGGAATGGAATGTCAACGCAAGAATTTATCAGATTTGCACAATTATATATTACTAAAATTGTGCAAATTGCCGTTTTGGCATGGTTGTCTTTCTGCACGCTTACCGTCGTTTTCCTGTTAGAGATCGTCGGCATCCTGCACCGGGACCTCATAAGGGTCCAGGGGCTGGCCGGTCCAGCTCCCCAGGGGGTCAGTCTTGGCGGCGGTGAACTGGGACATCTCCTTTGCCTTCTGCATGGGCTTGCTCTCCGGGCGGCGTTCCATAGCTGCTGCCTCCTTATGATAATTATAGTGGCGCGCGGAGGTTGGCCTCCGCTTTGAAGTTAGTATTCCCCGCAGAAGTTGGTTTTCTCCGGTAATTCGTGGAAGCACAACGTGTTTGACGTAATTAGGAGTATTTAAGGGCGGTATGCACTAGCTGTACTATTACAAAGCGCAGCTCGCGCCCGGAGGTTGAATGGACCGTTCACTTGAGTTTGGTTTCAGCCCAGTCGAAAAAATTTTAATTTTTTTGAAAATATTGCTTGACAAACTCGGTATATCTATGATATTCTAATTTATGCCGACAAGCTGCCGGTGTGGTGGAATTGGTAGACACAGGAGACTTAAAATCTCCCGGTAGCGATACTGTACCGGTTCGAGTCCGGTCACCGGCACCACATAATGAAATATCGCGGAGTAGAGCAGTTGGTAGCTCGTCGGGCTCATAACCCGGAGGTCGCAGGTTCAAGTCCTGTCTCCGCAACCATAAAGGTGAAACAATTTGGATATTCTGAGCTGAACGCTTAGAGTCCCAGTTGTTTCACCTTTTTCTTTTCCGGGATTTCAAAATCCCGCGAAATGGATATTATCAGGCTTTCAGAACGACTGGACGGATTCGAACTCTCCTTTTTCGGGCAATCCCCCTCGTTTAAGCGCCAGCGCCCTTTTTCAATCGGCTCAAATCTCCCGCTTGTTGTCAAATCAAAATGTACGAAATTTCAGCGCCGGAATTGTTGACTATCGACAGTCAGCAATCCGGCGCCCTTTTTAACGCAAAAAGGGCGCCAGAATATTTTTAACAAAAATCCTCCGTCAAATTCGTCAAAGACCGTGAATGGATAAATAAAACGACCTGTGATATTGTCTCTGGTACTCCCCGCACCAATTAAGAAAAAGGAGTTGAACCTATGCCAACATATTACCCCATTGATGAAGCAGCCGCCCGGCGGACTAAGGAGATGAACAGCTTTTCCGACTACAAACCCGGCAGCACCACGGAAAGCTACCGGCGATCCGTTGACGAAGCTGCCGCCATTGCCGAAGCCCAGAAAGCCCGGGTGGACCCCATGTACCACGAAAAGATTGACCGTCTCCTGGACGTCTACGCCCGAAGGCTGGCGGAGAACATCAACAAAAGCCACGCCATCGCCGCCCGCTGCCCCTCCATCCTGATCGCTGGTCCCGCCAATTTCCCTGTGCGTAAAAAGGAAAAACAAAATCAGGCCGCAGACGCCAATATGGCGGAGTGGAATCGCATCCACGGTCTCTTGGATAAAATCCGGGGCATCGGGATAGGCGGTATCAGCAGCGATGATGAAAACGCGCTCCAGAAGCTCCGGGAGAAGCTCGCCCGGCACGAGCGCGAACAGGAGATGATGAAGGCTGTCAACGCTTTCTACCGCAAGCATGGAACACTGGACGGATGTCCCCTTCTCTCAGCGGAGGATGCTGAGAAGATAAAAGCAGCCATGGCCCGGGATTGGAGGGCAGCGCCTAAGCCCTATGAATGTTACCGTTTGAGCAACAACAACCAGACGATTCACAGCATCAAGGCCCGAATCGCGGAACTGGAGGCAAAGCAGAGTTCTCCCGCCCCGGAGGGCTGGTCCTTTGATGGCGGCAGGGTGGTCATGAATCAGGGAGAAAACCGCGTTCAAATCCTGTTTGACGATAAGCCCGGCGCCGGTGTCCGCTCCCAGCTGAAGCACGCTGGTTTCCGCTGGGCCCCCAGCCAGGGCGCGTGGCAGAGGATGCTGAACCAGAACGGCATTTACGCCGCCAAAACCGTCACGGAAAAATGGATGACGCCCGCAGAGCAGGCGGAAAGCACAACGGAACAAGTGTTGGACGAGGAGCCGCGTTCGGAAGAACCGGCTCTTTTTTCATATCCCCAGCAATCCATGTGAGCCCGGCAAAAAGGGCGCTAACATATTCTGAGACGAAAAGAGGTTGATAAGATGGCGTCTGCCGCAAAAATACGCACGAATTATCTGAAGGAACTCAGCATCCAGCTCAGGAGCCAGGAATTCACCGTGCGCCCTGGAGAATCCGGTGATATTGATGTGGAGTATGAGGGAGCGGCGCTGTGCCGGATCAACGACCGTGGGAATCTTAGGTGCTTTGCGGAGAAGATTGCCGGAAAAGAAGGCGTCCTCGACCGCATCCGTGAGACAGCCCGGAGCACGCGGGAGTACATGACCCTGCTGGAACAGGCCCCGCCCCTGGCGGCCGAAGAACTCAGCGAAGGTTTTCAGCTCCTGGCGGAGTTCAACGGCACCGTCCTCGCCGGGCATATGACTCAATACGGAGCACAGTTCATCACTTGGGAATGGGTCCATGACAAAACCTCGCTGTGGCAAGGCCACTACTATGGCGCCGGAGGTGACTCCGGCGGCTATCAAGCCGCCAAGCGGGACTTCTCCGTCCGCTCCGGCCTGATCCCGTCCAGCGCCCTCTTCACCCCAGAACAGCTGACGGAGATCTATCGCTGCATCCACGAAACCCTGGAGAATACCGACCCCATCCCGGATGATCGGCGGAAGCTCCTGGAGAGCGCCGCCGTTCAGATCGAGGATTTTATTCCTGATTTGGATGAGCGGGTCAGCCTCTCCTGCCAAAAAGAGCAGGAGCTTGCGCGTGAACAGGACGCTGCGGACAGCCCGGCTGAGGGCTGGATGGAACTCAGCTAACCCCAGAAATTACAAGGCCGTTTCCCGAGGGGAACGGCAGCTCCCTTCGGGAAGCGCCGGAAGGGAACTACGATGAAATATTTTATGGCGGATACTCCTTTCGCTGGTCTGGAACGGATGATGATGGACCCGTCCAGGCGTTGTGACAGCGGCGAATTCAAGGTTTGCCGCAAAGAAAAACCAGCTCCTCCCGCGCGGAGGAGCGGAAAGGAGCGCAAATGAGCCATGTGATCAAGGCGGTACTGCATAACCCCTCGCACCCGGAATACGGTCAAATCACCATCCCCTTCCCCATCCCGCTGGATGAGTACGACCAGACCATTGAGATGCTCCAGACAATCGAATTGGGCTTTTCCGCAAATCGTGACTCCATAGTAGATGAGGTAGAAAGCCCTTACAAGCCGCTGGCTTTTCTCAAGAATACCATGGTCAACGTGGACCAGCTGGACTATTTAGCGAAGCGGCTGGCGGGCTTTTGCGCGGAAGAAACCAGCCAATTCCAGGCTTTGGCCCATCACCTAAACCTATGCGATATCAAGGATCTCATCAACCTGACGTTCTGCTGTCAGAAAGCCACGGTGATTACCGATTTCTCTGATCTGGAGAAAATCGGACACAGCCACTACATACATTTATGCGACGGAAGTGACGTGACGGAAGATTTAGAATATCTGGACGGCGAAGAAACCGCTTATCGCCTGATCGGCAGCGGATCAGGCGTCATCACGCCCTTCGGCGTGGTCTACGATAACGGCATGACACTGGAGCAGGTCTACAACGGACGCCAGTTCCCCTCGTATCCCTATGACAGCCGCCTCATGGTGCTGGAGGTCACACCAAAGCGGGGACTTCCGGAAGGGAAAAACCCGGAGTACCTATACCTTCCCGCCGCGGAGAATCAAATTGAAAGAACGCTGGTCCGCGTTGGCGTCACTTCGCCGCATGAGGCACAGGTGCGGCTCGTCTTCGATGAACTGCCGGAAGAGCTGGCGGAGGCGCTGGATTTGGAACAATTGGCAGGGGGTGACCTTCCTGGCCTTAACCGGCTGTGCCGGGCCATCGAGCCGATGAACGACACGGATACGGAGAAGCTGAACGCGGCGGTCCTGATGGCAAAGGCGCCGGACATCGTTTCCCTCTGCCGGCTGGCGGAAAATTTGGAACAGTTCGATTCCACGCCCGGCGTTCAGACCCCGGAGAAGCATGGCAGGCACATGACCCGGGAGTCCGGCCACTCCGGGCAGGGCGTCCTCCATCTGACGCTTACCACAGCGGAAAGCTGGTATTACCTGACACTTCCCGCCCCAGAGGAAAAGCTGGAGGACGCGAAAAGGAATCTGGATGTGGAGGGCTTTGACCAGGCGATGATCGCGGGCGTAAAATATACAGCTCTCCATCTAGACCGGCTGATCCCCGCGGACTGCATCACCGTGGACGGCGCCATCGCGCTGGCGCAGTGCCTCCGAGAGATGGAGCAGGAAGACAACGGGCTGACAAAATTCCTTGCCATCCTGACAGCGGAACAGCCGGACACCTTCACGCAGGCTCTCAACATCGCCATGAACCGGGATAACTATGAGCTGGTTCCGGAAAAGGCGGAGGAGTACGGAAAGCAGGTGCTTCGCCGGGCCGGGGCGGGTGACGGGCTCATCGCCGCCATTGACGGGTATATGGATTTCGCCCAGCTTGGCTCAGATTCCTTGGCGGAGGACAGCGTCCGCCGGACAGAGTTCGGTCTGGTGCGCCGTATGAGCGAACCGTTTCCCCCGCAGAAATTTGGCCAGACGATGGGGTAAGGTAAACGCTGGAAGTATCCATGTTTATCAGGACGCGCCGCAGAATGTGCGGCGGTTCGGACAGTCAGTCCTGTACACGGGCCAGCCCATCCCACGGAAGGAGGCCCCCGAAAAAAGGCCCCGTACCGTCACTGTAACCGCGGCGTTCTAAGGGTTAGCCGCAAAACAAGCTTCTCCCAGGCGGAGGAGCGGAAAGGAACGCAAATGAGCTACGTTATCAAAGCCACGCTGCTCGGTATTATACCGGAGGAGCCTGAGCCTGTCACCGTCTGCTTCCCGATCCCGGACGAGCAGTATGACCGCACCATTGACCGTCTCAGCCAGGCACGCATGGACCACGCAACGTCGACAAACTGCACGGTAAGCAAACTCGACAGCGGATATTCCGTCCTGGCGCCCTTAAAGGGCGCGCTGGTCAATGTGGACCAGCTGGACTATCTGGCAAAGCGGCTGGACAGTTTTGACGAGGGAGAGGCGGCGCAGTTTCAGGCCATGGCCTGTAAGATGAGCATACGCAGCCTGAAGGACTTCATCAATCTCACCTTCTGCTGCCAGCGGGCCACGGTCATCGCCGATTTCAACGACCTGGAACAGGCGGGCCGCGACCACCGCATGAATCTCAACGGCGGCGTTCTGTCAGCAGAGGAAGCCAAACTCCTGGATGGCCGGAAGGAAGCCCTCCAGCTCATCCAAAGCGGTGCGGGAACCATCACGCCCTTCGGCGTCGTTTACGACAATGGGATGCGACTGGAGCAGCTTTACGACGGGAAGCATTTCCCTCCGTACTTATATGACGCATACCCGCTGGTCCTGGAGGCGTCGTCCAAGCAGGCGCCGGAGGAGAAACCGGAATACCTGTACCTTCCCGCGGCCCAGCGTCAGATTGAGCGGGCCCTATGCCGGGCCGGAGTGACATCCGGCGCGGACCTTCAGCTCCAAATTGTGATGAATCAATTGCCTGAGCAAACCGCCGCAGCCCTGGATCTGGCAGATTTGACCAGCGGGGACTTGCCCTCCTTAAACCAAATGTGCCGCGCCATTAAGCCCCTGGCCTTCCAGGACCGGCAGAAACTGGATGCGGCGGTGCAAATGGCGCAGCCGCAAGACGCGGACGAAGTGCGTTTTCTTGCGGAAAACCTGGAGCAGTTTACCTTCGTCCCCGGCATACAGTCCCCCAAAGAATATGGCGAATACCTGGTCAAGGAATCCGGTGAGTTCTGTTACGACGAAAAACTGGAGGGGCTCTATGACTACCCGCAATGCGGCCTCCGGCGGCTCGAGGAAGAGAAGGGACAGTTTTCTTCCCTGGGCTATATCGCCTACCGGGGCGCCTTGACGCTGGAGGAGCTGATGCGGGAGGACCCGGCGGAGCAGTACCAGCGGGAGCAGGCCCTACAGATGGGAGGGCCTGTGTAATGGAAGTCTATCTGAGCCGCAATCATCAAACCTGCCTGCACCTGTTCCCTCTCAGCGTGGGACGGCCTGGTCCGCCTTCTCAGCAGCCCCTTCCCCATCCAGGAGACTGGGCGGACGATGGCCTGAAAATAAGTTGAACAGAGGTAAGATGATGAGCGTCAATATTTATGAGGCCGAACTGCAAAATGTGTGGCTGTTCAGCCAGTCAGTCCTGTACACAACGCAGCCTGTTCCCCGCGGGGAGGTCCCCGAGGGGTGGTACTGCTACGATCTCCGCGGGACCACCGCGGACCCGGAACGGCCCCGTGAGCTGGTGGACCGGACAGGGCAGAACTTTGCGGGCTCTATTCTCTCGGCTGTGCCGCTGATGCGGGGCCGCACCCAAAGCAAGCTGGTCCAGGACAATTTCTGGCTGACCGGCGTTCCCGCCACTCTGGCGGACTTCTGCGCCGAGGAGGGGTCCCCTGCCCCAACCTCCTGAGAAGGCGTTCCAGACCGCAGAGGAGTCCGTTGGGGCCCCTGAGTCCGCCTCCCACAGTTGGGTCATAGGAATCGTTTGAAAAGTTCGTAAAAAGCTGGACTTCCGTCAAATTCTGTGGTATGTGTGTTGGCTGCGAACCCAAACAACACGCAGGCCACCAGGCCGGAAAGGACACAGAATGGATGCTTTTTCAAGGACGACTTTATGCTTCAGTTGATCTCCACGGGGGAATACATTGACGACAACCCCGGACACGGGGGAGATACCTACGCGGTGCGGGTCTACGTGCTGCGCCTGAACCCCTTCACGCTGAACGAGTGGTGGAAATCGCAAATATTAAACCACCGGAATACATACGGTACAGAGGAGGAGTGGGAAGCGTACAAGGCCGGAAAAGAGAAGCTGCAAACGGCTTTCAAAGAAAAGGTGGCGGATTTCCTGAAGGTTGATCTATCTCTCGGAAGTCTGTGCGTCACGCAAGAGGTGAAGTTCATGAGCATCAATATCAAAACGGATCGTATGCGGGCCGCAATCCTGTTTCACAAAAGCGTTCTGTTTACGCCCGAGCGGATACCGGATAACGATGTGCCCGATGGGTGGCATCGCTACGATCTGCGCGGGAGCATCCACAACGCCCGCAATGCTGGAAAACCCACCGCAATACCTGACCACGCTTATGTGAATCGGATCGGCTCCATCCTTTCGCCGATTCCCTTGATGCGGGAATGGACCGTACTCCGCAGGGTAAATGGGCAGTTTCTCCTGTTGGGGAGCGCCTTAACCCTGCGGGAATACTGCCGGGACAATGGCTTAGATTTCCCCGCAAAGAATCAGAACTTCCATATCCGCCCCGCTCCTCCCGAGGAAGCGGGGCTTTTCTATGCCCTCTCCACGGAGGAGGACGCGGAGCAGGGCGCCATTGGTCACGTCCGCATCGACTTCGGGCGCTCCGGGAGCGAGTTCCACCCCAGCTGGTGGCCCAGGGGACCCGAGGAGCTGAACACGCCCGCGTTCAAACAGGAGCTGGGCGAGGTCGTAGATGAACTGCGACTCAGCGTCCTGAAGGGGCTTGGCTCCATGCATAGCTACTGCTCCGGGCACGGCGGGAAAATTGAGGGCGGCGTCTGTTGTCAGAATTATGGCTATGTGGTGGAGACAGAGCGGTACCTCTACCGCCTGCGGTGCAACCCCACGCCAGGCGATTACCAAGCCTACCTCAGCTGCTTCGACAAACAGGCGCAGACGCTGGGGCTGACCGAGAAGGGCCGCCAAGTCCTCAAGGACGCCGCCGACCCCGGCCGAAGAGAGTTCGAGCGCCTGTTTGGCAGAAATGCGGATTATTCTCCGGAGGATGTCGTCAGAATCACATACGGCAGGAACATGATCTATGAAGCCGCGCCCGTTCAGGCAGAAGGACCGGCGCAGAACACAGGAGGGATGCGATTTGAATAGCAGTGAAAACGCCAAGCCGGCCCAGCCCAGGGCAGGCAGAGCCTACACAGTGGGTGAGCTTCTGAAGGCGATAGAGCCGCAATATCAGATGTATAAGCTCACCATGCGCCAGTGCATCGCCGGTTTGAGGGCGCACGCCGCCCAGCTCACGGCGCAGGGGCAGGAGGAAGAGAACCCGCGCTTTCGCCGGCTCTGCATTGAAATGGCGGAGTTTTGGGGCCTGACCGAGGATGACACGCCCAAGGGATACCAGGAGATGGCGGAGCAGATCGGCAGCGCCTTTGACCATGCGGTATCCGCCGCCAGAGACTCCGGCCAAGCGCCCATGACGAGTGATCAGGCCAGGCAGGATATCCTTGACGGCCTGGAGCTCTACGCGCAAGAGATGGTGGCGTGCGGCGATATGGCCCCATGGGTCAAGGAGTGCGAGGACCTCTCCGAACAGCTCAAGGTGGAATGGCAGACCGGCGTCCCGCCTGATCAAGTCCGCGGAGAGGAGACAAATATGAGGATGGGAGGTATGGAGCTGTGAGAGAAATGGACCAAACCGCCTTCTGGAGCCTGATCGGGGAGACAAAGCGGGAATTCGGCCAGAATATGGGCGCATCCCTCCAGCACCTGACAGAGCGGCTCACCGCTCTCGGCCTCCAGCAGGCGATGGATTTCCAGGATATCCTGCGGGGGTACCGGACGCTCGCAAACCAGTACGGCCTCTGGTGCGCCGCAGCCGTCATGCGCCCGGACGCCGATGAGGACGAATATTTCCATAGTTTCCGCAACTGGCTGATCGCACAGGGACAAGACGTTTATCTGGCGGCGCTGAAAAAACCGGACTCCCTGGCGGAGGTTGAGCCTTACGGATATTGCGAATTTGAGGAATTGGACAACGCCGCTTCCAGCGCCGTGGTAAAGCTGGCCGGGCGGTATACGGAAACGTCTGAATCCTCCCCGGCAAACGCGGAACTGCTGCTGGAATTGAAAAGGGATATCGTGTATGGAGAGGGTATCGGCTATCCGTATGAATGGGAGGAGATGGCAGAGTACCTGCCGCGCCTGTGCGGCAAATACCTGACAGCCGAAGAGCTGGCCCATAAAATCAAAACGGAGGCAGCCTGGAATCCCGATCATCCGGAAATTCAAGCTCTGAGAGCGGCAGGCCGGCGGGACGCCGGCGTTCACACCGCAGAAATGAATATGGGAGGCGGTATGTAAATGAATCAGATATCGAAGGGACAGCTCGAATTCCTGCGCCGGCAGTTTCCGATTGGCAGCCGGATCAAGCTCCAGGAGATGAGGGACTCCTTCTGCCCGGTGGAATCGGGGACCATGGGAACCCTGCAATGCATCGACGACGTCGGCACGTTCCATGTTCGCTGGGACAATGGCCGGGGCCTCGGCCTGGTGCCGGGAGAGGATCAATTTACCGTCCTGCCCCCGCCCACCCAGACGCTGAAGCTATATGCGCCCATGACGGCGGATTTATTTGAACCTGACGAGTACGGCGGAATGCCCGAGGAGGGCGAACTGCTTGATGGGAAGGAACTTCGGAGCTTTCAGGATCAAATTCTGGCGGCACTGATAAAGGCGCGGGCGCCGGAGGAGGAAAAACGCGGCGTCATGCACTGGTACAAAAAGGATGACGCTGTCGGTCAAAAAGTACGCTCCGCCCTGTTCACCACAGAGCAGAGGGACGGCCAGCTCTGGGCTGTGGTGGAATGCCAGGTTTCCGGAACACTGACTCCCATGGAGATGGATACCCTGATGGACTATCTGGGTGGGCAAATGTCGGACGGATGGGGCGAGGGTTTTGAACAACGGGAAATTTGTGTTGATGGCCGGTCCGAGCTGTACGTCCACCTGTGGCAGGGCGAGAACTGGAGCATCATGACCGAGCAGGACCGCTTTGACCCCCACTTCTCAGAGCGTCTTCCGGAAATGTGCCTGTCTGTCCTCCCCAGTGACGGAACCCCCATCTGCGTCATACGCGGAGAGCAGGGATATCACTCCTCTGAGTGGAACACCGGCGATCCCGAGCGGAATCGCCGCATCGCTGACTACCATAACCAGAAGCGCGGAATCACCACCGCCCAGGAGCAAGCTATGGTGAACGGCAGTATATTCGGCTGGGATATTCCCTCGGCGGACCTGAAGAGTTACGAAAAAGCGCCGCTCCAGATGGGAGGTCTATCATGCTAAGGCTGAATGTATCCAGCGGCAGGGTACTTGAACAGCTGGAACTGCCGGTACCGCTGGATGAATTCGAACGGAAAGTTGATGAAATCCGTGCGGGGCAGCCAAATGTAGTACCCTCAGTCTTCAGCGCGGCCAGTCCCGTTCCCGCGCTCAACTGGCATCTCCAGTCTATCAGGCTGGACAGCGATTCCACGCTCCAGAAGCTGAACCAGCTGGCGGAAACGATAGACGGGCTGAACGCGGCAGCACGCTACCATCTGTCCAAGTCTCTGGACGCGGAGTCTCAACAGAGCCTGGACAATGTGCTTCGAATTGCCGTCCATGTAAAGCCGGGCAGTATGGACTGCTATGAGGTCATTTCGGGCGTGGCTTCCCACCAGGAGCTTGGCAAATGGCTGGTGGAGCATGACCATCTGAAAGACAAGGTGCCGGAAACCGTGCGGGCCTATCTGGACTACCGCTCCATTGGCATAGACTACTGCTGCGAACATGAGGGAGAGTTCCTGGCCGATGGTTACACAGGTATCCGGCCGGGCGCTATGGAGCAGGTCTTGGAGGAACAGGGCGTCCTCCACCTGACGCTTTCTGCGGCAAAGGGTGCATTCGCCCTCAGCTTCCCCGCTACGGACGAGCGGCTGGAACAGGCAAAAAGGGCGCTGGAGGTGGAGGACTTCGCCCAGGCCGATATCACCACCGTCAAGTTCTCCTCTTCGCATCTGGGCGGACTGCTCCCCCTGGACGCCGCCACAGTGGAGGACGCCAACACGTTGGCCCTGTGCCTCCAGGAGATGGAGCGGGAGGACGGGGAACTGATAAAGTTCTGCGCCGTTCTGGAGGTGGAACAGCCGGATACCTTCACGGAAGCTGTCCGCATCGCCATAAATCGGGACGACTATGAACGAGTCCCGGAGGACATGGACGCGTATGGGAAACAGGTACTCCGCCGCGCCGGGGCGGACGACGAGGTCATCGATACCGCCGATGGGTATATGGACTTTGCCCAGCTGGGCAGGGACTCCTTGGAGGAGGACGGCGTCCGGCGGACGGAGTTCGGGCTGGTGCGCCGTCTGAGAAAGCCCTTTCCTCCTGAACCGGAGATCGGGCAGTCCATGGTGTAAAAAGTCCTGCTGGACTTTTGAACAGAGTTGTGGTATCTGTGTTTGCTACAAGATGAAAAAAGGTAGCGAAATCATTGCAAATCAGCATCTACAAGGATAAAATGCTGGGCGCTCGCCTGTTCGGAGGCCCGGTGCTGTTTAGTGCCCAGCCCATCCCCCGCAAGGACATACCCCAGGGTTGGTTCTGCTGCGACCTGCGAGGTACTGCCGGCCACCCGGACGAACCCCACGCGCTGGTGGATATGACGGCGGAGTGTTCCTGGAAGCGTCTGGCAAACAGTGAAAAACGCATCCGGCGCCGCGCAGGAGCGGACGCTGACCGGATGCGTTGGATAGCTGGATTGGCAAAAAACAGCCTCCGGCACGGTGCCAAAAACGTTCTTCTCCCGTCCAGGCCAAGCTGTTGGTTTCGGAATTTCAACGAATTGTGCTTGCGCACGTTGACTGTCACCGCCAGTAGAGATTCCTCTCATTTCCGAAGAAACCTTTTTGATTATGCTATTTCTGGCTGACCGGCGTTCCGGCCACCCTAGCGGACTTCCGCACCGGGGAGAATATCCCCGGCCTCCTGAAAAGGCGTTCCAGTTTGTGTCGCCAAGACGATGGAATCCCCCCTGCGGTTGGGTTATGGGGATGGCTTAGAAAGTTCAAAGAAGTTGAGATATTCGTGCTTGCTGTAAAGCAAAAGGAGGTAACACATTGGAAATGAACGGTGACATGCCCCGAAAAAAACCTGAATTGCGGCGGGAAGGAGATGGGAATATTCTCCAAAAACTTGAACCCCTTCTGGAGCTGCCCGGTACGCGGGAGGCTCAGATGTATCTGGGACGCAGGCTGTTTACGCTGAGCACCAGGGAACAATATCTCCTCGCCGCAGCTTGTACGCTGCGGCCACCCCGGACAGTGTCGGATGCCATTCATCATCTTTTTGCGCAGGAGAATTGCACCGTGTGTTTGTCCGAAAACGACGAAGATCTGGGCATAGCCTATCTAAGGCAGATATCCCCCACTCCGCAGGACGTCCTGCCCCATGTAGATTTTGCTTCTCTCGGACAACTGTACAGAATTAAATATCCCGGATTGTTTATCGAAGGCTGCTATGCTGCTTATTCGCCCCAGCCTAAACGGATCATCCCCCAGGGCAGCCGGTATCACAGGTACTGGGACGGCGGCTGGTGTATCCGGCTGAAGCTGACCAGCGCCGCAGTTCCCAAGGGCGTGTGGCTGCGGCTGCCGGATACCGCACCGGATAGCGGCTGTGCCGTCGGAGAGATCACGCTGGCCTGCCGGAAATTGAAGACGGATTGCCTGGATACCTGCACCTTGCTGGATTTCGAGAGCGTTCTGCCCGTGGGAAACCTGAAGGAGCAGTACAGCAGCATTGATGAATTGGTCAAAGACGGAAACACTCTGGGGAACGCCCTGGATAAATGGGCTCATGAATTTCCCCCCCTCGCTGGATAGGCTTGCCGCCGCACTGGAGTATGAAAACTGCCATACTCTGAAAACCGCCCTGGATGTTCTTTGGAATCTGCAATGTTATAAATGGGTACCCATGGAAGATCGGGAGTACTTCGCGATAAATGCCCTGCGTGACCGCGGGGTATCGGAGGAGCTAATTATGTCCGGCGCCATTGATCTGTACAGCTGCGCAGAGGATATTCTGGAGAGCTCCGGCTATGTTTACGTCAAACAAGCGGGCGGTTATGTATTCCGGGACGAACAAAAACACATCCAGTTTTTTGACGCCCCCGCAGACGGACAAGATCCGGCACAGGGCGGCATGACCATGCAGTGAACCTCCCTGCCACCCTTTCCCGGAAAAAGAATGATGTGAAAATTTAAGTAGACTTCTTGCCGAAGTTGTGGTATGTGTGTTTGCTGCAAAACAAAAAGGAAGGGATGAATCCAATGCAAATCAATATCTACAAGGACAAAATGCTGGGCGCCCGCCTGTTCGGAGCCCCAGTGCTGTTCAGTGCCCAGCCCATCCCGAGAGAGGATGTTCCCTGTCGTTGGTACTGCTACGACCTCCGCGGTACTGCCCGCCATCCGGACGAACCCCACGCACTGGTGGATATGGCGGAGGAAAACCATATCGGTTCGATCCTCTCCTATCTGCCGCTCAAAAAAGGAGGTTCTCAGTTCCGGCTGGTCAAAGATATGTTCCAGATGACTGGTACAAATCCCAGCTTGGCGGAGTTCTGCGCTGAGGAACAGATCCGCTGCCCCGAAACGCCTATCCGCCATCAACTGTGCCCCGCATCCCCCGAGGATGCGGGGCTTTTCTATGCCCAGACGCCGGAGAAGGATGAGGAGCTGGGAGCCATCGGCCATGTCCGCATCGACTTCGGACACAATGGATGCGAAGGATTCTACCCCACCTGGTGGCCGAGAGGCTCCGAGGGACTGAACACGCAGGAGTTCAGGGAGGAACTGGATGCCGTGGTCAATGACCTGCGAAAAGGAGTTCTAAAGGACCTCTCCTCCATGCGCCGGTACTGCTCTGGCAGCGGAGGGGCTATTGAGGGCGGAACCTGCTGCCAGAACTATGGCTTCACGCTGGAGACAGAGCGATACCTCTACCGCCTGCGGTGCAACCCCATAGAGGGCGACTACCAGTGCTATCTCAGCTGCTTTGATAAGAAGGCCCAGCAGATGGGACTGACGGAAAAAGGGCGTCAGGCCCTCCAGGATACCGCCAGCCCCCAAAACATTCACACTTACAGCTGGTACGTGATCGAGCAGATCAATGACCCGGAAATGCAAAAGGGCCAGTCGGGCTCTCTGGAAGAGGCCATACAGGCATATGCCGGCCTCGACCGTGCCGACAGGCGGCTGGGCGTCACCAAGGATAGCATCGCCGCAGTGGACCTGGTAATCTGCCGCAATGGCCGCGAATGGCTTTCCAATGACCGCCTGAAACTGGACAGCTTCAAGAGCGATCCGGTAATTGCGGACGCCGTTTCCCGGCTCCGGCAGGAGCTGAACGTGAAGCCGCCCGTCGGACGGGTCAGCTTCGCAAACGGTGAGCAGATCATTTACACCGATCCAAAGGAATACATCAAGACGCTCAAGGAGGAGCTTCCATACCATGCCACCTCGGGCTTCCGCTATGAAACCGAGACTGACGACCCGGAGGTCTGCAAAGCGGCGGACGATATCCTCTATGACCTGTTCTGTGAGAAAAACCCCTATTCCCTTGCGGACTATGGCCGTACCGGCATGACGATGGAGGGTATGAGCTGATGAAAGACCTTGTTCAATGTACGGTTTCCCGTGATGATTTCCAGCGGTGGCTGGACTGGGGAAACGCGCCCTTGACAATCTGCACGGGCGAGAAGGCCGTCACGATGCTCCTCAAAATCGAAAAAAAGCCGGTTGACTATCTGTACCAGACTGCTGTGGAAGCAGATGGCAGTATCTCCTGGAATAGCGGCCTGACGTTTTGCGGCGCGCACAGAGAGGCCCTTGATCGGTTCTTTGGCGGCAATGAGCCGGATGGACAGTTCCACAGCGGCTACGCCCTGGACCAGCTGCCGGAGGCCGCCTTTATAGCCTGGCTTCAAGACCCGGAGGGCTTCATTGAGACAGAGGCTGAGCAATATATCAAAACAAACCAGGAGAAATTTCTCCTGCAATTCCTGAGAAATGACGCCTTACTGGCGGAATATCAGGCACTAATCCAAGATCTCAACAACCCCCTCCACCGGGTCAAGGCGATCTCAGAGGCCATTAAAACCAGCGGCGCCAAGACAGTAACCGTCACCGTTCAGAAAAAAGGAGAGGAACTGTCCTTCAGGACAGGGACTACTCCGCTGCGGGGACGTTACAACTCCTACAGCACCAGTCATATCGCCGCCGCTGACCAGGAGGAGTTTGAGCGCCTGTTTGGCCGCCACGTCAATTATACAGCCGGGGATATCACCAGAATCACCTATGGCAGAAATACGATTTATGAGGCCCCGCCCCTCCAAGCGGAAGAAATGGCGGAGGGTATGAAAATGGGAGGCATGGAGCTGTGAGAAAAATGGAGCGGGACGCCTTCTGGGACCTGATCGCGGAGGCCAAGCGAACATGCGGACAGGATATGGACGCCTCATACCAGCATCTGATGGAGCGGCTCACCGCCCTCGGGCCCCAATATGCCCAGGACTTTCACGACATTCTTCATGGATACCGGGACCTGGCATACCAGTATGGCCTGTGGTCCGCCGCCTCGCTGATGTGTGAAAACGGCTGCTCAGACGACGGATTTATCGACTTCCGGGCATGGCTTATCTTTCAAGGCAGGGAAGTCTATCTGGCAGCGCTGAAAGATCCCGACTCACTGGCAGACGTGGAAATCTATGGCCGCTGCCAGTCTGAGGAACTGTCCTATGTGGGAGATAAAGCGCTGGAGCGCCTGACCGGCCGGAGCGCCTATGACGGCTCAGACTCCGTCTCACGCGGCGCGTTGGAGAAAGAGCTGAAGAAGGAAATCCGTTATGGCGCGGCCACAGGCTACCCCTTCGAATGGGACGAGATGGGGGCATACTTTCCCCGCCTGTGCGAAAAACACCTGGCCCGTGGCGTGGTAGCATTCATGCTGAAAAATAACCATGCGATGTGGATCAGCAACCCGGAAATTCAAAGGGCGCGGGAGGGTGGTCCGCCGGAGCGGGCCCAGCCTCAGACTCACATGGAAATGGGCGGGGCTTTGGGATGAGTACCGTGCCCAGCCGGAACGTGCTGACGATGGAAATGAACATGTGACGGGAACCGTTCTGCCTTGCCCATCCTTCGCCAAAGGAACGGCATCTCAAAATAAACGTTAGGAGGTATTGCGTGAATACAATCCCGAAAGAATGGCTGGACTTTTTGCGCCAGCAGTTCCCGGAGGGCTGGCGAGTCAGGCTCCGGCCCAGCCCAATAAAGCCGGGGAGCGTGGGAACGCTGAAGTACATCGACGACGCGGGTACGTTCCACGTTCGTTGGAACGATGGCCGGGAGCTCGGCCTGGTACTGGGCAGGGACAGCTTCTCTATCTTCCCCCCGCCTGTCCAGACATTGAAGCTGTATATGCCCATAACGGCGACTTATTACGATTGTGATGAGGATAATCTGGAAGTTGAGCTCACAATGGATTCCATCGAGGCGGCGGGATACGCTCCACAGATTATCGCGGCGATGCGGGAAGAGCAATCCTGGCTGGATCGTGAGGCGGAGAGCCCGGAGGAAGCGGAACGGGGCTTGATGGCCTACTATGACAGCGACGATGGCGTAGCCCGGAAAGTATTGTCCTACCGTTTTACCGCAGAGGTGCGGAACAGCAGGCTCTGGGGTGTGGCGGAGTGCAAGGTCCAGGGCACGCTGACGCCCGAGGAACTGCAAAGCCTGATTTCCGACGTTGGCGGCCAGGCCGGCGACGGCTTCGGGGAGAGCCTTGAGCAGCGCGGCATCCAGGCCGGAGACGGCCTGGAAATTTACGCCCACCTGTATCAGAGCAGAGACTGGACCATCATGCCGGAAACAGACCGCTTTAACCCTCATTTCTCCGAGCGCCTTCCGGACGCCTGCTGGTCGGTTCTGCCCAGCGACGGGTCTCTGATCTGCATCCAACGTGGAACCAGCGGATATTATGTATCGGAGTGGAACACGGACAATCCTGAGCGAAACCGCCAAATCGCGGATCATATCAACCGGGAGCGGGGCATCTCCAAAGCCCAGGAGCGGGCGATGGTAAGCGGCTGCATGTCCGGCTGGGATACTCCCTCGGCGGACCCTAAGATCTATATGCGGGACGAGCTCCAGCCGCCCCGGATGGGAGGGCAGTCGATGTGAAGCCGGTTTTTACCGTATACTTGAAAAGAGCAGTTCCCCCGGATAGCATCGCCCACGCTCTCCTGGACCTCCCCGCCCTGCCTTACGCGGTGCTGGACGCACTGGACAAGCTCCGCCTTGAAGAAAACGGCGGCATTGCCTGGGATATCGCTGAGTATCCGCAGTTTGAGGAACTGGAACCTTTCCTTGATGGAAACGGCAGCTTCTATGAGCTGAACGCCCTGGCACAAAAGCTCTCGGAGCTGGATGATACACAGCGCACTGCCTTCGCCGGGCTGCTGGAAATGGAAGCCGGCGATGGCCCCATCCCCATGTCCCGGCTGATTGACCTGGCCCATAGCACCGGCTGCTGCCAAGTCCTTCATGACGCCCTGAACGATTCACAGCTTGGCCGGATATGCGCGGAAACCGGCTTTGATCCCAGGCTTGGACAGCTCCCCAAAGACGTCTTCGATATGCTGGACTTTGAGCAGATTGGGCGGGATACGCGCACATCCCAAAAGGGCGTATTTGTGGAGCGGAGCATAGACCGTCCCGGCGGCTACGTGGCAAAGCAGGCGGACTTGACGGAAGCGTACAAACGTCTGGACCTGAAACCCAAGGAGCCGGATTATGAAATGCTGCTGGAGGTATTCCATGACTGCGGCAAGGTCCAGCTCAAACTGCCCGCTGTCGAAGCGGAGCTTGACGCGGTTTCGACAACCCTGGATGAACCGGACTGGTGGGACCTGTCCTGGCGCTGCCTGGACTGCCGGATCCCCAGCCTGACGGACGCCGTCTCCGACGCCAGGGACATAGACGCCGTCAACAGCTTCGCGGAGGCATTGACGGGGATGGACCGCAAAGCGCTATTATTTACAAAGCCCTGCTGGAAGCCTTCAGCTGTCAGGATCTTCTCAGCGCCGAACTGCTGGCGGAGCATCTGCCCGCCTATGCCTTCTCCCCTCAAATCAGTTCCCCGGCGGAGCTGGCGAAGGAGGCGCTCTCTGTGAATTTGCGCGAAGCGGAGGCCAAAGCGCTTCTCCCCCATGTGGACTTACAGCATTATGGAGAGGCGCTGATCAAAGACCGCGGCGGTGAACTGACCGGCTATGGCCTGACTGAGCGGATAGACGGCCAGCCCATTCAATCGCCGCGGCAGGGCGGGATGACGTTTGGATAAGATATTCCACATCCGCGCCTACCGCAGCCTCAACGGAGCCTCCTTAGAGGCGGAGCTGGACCTGCCGGCCACGGACTACGAGCTCCTCGATCTAATGGAACGACTCCAGGCTAAAGATGCGGACCAAATCGATCTGGAGATCCATACAGCCGAGTAATACGGCTATTTGAATGAGAGGATACAAGAGCCAAGCCTGTTCCTGCTCAATGCTCTGGCCAGGCGGCTCACAAAGCTGGGCAGCCGCAGCATGGCCGCTTATAGATCTCCAGAAGGGGGAGAACGCAATTCCCCTCTCCCGCCTGATCGACTACGCCCATAACGATCTCTGCTGCCACGTGGTGGAGGATGTCATGACCGACGGCGAGCTTGGCAAATTCCTCGCCGAAGTTGGGTTTGTTCCTGACGTGGCCGCTCTCTCGGATGCCGCCTTTGAGCTGCTGGACTTCCAGCGAATCGGAAAGGAGCACCGAGAAACGAAGGGCGGCGTCTTCACCGGCTGGGGGTATGTGGAGCGGAACTCGGAACTTTACCTTATCCATATAAGCGTATCCATAAATTAGTTAAGAAATGCTAAGTAGCACGAACAAACCTGTAACAATTTGGGCACAACATATAGCAATAGGTAAATTGTGGTGAATCTTGTTATCATAACCTTTGCCATATGGTGTATCAATATGTTCTGAATGTTTTGAAATATACATTTTGATTGATGCTTTAATTCTATTTATTTTATTCATTTCAATAGTCGATAATAAGCACGTGATAATAGAAAAAAGTATCCCTATCACTGGAAAAATTTGATTCGGCAGATTTAATGTATTGGCACCCCAAGCATCTTTCATATAAGGAATAAAAAATAATATGAAACTAATAAAAACTGTTTTTGAAGTTATAGACCAATATTGAGATAATCGGAATTTCCATTCTTCAAATAAAATATTTATAAAATCCAAATTGTGATCAGCACCTCTTTTTATTGAGCTATCCATATTTTAGCCTCCCTCTATTATTCTATTGTATTATTTTACCACACACTATGCAGTTTTTCAACCTGTTAACTATACCCATCCAAACGATGAACAACCACCCCGGACAGGGCGGAATGGGGATAATGTAATGCGCAAGGATTTTCGCTATATGGCGGAGCTTCCCGGCACGCCTGTGGAACAGACGTGGGTTCGGGACTACTTGGAAGCGCTGAGCGAGTGGGAGGGCGTCGTCCTCGCGGCGTCTGTGTCGCGCCGTCTGCCCGCCAGCGCAGCGGATGCGGTCAATCACCTGCTCTCTCTGCGCGGAGGTTCCGTATACCTCTCGGCGGACAATTACAAGGGGCTGGGAAAACGGCAGCTCCGCACCACGGAGAAACATTTCCCGGACGACGTTCTGGAGTACATCGACCTATGCACGATGGGGATGCGGTTTGCCGGGGACCACCCTGGCTATTTCGTAGAAAACCACTATGCCGTTTGCCCGACAGAGGACGCCATGACGGCTTACCAGGGGCGTGACTCCCCCTGCCGGAAGATGAGGGCTGGAGCGTCAGGCTTAAGCTGGCCTCTGCCGCTGTGCCCGAAGGCGTGTGGCTGCGGCTGCCGGACTATCAGAGCATCGGCCAGGAAGACGGCTTAGACGGTGAAATTACCGTAGCGAAGGACGCTCTGCGGGTCCAAAGTCTGGACGAATGCACCTTGCTGGAGGCCCAGTGCGCTCTTGCGGAAGCAGGCGTTATCCAGGAGCAGTATGACAGCATCGAGGACCTTGTCCGCGATGGAAATAACCTTGGATTTGTCCTGGATGAGCAGGGCCAGGGCGCGGAGCATTGGCGGGAACGGTTTGACGCCGCGCTGGAGTACGAGGAGTGTGACCGTCTCCGCCTCGCGCTGGATATTTCCCAAAACCTTAACTGCTATGAATGGATAGACAGCAAGAAGCTGAGGGAGTTCACGGTAAACCACCTGCGCTCCTGCGGCGTATCGAAGGAACTGACTGCCTCCGGGGCTATCCATATGAAACAATACGCGAAAGCCCTGCTGAGAGACGCCGGGTATCTGCTGACCGGCGATGGAAGCGCCTATGTCACCCGGAATGACCGGACGTTCTCTTACAACTACAGCATGGATTCGGAGATACCGGCAGCGCCCAAAACCGCCCAGGATCAAAAAGGAAACCTTCTCCCTGACAATATTCTGGACGCCGTCCCCGCGCTGTCCGGTCTCACCTCTGATTTCAGTCCGGCGGAAACCCTCAGCATCAACGCGATCATCGTAAAAGCGCTTTCCGAGCGCGGCCCGGATGGGCTCCGCCAGCTCCAGACCGCGCTGGAGTACGAAGAATGTGACTGTTTGAAGGACGCGGCAGAGATTGCCACCCATCTGGACTGCTATGGCTTCATCGACATCCATAGCTTCTGTGAGGCCGCGAAGGCGGAGCTTTTGTCAAAAGGCATAGATGAGCGGGCGCTGTGCTGCTTCGACTATGAGACCTATGCGGCGCTTACTCATGGCTTTGGGTTTATCCATCCCTCTAGGAACAACGGGATGTGGCTCTGCAAAACGGACCAGTCCTTTCAATTACCAAAGTGGCAGGAGAAGATCGGGCCGACAGGGCCGGCTATGTAAAAAGCAAACGCCCGGAAGGCGTTTGCTTCATCGAAACTCAAACAACTTGCCCGGCGGAATTTCCAGCGCCTCGGCAATATCCAGAAGCGCAATCACGCTGGGCAGTGTTTTCGCTGTCTCCACCTGCTGGATGTGATTCTTGCTGTAGGAGGTCAGCTCCGCAAGCTGCTGCTGGGTGTATCCCTTTTCCTTCCGGTAGTATAGAATATTCAAGCCGATCCTGGTCAATGCCGCCTGATGCCTGTTATCCATCGTTCCATGCCTCCTTCTCCATAATATTGTACCGAAAAGGAGCCAGAAAATAGACAATCCATCTCAAAGCAAAAACATAGTAATATCTTGTTTTTTGACAGTAAATGCTGTATTATACAAGATGATGGGAGGGATGCGGCATGATGAGCAACGATTTTGAGGAGGCGTTCGGCAGTTTTCTGGAGCGTAAGGAGTACGACGAGGCGGAAAGCGCGCTGTTTGCCATGGTCCGCACCGCCTTTTTGGCGGGCTGGAAAGCCGCCGGAGGCGAACCTCCTTCGCCGCAAAAGCTCTTCGAGCTGATTCGCTGCGGTACGACTGATCCTCGTGTCAATAAACCAGATACCCCACCTGACTAAAACACCAAGGGGCCGTTTTTCCGAAAGGGACAGCGGCCCGTCTTTTTTTATGGCCTTTTTCGGAAAGATGGCCCGGAAAG
>CATOKC010000048.1 GCA_951800675.1 uncultured Oscillibacter sp.
CTTGACGCTACGCCGACCCTCGCTTAAAATGTTTTCTTACGTCACCGCCCCATTGAACAGCGCTTTTTTACAGTGTTCAGTTTTGTCGAAAAAGCTCTTTTGTCTTTGGTGACTGTTCGTAAATCCTGTATTTGCAAGGGATTCAAGTTGGTGCTTTATGAATGTTCGCCTAACGGTGAGGGAAACATCCGCAAACGCTCAGATGGGCGCCGGGAAGGCCGGTACACCGCTGGCTATAATTCCGAGTCTGGTAAGCGGATCATCAAGAATGTCCTGGGCAGAACTCAGGCGGAAGTCAAAGAGAAGCTGAAGGTGGCTATTGCTGAGGGCCAGCGCCTGGATGTCTCTAAGTCTGGGAATTACTTAGTGGCATCGTGGGTGAGAATGTGGTACGAGGCTTACGCCGAGCCCAGTATCCGCTCAAATATACGGGAATATTACATGAATTATATCGAGAACCACATCGTTCCGGGCATCGGAAAAATCATGCTGGACAAGCTGACAACCATTCAGATTCAGCGGTTTGCTGATATAGGAATTAAAGAATCAGTGTCAGCAATTGGCCATAGACATAGGCAATCACGCTGAAGGCCACTACAATGGGCAACGCCCGGATTACCAAGTCTCCCAAGGTTGTCTTGAAGTAGTCCGCCGCGACAAAACTGCAAACGTGGGTGGGCGAAATCTGCATGGCGGCCCAGGCAATGGACATCAACATGATGAGCAGGGGAAGTCCGCCGGTGGGAATAGCGGCCATCGCCATAGGCAGGCAAAGGGCGATCATCGCCTGGGAGCCGCTGACCACCGTGCCCACAAAGAAAATCAGGGCAAAGGACATGGTAATAGGGATGGGGAACTGAGAAAAAAACTCCGGCAGCATAGATACCACGCCGGTGTGGGTGATGATTCCTTTGAAAAGCATAATGAGGTACATATTCCCCAGCAGAACTGGCTCCACAGCGTCCCGAAGCAAGCCGGGAAGTTCCTGAACACGGAAGCGTTCTGCCACATAGTCCGCTAAAATTACCAGGGGAGCCGCAATACAGACCGAAAGATCGAAGAAAATAATAATCAAGACCACGGCTGCTAAGGGCCAAAGATTTTTGGCCAGGCACAAAGCTTCCTGACTGCGGCGGCCTTCCGCTGGAGGCATCTCGGCCGGCAGCCGCCGCAGATAAACAAAATAGGGCAGAAGGCAGGCGGCCAGTACCATGGGGAGCATGCCGCACACAAAGAAGCCCGCTTTCGCGCCGCTGAGAGTCAGTGCCAGCAACACTGGGCTGAACGTGGGCAGAAACATTTCCGGGATATGGCGGTAGTAGCAGGCCACCAGCATTTTGTCTCGTTTGTCCAAAGCGTCTGCGCAGGTTTGATCCACCATGCCGGCGCACACAGTCATAACTGCCGCCGAGGGCAAAAGCCCCAGGATGGCTGGGGAGAGCGCCGCGTTGAGACGCCGGTTCCGCAGAAGGCTGTTGAATGCCCGTTGGGCCTCCTTCAGGCGGTCGCGCTTCTCCAACATTTTTTGCAGAAACGTGACAAAATAGAAACTTAGCAACACATCAATCGTGTCCCGGGCTGTGGACTGCCGGGCCAGCACTTCCAGCGCGGTGAGAAACGGAATTTGAAAGAGCAGGATGGAGGCGATGATTCCGCTGATGATGGCCATGTACAAGGGCCTTTTCAGCCACAAGACCGCAACGATTACCAGAAAAACGATGGAAAGACAGTAGATTGGCACAGGGGACCTCCTTATTTTTTGTGGCTTTCAAGATATCCGCCCGACTCAGATCACGGGACCCAGGGTGTAAATATCAATGGAGCTATGATAACCCAGAGTCTCGTTTTTTGTCTGCCGTCCAGAAAGTGTGTCTAAAAGGGCGGCGAAGGACTCTTCGCCTACCTCTTCAATGCTTTTTTCCCCTGTAATTACAAGGCCGGCGTTGATATCCATGTCATGGGACATGTGGGCGTAGGTGTGGGGATTGCCGCAGATTTTCAGCACCGGCATGGTGGGAAAGCCTTGGGGAGCGCCCCGTCCCGTAGAGAACATCATGACCTGTGCGCCGGCGGCGGCCATGCCGGTAAGAATTTCCGGCTCCCGGCCTGGAGTATCCTTGATCCAAAGGCCCTTCCGGTCCCCAATGGCCTCCGGATACTCCAAAATACCCTGGATTGTCCGGGAGCCGCTTTTGACAATGGCGCCGAGACTCTTTTCTTCAATGGAAGAAAGGCCGCCGGCGATATTGCCGGGGGTGGGCTGGCCCTTGCGCATGTCGCAGCCCAGGCTTCGGGCGCGGGCTTCCATCCGCTTCACGATTTCCAATATACGCTCCCCCGTTTGGGGGGTTGCGGCTCGCCGGACCAGCAGGTGCTCACCGCCCAGAAATTCGGTAGTCTCGCCAAAGACCACAGCCGCACCCAGGTCCGTCAATTTGTCGGCTACATAGCCGATCACGCAGTTGGAGGCCATGCCAGAAGTGGCGTCAGACGCGCCGCATTTGATGGACATAACCACCCGGCTTGCGTCCACCAGCTGCCTGCGGAGGCCGGAAACCTCTATAACCAACTCCTGAGCGGCATCAATACCGGCTTTGATGGCGGCGCTGACGCCGCCCAGTTCTTGAATGTGGATGCTCCGGACTGGTTTCCCGGTTTTTCGAATCTCCTCTTCCAGACGCTGGGTGTCCGTGCCCTCACAGCCCAGGCTGACCACTAGGGCCGCCGCTACATTGGGACTTTTTCCAAGGGAGATCAGTGTTTCAGTTACCCGGTCCAGATCCGGGGGAAGCTGGCAGCAGCCCTGATGATGAAAATAGCCCACCGTGCCTGCCACCTGTCTTGTGATGGCGGAGGCCACATCCCCCGCGCAGGTAACGCTGGGAATGACTGCCACATGATTCCGGCAGCCCACCTGCCCATCGGGGCGGACATAGCCCCAAAACTCATATGCCATGTTGACGCTCCTTTCCCTCTGGCAGGTCTCCCCGCCCCCGCATACTGTCCAGATTGTGTATGTGCACATACTCGCCCTTTCGAATATCCCGGGAGGCGACACCGATTCGCTCGCCGTATTTAATGATGTCATCCCCGGAGCGAATATCCGCCAGGGCGACTTTGTGGCCGTAAGGCACATCTTTAATAACGCGGAGTGGCTCCTCCGTGCCCTTGGGGTCTCGCAGGACCAGGACGAGTCCATCGCGGACGTCCTCGGCGAAGATTGTGGCCACGTTGTCTTTTTCGTGGACCTTCAATGCGATTTTCGTTTCTTCCATAGATACGCTCCTTTCATGGAACGGCCAACACGGACACGCCGTCTGGAATCACTACCACTCGCGCGTCCGGACCCTTGCGGGCCCTGGCGAGAGACAGCGCCTCGTCGAGTGTGGAGGCGGGAATCATGTTGGCCTTTCGTACCAGCTGGTGATCCAGTCCCGTGGTTACTAGGATTACCGTGTGCTTTTTTAAAATTCTTGCGTAGATTTGAGGGCACCACTGCTCCGGAAGCGTGTGTTCCGGGGAAATAGTGGAGAGATAGGACTCAATGTCCTCCGGCGTGCCCATGGTTATAAGCTTTTCAAAGTATTCGCCGCCCATGCCGTCCTCACAGGCGCAGCACATAATGATTACGGCACCCTCCTGACAGCAGACCTCTGCCGTGGCCACCGCCTTGGGGGACTGATAAAGGTTTTGATCCAGTGGATACCCTCCGTTGGAGGTGATAACGATATCGCCAGTTTCCGCTGGGCACTGGGACTGGCGGCGAATGAAGTCCACGCCGGCGTTATGTGCTTTTTCCAGGTCTCCAGCGAAAGCGGCAATAATGTTTTTCTTTTCTCCGAGGGCCAGATTCAAGATGAATTGCACCTTGGCCCGGCGGGCTGCGGCGGTCATGTCCAAATGAATGGGATTTTGCTCCAGCACGCCGGTTTTGGCGAAGGGGCTGGCAATGGCCTGGAAGGAATGGTTTTCCTTGATGGTTCTCTCCGCGCAGATGCCGGGCAGAATGCTCTTTCTTCCTCCGGAGAAACCGGCGAAGAAATGGGGCTCGATAAAGCCTTCCGTAGCTAGTAAATCGCATTCCGCCGCCAAACGGTGAAGCAGGAAGCTCGCGCCGGAGGGCAGTGTTCCAAGGTCCACAAAGTCCTCTTCTCGGAAGGCGTTGCTGACTACAATCCGCTCCCGGTCCACGATGGTGTTGCCAAACATGCGGCGCTGCTCTTCAACCGTGGTGGGGCGGTGAAGGCCTGTGGCAACCAAGATGGTAATTTCCGCGTCTGGCGCACCGGAACGGAGCTGCTCCAAAAGAATGGGCAGCGTAATTTTGCTCGGGACGGCCCGGGTATGGTCGCTGGTGACCAGGACGATATTCCGCTTTCCTCTGGCCAGCTCTGGCAGGGTGGGAGTCCCGATGGGATGGGCCAGGGCCTCCCGCACGATGGCGTCCTCCGGCTTGTCCGGGGCCGCATCGTGCATGCGGGGGATCAGCACCGCCTGCAAATGGGCTTCCTCTATATGCAATGGGAGGGTTCCCCGGCCATAGGGGATTTGAATTTCCTTCATTTTTCAACTCCTTTTTCGACGTAGGAAACCAGTTAAAAACGCACATGCTACGCATTTTCAAGCAAGGGGCCGCGGGGACGCGGAACGTATCGTTGCACACAATAAAGCGTGGCGCCCACGGCGGAGAATCGCCGTAAAGATCAAAAGGACTTATGTCCTCGTTTGAACACGCCAAGCGATAGCTGACGCGGAGGGAAATCCGCTGGACATTTTCGCTTCTTTCGCATCACGATTTTCCCGGCGGCGCGCGGCAGGCCGGCCGTTTGAGCGACCGGCCTGCTTCGTATGGGTAAAACCGCTGAAATCCCGCTTACTGAGCGGCGGGGACGTAATCGGAAACCTCTGTGTGCATGAGGGCTGTCTCAATGGCAAAGTCGGACAGTTCCTGACCAAGGCCCGGGCGGTCGGGCACAATGTATTTGCCGTTAACCGGCTGCATCTCATACTTGCCCAGGCGGTTGATGCACTCCTGGGTGGTGCGGAAGTGGTGTTCGTGAATGCCGAAATTAGGGATAGCTGCCTCCAGCTGAAGGGAAGCCGCATTGGTGATTACCGCGCCGGCCACATGGACTTGGACACGGGCGTCGAACACATGGGCCAGATCCGCGATTTTTTTCAGCTCCGTAATGCCTCCGCAGTTGCAGGCGTCCGGCTGAATCAGCTGGATGGAGTTGTCCTTGAGGAAATTGTAATATCCCCAGCGGGAATAGATGCGTTCTCCGGCGGCCAAGGGCGTACGGACCCGCTGGCGCAGTTCCCGCATCATATCAGGGTTGAGCATGGAGACGGGCTCCTCATAGGCCATCATGCCGTATTTGTCGCACAGCTCGCCAATACGGATAGCAGAAGTCAGATCGGTTTGGCAGTGATTCTCCACAATGATGTCTACATCGGGGAATGCCTCCCGAATGGCGGCCATGCGCCGTTCAACCCGGTTGTACAAAGAGCGGTCGGGGAAACCCTCTTTCAAAAGGTGGGGAATTTTCCGACCTTCGTCATCATAGGTGGTAAAGTCGATTTTTACCGCGTCGTAGCCCTCACTGACGGCGTGGCGGACAATGTCCACATATTCCCGCACAGCGCCCCAAGGACCGATTTGGGTGGTCCAGCCGAACTGAAGCTGAGAGGCGTAGCACCGCAGCTCGTCCCGGCATTTGCCGCCCAGCAGCTGGTAGATGGGTACACCCAGAGCCTTGCCTTTGATGTCCATCAGCGCAATATCAATGGCGGACATACCGGAGAATACCACCACGCCTCCGCCCTGACCCCAGAAGGTTCCCTTCAAAATGGTTTCCCAGATCAGTTCTGTGTTCATGGGGTCCATGCCAATGATATGATGGGCCATATCGATAATCATACCATAGGCCGCGGTATAGCCGGTACCATAGGCCACGCCTGCTTCGCCGTCTCCATAAATTCCCTCGTCCGTATAAACGCGGCAGCAAATTGGATAGCGCGCGCCCCGCTGCTCACCAGCGTCCAGGACCCAGACATCCACCTTTGTTATTTTCATGCCATTGTTCCTCCTTTATTTTCTCGGACTGTTTCCATCGTTTTTTACTGGATTGTAACCATGTCGCAGTTCCGGAAAGCGGTTTCGCTGAGTTCCTGGCCAAGGCCAGGGAGTTCCGGAAGGGAGAATCTACCGTTAACTGGCTGGTAGTCATAGACGCAAAGCTCCCGGTTATAGGGGCTAAGGGCATAGGTGTGGTGCTCATGAATGACGAAGTTGGGAATGGCGCACTCAAGATGAAGGGCCGCGGCGGTGGAAAGCGGGCTGCCGCAGGCGTGGACCTGCACGCCCACGTCGAAAATATAGGCCATGTCGCAGATTTTTTTGATCTCTGTAATACCGCCGCAGGTGCCAACATCTGGTTGGATTACCTGGATGGCGTCCTGCTTAAAATATTCGATGTACTGCCAGCGGGTATAGATACGCTCGCCATTGGCCACCGGGAGCCCAGTTTCCTCGTGGACAAATTTGGAAAGCTGAGGTGTGGGAGTGGAGGGTTCCTCGAAATAAAAAATATTGTACTTTTTCACCAGGTTGCCAAGTTGCGCCGCGGACTGGGAATCGGTGAAGGAATGGTTTTCAATAATGATGTCCACATCAGGACCCACGGCCTCCCGGACAGCCTTGACCCGGTCCTCATACATCCGTAAGTAGGTGGGACTCAAAAGGCCGATACGGTCGGTATCGGTAAAGTTGTCCGCCTCGGGCTTAAAGGTGAAAAAGTCGATTTTGATGGCGTCATAGCCCTCGGCGACGGCTTTTTTCGCTTCTCGGGCATAGTCTTCGGGCGTCCTTTGGGGAATGATGTCGGGACCCCAGCCGAATTGCAGCTGGGAGGCATAGGCACGCAGAGAGTTTCGGCGTTTGCCGCCCAGGAGCTGGTAAATAGGAGCTTTGTAATATTTGCCCTTGATGTCCCAGAGAGCGATGTCGATGGCAGAGATGCCTGCGAAGATCACCGGCCCACCGTTTTGTCCCCAGAAGGTGGTGCGGTACAGCTTGTCCCAGATAATTTCGTGGTCCAGGGGGTCCATACCGATGATGAGCTTAGCGAAGTTCTGGACGATGCCGAAGGCTGCGGACTGGGCTTCGCCGTAAGCCAAGGCAGCCTCACCGTCGCCGTAAATCCCCGCGTCGGTGTGGACACGGCAGACGATGGGCCGCCAATGGCCATTTTTCAGCTTGGTTTTCAGGTGCAGAATTTCTACTTTCGTGATTTTCATAAGAACACGCTCCTTATTGTAATAATCAAAGAACTAGATCGGCGGATCTAAACTGCAGGCTTGAAAAGCGACTTCCATTCAAGCGGGCTAAAAATCGGGAGAGCGCCATTTTACTAGGGCGCGGAGGCGTTTTCAGAAACATTATCTTCCCAGGATCGCCAAAGTAATGGGCGGACAGTATGCCACTACAAAAAAGGCTACAATCAAACCAATTAGGAAGGGCCAGGCAGACCTTGTAATCCGGTCGATGCTGATGCCAGTCATGGAGGAACCGACGAAAAGGTTGAGAGCCACCGGAGGTGTTACAAAGGCGATGGCCAGGGCCAGTGTCATGATAATGCCGAAGTGGATAGGATCCACGCCCACCTGCTGCACGACTGCCACCAGCGTGGGAGCCAGAATGACGATGGCCGGGGTGGTTTGGACAAACATACCCACGATGAAGAGAATCATGAAGATCATAAAGAGGATGACATAATAATTGGTGGAGATGCTGAAGAGGAAGTCGGAGATAATGCGGGTGATGTTTAGGTAGGCGAAAACCTGCCCTGTAGCTTTGGCGGGGGCCATGACAAACATGGTGCCCGCGATAAAGGCGGTGTTGTCCCGGAAGATTTCCCACAGGCGCACCAGTTTCAGCTCCCGGTAGACAAAGAGACCGACGAAGATACCGTAGACCGCAGCCACCACGGCGGCCTCTGTAGCGGTAAATACGCCACCGTAAATGCCGCCCAGAATGATGACGGGCATTACTAAGGCCCACTTGGCGTCCCAAAAGCTCTTGAGCATTTCCATAAGGCTGAACTTGTTGTCGCCCTTCAGGTTGTGTTTTTTGCAATAGACATAATTGATAATCATTAAGATGCCGCCCACTACCAGAGCCGGACCCAAGCCGGCCATGAACAGGTCGCCCACGGACTGGTTGACAGTGACTCCATAGAGTACCATGGGGTAGCTGGGGGGAACAATGACGCCTAGGCCGCCAGCACAGCAGGTGAGGGCGGTGGCGTAGTATTTGCTGTAGCCGTCTTGAACCATCATGGGAATCATGATGGCGCCGATGGCGGCCACCGTGGCGGGAGCGGAACCGGATACGGCTCCGAAGAACATGCACGCCACAATGGTGACCATACCCAAAGAGCCCGTGATGCCGCCGATCATGGATTTGGCGGCGTTGACCAGGCGCTTGGAGAGGCCGCCTGTTTCCATGATAGTGCCTGCCACCATAAAGAAGGGAAGCGCCAGCATGGTGAAGCTTGCCACGCCGGAGTAAAAGGTCTGCGCCAAAAAGTTTGCCGTGGTAACCGGGTTCATGGAAATCAGCAGCACCATAGCCAGGAAAATGGAAATCGCAATGGGGACGCCCAGGAACATCAGCCCAAACATTACCAGGAACATGATACCAGTTGCCATTATGCCTGCTCTCCTTTCTCTTTCGCCGCTTTTTTCTCCAGATAGATTCGCTCGCAGGCCTCCAGGTCCATAGAGGGTTTAGACGCGCCCAAATTATCCTCGCTCTCTTGAGTCATTCGAATGGTGTCTTGGACTAGGCGGATGCAGGAAATAACCAGGGACAGGGGGATAATAGAATAGACCAGTGCCTGGGGAAGCTGGAGCATGGTGGTTTTGCTGGAACCCAGCAGTCGGATTACATCCATCATGATATAAGCCACATAGATGTTACAGAGAAAGAAAATTACATTAGACACGGTCAGCATGGCCCGCTTGACCTGGAAGGGAACCATGTTCAAAACGAAGTCAATACGCAAATGCTTGCGGTGGGTCACCGCGGCAGAAACTCCTAGATAAATCATCCAGACAAACATGATAGTGGCAAATTCCTCCATCCAGGTGAAGGAGTGCTTGAGCACATATCGGCTGAAAACCTGAAGGGTCAGCATCATGGTCAGGACAAAAAAGCAGATGGTGCCAAGATAGAGCTCTATGTTGTTCAGAAAGGTTTTTAGGTCAAATTTTCCGCCTTTCATAGGAATACCTCCTTCAAAAGAGTTGAAAAGAGCCCGCCCACAGACGGGCTCTTTTTGACAAAATGCGTGAGATGGATTTAATGGGAGGGGAGGGGGTGCCGCAGGCTTGTTCTCCGGTTTTTCAACCGGCCTCGTAGCTGGCGATGAAGTCAAGCAGCTGCTGATAAGCCTCAGAACCCATCTGCTCTTCCACCATGGGCCAAACGTTCTTGGCCACATCCTGGAAGGCCTTCAGTTCGTCGTTGCTCAGACGGATGATTTCCGTACCGGCGTCATCTTGAACGGTCTGAATAAAGCCCTCGGCCAGTTCGGCGGTTTTCTCGCGGCCTTTGTTCTGAGCCTCAATAATCAGTTCACGGATTAGAGCCTGGTCCTCGGCGGAAAGTTTGTTCCAGAAGATCGGGGAGGCGGCGGGAATGGTAGCGGTGAAGTTGTGGTTGGTCAAGACCATGTAATTTTGCAGCTCATAAACTTTCGAGGAGACGATGTTGCTGGGGGGATTTTCTTGCGCGTCCACCATCTTCTGCTGCAAGGCAGTGTAAAGCTCGGAATAAGCCACGGGGGTTACAGCGCAGCCAAGAGCCTCCCAAGTGGCCATTTGGATGGGGTCGGGCATGGTACGGATCTTAACGCCGGCCAGGTCGGCGGGAGAGTGGACGGGATTGTTACAGGTCAGCTGCCGGAAGCCGATGTCGAAGTAACCCAGAATGATGCAGGAGGTGTCAGCCTCGGCCTTGGCCTTCCAACTCTCGCCTACCTCGGAGTCCAGCACAGCATAGGCCTCGTCATAGTCCAGATAGAGATAAGGCATGTTCAGTCCGGCGAAAGCGGGAGTGTAGTCTGCCCAAGAGCCGCAGTTGAGGATACCCATGTCGAAGGCGCCGTTTTGAAGGCCGCCGATGTACTCCTGGGTGGAGGAGGCAATCTGTCCGTCGGGGAAGACCTGAGCGGTGATGCGGCCATTGGTGCGAGCCTCAATTTCCTTAATGAAATAGTTGGTGGAGATACCAAGAGAGGTGGTGCCTTCGCCCTCGAACTCCACAGTGGGAGAGGAGGAAGCGATGCGGATCACGATTTTCTCACCGCTGGAGGAACCAGAGCTTTCAGAGCCGCCGGGACTGGCGGGAGCACCGCTATTTCCTCCGCAGGCCGCCAGAGAGAGGGACAAAAGTAGGGCGAGAACCGCCGCCGCTATGCGCTTGCTGGATTTTTTCATAAGAATTGCTCCTTTCTTTTTCCCCGAATCGGCTCCGCTTGACCAGCGGCGGGCCGCTGATGGTTCCACCGGGCAGATGCGCCCGAAAGAATTAAGGAAACGCCGTCTTCTGGCAGAAGAAGCGATCCCGGCGGTTTGCTATGGTTCAAACAGGAGTCAATTTTGCGGGGTCTTAACGGGCGAACGAAAAAGAACCGATTGCATTTTTCCAGGCTTTGCGTTAAAATAATGGACAGGAAAGTGGAAAAGCCGCCGCCTTCTTCGTTCTTGTGTTTCTGAGTATACCGTAAAAACGAATGGCTTGTCCAAGGCATTTTCGGCTGGAATTGATAACTTGCCGAAATGGGCGAAAAACTGTGGGGTTATTTTTGTGCAAAAACACATGCCGGTTGTCTTTGGACCTGTGGCAGCGTTGTCTGCTGTAATGAGGGGAGATTATGAATTACCAGTCTCTGCATTATTTCAAAATGGTTGCGGAAATGCAGCACTATACCCGCGCTGCCAATGCGCTTTATATCACGCAGCCTGCCCTGTCCAAGGCGATTCGAAATTTGGAAATCGAGTTGGGGGCGAGCTTGTTTGAAAAGAGCGGGCGCAACGTAACGTTGACCCAGTACGGCGCATTGTTTTATAAGTATGTTAAGCGCTCTCTGGATGAGGTGGACAAGGGCATCGCTGCTGTGCGGCACATGGTAGAGCTGGAGTACAACACGGTATTTCTTTCTGCTTTGTTTTCCATGTATGCCATTTATCTTCCGGATAAGGTTATGCGTTTTCAGCAAAAGAATCCAGCCTGCCGCTTTTCCATGGAGTATAAATATACCACCGCCATTTTGCGCGACGTGCTCCAGGGACACAGCGAGTTGGGCCTTTGCAGCGATTTTGAGACTAAGGGGGAATTTGCCCCTTTGGAAAAAAGAACTTTATACCGGGAGCCGGTGGGGCTGATTGTGGGTAAGAGCCATCCGTTCGCCTCCCGGGAAAAGGTTCGGGTAGAGGAGCTGCGGGACCAGCCCTTTATCGTTTATATCAAGAGCCAGCTGGGCACTAACAAGTTGATTTCCGATCTCTGCGCGCCCTATGGCTTTGCTCCGAACATTGTGGCGGAGCGCTATAACGACTACGGGGTGATTGGGACGGTGTCCTCTAGCAATGGGATAGCCATCATTCCCACCAGCGGTTTTTTAAACATCAACAGCGTCGTTCCAGTGCGGCTGGATGTGGAGCGTCCGCTGACGCGGCAAATCAACCTAGTCTGGCACGGCAGACGGGAACTTCCCCGAATGGCGGCTACCTTTCGGGACGCGCTGCTTCAAGAGGCACGGGAATCCGGACTATCCGATGACTGCGCCGTCTGTTGAGAAAGCGTTGCCGGAAATTTGGGCAGCGCCCTGTGCAAGTTTTGGTGGCGGATAAAAAAAGAGACGGGCATAAGGTGGCCGGTTGCGAGGAAGTAAGTTTTGATTAAGCCCTGTTTGGAAAATAGATATTGCGTAAACTGTATAAAGAGTTTGCTTGTGTAAAAGTAAAGACATGAAACGGTATGAATTAACAAAGGAACAATGGGAGTACGTGAAGCGGATTCTGTCCTCCTAAAGTGCAGGAAAACGAGGCCGTCCACGGAAGGATGGTTGATGGGATGCTCAGGATTGCCCACAGCGGAGCACAGTGGAGAGAACTGCTGGAGGTGTATGACCCCAGTGCGTATGTTCCAGAATTGGTTTTCAGGTCTGAAATCTATTTCTCAAGAAGTCTAATGACGTACTTATGACAAGAAATTTTAATTTCTCCAAAATTCTTTTTTTCTTCTTTGAAATTCCTGCCTGTGTTAAGCGGTGCCCGTTTGTCATCTGGGACTGTGTTTTGCAATCTTGGGTAAGGAAGAGGTCATAGATGAGGGAATATTCATCATCATTAAGCATTTTTAGAGCCTTAGCTAACTCTTGTAGTTCCAATGATTGAAGCGCCGCTTCTTCGGTGCTGACAGTCGTGTCAGGAATCATATCTTCATGACTATCATCTTCGCCGCCACACAAGGACAGTACCTGCACCTGGGACTCCTGTTCATGTAGATAGTCGCTGTGGTCCTTTTCCTTACGCCAGTCCTTATACTCCGACTCCGTGGCCTCGATCATGAACTCGTCCATGTCGATGAAGTACCGGCCTTTTCCGGCAGGGGAGGTGATGAGTTGATAGAAGTCCTTTCCGTTGATTGCAATCCATTCAATGTCCGTGCCAGAGGCCGACGGGTCCTTTTTGATGTAATACTGCTTTGCCATCGGGCAAAACCTCCAATCCAGAAATTTTGAAAGAGCGAATTTCTGGATTGGGGGGGAGAGCGACAGCGAGGCAGTCTGTAGTTAGTAATAACTACTTTATCTCTTAGTTCAAATAAATAACAGAAATGCCTAATTGCAAATCGCACATCGTGAAATTTGCAACTAGGCACCATACCCGATATTCAGTTTGTGTCAGCTCACATTGAGCTTGGGTTTTATGTACAATGTGTATTGCCTCATCTTCATCCCTCCATCAATAGAAGATGACTTTAAATATCATGTAGATAATATTTTTAAATGTATTCCGGGAAACCTGCTTATCATATAAAATCTGGTTGAGGTGATAGCAGAGTGGATGTAAAGCTGGGAATTCCCGATATTCTGGGAGAGACCATTCAAGCCTGCCGGGTAAACCGTGCGGTCAAAGCCGAAGAAATGCTTCAGCTTTTGAATTGCTCCGCACATCATTACTCAGCGATTGAAAATGGGCATTCTCATCCCAGTTATAACGCGCTGATCGCAATCCTACGGTATTTATGTATTGCCCCCAATGTTTTTGTCTACCCTGAAAGGGAGCATCTGGACCTGAAAAGGCTTCAAATGATTCACGCCGTTGAGACCTGCGATAAGGAGCAGTTAAATTTCCTGATAGCCGTTTGGAACGGGCTTCCTAAGAAATGAAAGACCATGGTAATCGTTTCACTAAAACGCTTCCGGGTTTCCGAAATTACTGGGGACTTGGAAGCGTTTTAATGCTTGGAGAGTGCGCAAGCTGGTGCTCCTAAAAGAGTGTTCCTACTCTTGGCGTGCTGGACTTTTGTTTGTTACATGAAGCTAATAAAATACCTCTGGAGAATGAATGCCATATGTGAATATCTTCATGGTTTACACAGCCGGCTTGCATTTTTCGTACATCTCGAAGAACAACTCCATAGAGCCTCTGCATAGTTTGGATGGCGCTCTTGAAATCTCCGCCCCCTGGTAGACCCAATAGCTTACCTCCATATCGGAGACGGGCTGTTCACCGTTGTTGGAACCGAAGGAAAACGGAAACTCCTCTCCATTTTTAAGATAAACGTCGAACTCATACAAACAGGTGCCTCCATAGCCGAAGCGAAGTCCGTGTTTAAGTTCATTTCCGGTGTGCCGGAAGCTATTCACCATATCAATGACAGCCTGGATGTCCTCTTTTTCTGTTACTTCCACCGCATAGGTATATCCGCTTTGGGAAAGGGTGAGCCGTTCCACATCCTCCGCAGTGAAGTTCATGACATGGATGTCTCCGCCGCCCCAACCGAAGATTCAGGCGAAGAAAATCAGTATGACAGCCAGAAGAGCGCCGCAGGTCAGCCATTTGGGGTTCTTTATAAGTCTGTTCATATTTCTTCCTCCTTGTGCTGGAGCGGTGGCTATATGTCATCGCTCCATTGTGTCATTTCCAGCAGGAACGCCCCCAGCTCCCGGCCCTTTTCCTGCCCATGAACGAGGTAAAGCGGCAGCTCCCGCCGAAGGTCCCGGTGCCAGTCGGTAATAGTGATTCTAAATAATTACGGAATCGGTTCGCCCCCTGCTGAAATATGGCAATCATAAAGGGATGAAAACAGCTCTCCTGAGTCGGCCCAGAAGGTTTCCCTGCTATTTGATGCATTAAAACTAAACCCATTCACGCAGATGCGCCCATTTTTGCCAACTATCAATTCATAAAATTTGTTTTCAAAGGTTACATAGATTTCGAACGCGGGACAGGGCACAGTGCGAAAAGACGAACTCCTTCTTACAGGCGCGCGTGTCAGAATCTCCTCAATCTGCTGGTCCGAGATTTTCGCCTCGATGTCGAAACCGCTGACACCAGGGATATGATATATCCAGACGTTGTATATGGGATTTCCTTCGCCTTCAAGGAGCGGGAATAAAACCGGAGAGCGATGAAACCAGAAAAACAGTCCACACAGCGTCAAAAGAAGGATACAGGCATAGACCGGCAGTTGCCTTTTTAAGAAGTGTTTCGTATTGAATTTCATATTCCTTCCTCCTTGTGCTGGAGCGGTGGCTATAGTCATCGCTCCATTTGTGTCATTTCCAGCAGGAACGCCCCCAGTTCCCGGCCCTTCTCCTGCCCATGAACTAGGTAGAGAGGCAGTTCTCGCTGAAGGCCCCGGTGCCAGTCAGTAATGTAGAAATTCAAATATAGAACCGGATTTTTCCTCTGGTTATAAGCGAAAAGGTGAATTTGATAGTCCTTTTCTACCTCGACCTTTCTGCTCCGGGCGCCTTGGGGAAGAAAGCGGAGGATGACCTCCAGGGGATTGCGGTGGAAACGGAGTTCCGCAAAGCGCTCCAGGACGATATCCATTTCGGGTTCCCCGGCGGTGAGATCCAGATTCCCCGGATGGTTAAGGTCAGCCTGCCGCCAGACGGTAACGGACAGATACACTGGTTCTTCACAGCCCATCAAGTCGTAAATATCCACTGGCCTTGCGTACCAGAGGCACCAGACTGCCGCCAGGATCAGGATGCCCCGTCGGATGACCGTCCGGTACTGCTGGAGGTATGCCTTCATCGCTTCTCCCCTCGGCTGGTGCTGTCTGCGAGGCATCCGGCGGTCCGCCGCGAAGGACAATGCCGCGCCGCAGCTCCGGCAGTAGCGGACAGCGCTTGGCTTCAGCCATGGTGGGACGCTGCCTTTGCGGCACGCAGGGCAGCGGAGCTTTAGACTGCACAGCCGCCACGCCGCCAACAGAAGCCCGGCTCCCGTCAGGGTCAGGAGGAGCTTAGCATATCGAAGCTCCTCGTCCGGCCTCCAGATTCGCGGGTGCGGAAATCCTGTGGGAATCATTGCTGCGACCGCCAGGCAGAGCAGTCCCGCCGCCAGCAGAAACATGGCCCGCCGGGCTGGTTCCCCGCCCAGCAACAAAGGTGTCTTGGCCTCCGGGATTTCTTTTGGCAGACCGCCTGGGCGGTCGTCATAGGGATATACCTTCCCGCAATGAGAGCAGTATTCATCGTCCCAATAGGACCACCTGGGCCGGGAGCCAATCCCGCCGCAGTGGGGACAGTTCGAGGTGAACAGATGGCAGAATCCGCCGAGAAGCATCAACGCGGCGCCGCAGGAGACCATCCAGCCGATGGAAGTCTCCGACACAAAAAAGACGACTTCCCCAAAAAGCAGGTTGATCAGCAGCATTGCCAGGCCCGAGCCCGTCAGTATGATGGACGCTCGAGCCCATTTTCTTTTTAACATATTCGGCCCTCCTAAAAATTTTTTTCCGAGAAGTGTAATGTTTGGACACTCTGAAACAATTTAAATATAAATAAGCCTTTTGCCCCATTCCGTCGAAAGTACCTCTATACTGTTAGAGTTGTTTGAGAATGAGAAAATATTACAGTCCTCAACAATTACTTTACATTTTTTTCTATTTAAGCTAAGATCGACACGGAAAGGAGGAGCTGCGTGTGGAATCGGTAAAAGACTGGGTTGACAGCTTGTATCTGCAATATTCGCCGAAAATGGTAGCGATAGCCATGCGTGCGGGCTTTTCTATAGAGGAAGCGGAGGACCTCACCCAAGAGGCGTTTCTGCTCTTTTTGACCAAGGCCCCGACGCTACAGGAAGACCACCGCTCTCCCGGCGGTTATCTGTTCGTCACGCTGCGGAACCTGATCGGGGACGCCCTGCGGCGGCGCCGGAGAAGGAAGACCCTGTCTTATGGGGAAGTGCCGGACGAGGGAAGGGAAGACGCGTATTTTACCTCCCTGCGGGACACGCTTCCGCCGGAGCTGGAGGAAAGGGACCGGGAAATCCTGATTGCCTATTACGATGAGCAAGTGGGCTATGAGGAATTGTCCAAACGGCTGGGCATTCCCGTGGAACGGTGCAGGGTTTGGGTCTTCCGGGCGAAGAATCGGTGCCGCAAGCTCCTGGAGGCAAAAAAAATTTTCTCGGCAGAGGAAATAAAAGCCCCCGCTGAGACAATTAAAGAGATAGGAGGTGATCTGAATGCTTCACGATGATCGAAACCGTGAGGAGGTCCGCCAATTGGAGGACGACTTTTTCGACTGGCTTGAAACGGCGGACGCCGAAGAGCTGGAAAGCGGGACCCTGGATGGATTCCTGGAAGAGCTGGAGCGGGTGGACCCTCTGCCCGGCGGCTTCGACCCGGAAAGGTCCCTGGCGGACTTTCACGAGAAATACGCGGCGCTTCTGGAGCCTCAGAGCCGGGGAAGGCGTCAAAACCGTATGTCCCGCCGGGCTTTTTGGGCCGTAGCGGCGGTGATTGCGGTGCTGGCCTCCATGGTGACGGTTCAGGCTTTTGGCATGGACATCTTCGGCTTTTTCGGCCGGTGGACGGATGAGCAGTTTACATTCACCGGCTCGGCGGATGAGGCGGGCTATCAGGAGAAGGACCGGAACTACCCCTTTGAGGAAGGAGAGACTGCGGAGTTTTCGACTCTCGACGAGGCGCTGGAAGCGTTTCGGATAAACCTTCCCTTGGTCCCCCATTGGTTTCCGGAGCGGTTTGGGGAGCTTGAGGTTACAGGCTCTGTGATGCCTTCTGGGATGCTGATTTTTGCCAGTTCTGGGGAAGGGGAACAATTTCTGACAGTCGAATACTCCGAATTTGGGGAAGACGGCCCCGCTGTTGTCGTTGAAAAGGATAAAAATGAGACTATTGTCTATGAAACCAACGGTATGCGGCACTATATTGTAACTGATCATGGCGACTGCAGGGCGGCATGGACTGTAGACAATATACTGTGTATTATTTGCGCTCCAATCACAGTGGAGGAAATGGAACGAATCATTGGCTCCATCTATTCCGATATAGACAGGAAACAGACGATCGAGTTGATCTTCTCCGGAAACGGAGGGGACCCTGCATTGGCTTCAGGGGAAGAGAAGCTGCACTACCGCTCTATTGAGGAGGCGCTGGAGGAATTTCAGCTGGATATTGCCGCCCCAAAATGGTTCCCGGAGCAGTTCGGGGAGCTGGAAGTGACCGGCACCGTCATGCCGGGTCAGAAGTCTATTTATGCCTGGGTGGAGACGGACCAAAAGGATTTTTTAGGCATCAGCTATGCAAAATACGGAGAGGGTATTCCTGGGACAGTCATTGAAAAGGACGGCAATTCCCCCGTTCTCTATGAGAGCGGAGGTGTCCGGCACTATCTCCTGACCGATCACGAGTGGCGTACAGCGGCCTGGATACAGGACGGGATTGAGTGCATCATCAGAGGAACCGTCACGGAAGAGGAGATGAAAAGAATCATTGATTCCATTTATCTCGACGGGGAAAAGGAGGCTCCCAGTGACGAGTACGCCGGCTTGTTACAGGCCGCTCTTGATGAGTGCGGAATTTCAGGGGAGTTTGTTCCAACCTGGTACCCGGAGGGGTTTGAGGCGTCTGAGCCGGAGATTATCCGCACGAGTCGGAGCGACCTTGTGAACACGATGTTTCAAGATGCCGGAGAACGTTTTTTCAGCATAAGGATACATCGCTATCATTCGTCAGAAGATGTGGAATCATTTATATTTGAAAAGGATAAAACTCCTGTCGAACAGTATACTAGCGGCACGAAAACGGTTTACATACTGTCCAACAATGACACCATTACCACAACCTGGTCCGACGGATTGATCTTTGAAACGATATCTGGCAATCTCACGGTGGAAGAATTTAAAAAGATCATTGATTCCATTGATTCGTAGGCCCGGCCCGCCGGGGGAAAGGAGAAGCCGCCATGAGTGAAAAAACCGGGAAACGCCTCACCATCGCGGCGCTGCCGGTCTGGATCGTCCTTCAGCTCTGCGCAAGCGTGGATATCGTGACGCACAGCCTCTGCACGGTCTACTATCCCGGCAGGACCGCAGTTCTGACGGCGCTGTGGCTTTTGAGCCTGGCGGCGCTGGACACGCTGGTGTACTTCTACGGCGGGCGGCGGCTGCTTTGGGAGCTGAAATGGTACTGGGGCGCCTGCGGGGTGCTGCTTGCCGCGCTGTTCCTTGTAGGCAGGCTGATCCTCTTCGCCGTGCTGGTTTATGGAATCACGCCTTTCCCTCAGATGCTGCTGGCGTCCTATCTGCTGGTCGAGAAAGGACTGGGCCTGTCGGGGAAAGCCGCAGATACGACGGCCCTGGTCCTGACGGTGGCGCTGATTGCGGGACATTTTCTCTGGCTGCGCCGACTGGAGCGCCGCGCGGCGGAGGGAGAGGAATTACGGATATGAATGCGTGGGCCATGGATACTAAACAGAAAACTCTATAGTGAAAGGGGTAACTCATTATGCAAATTCAAAACTATTTCCGCGGTTATGTGAGCAGTGTTATCGCGCGGGACCAGGCGAAGTTTGAAAAATCTCCGGCAGTGAAAAAGGCCGCCCAAAAGGAGGCCCAGGCCGCTTTGTCGGACGATGTGGTGGCACAGATCAAGGAACACGCAAAAAAAGACGCCCAGGTAAATGTCTATATGCAGAAGGACTACATCCAGATGATCAACGCGCATAAGCAGCAGCGTGTGTCTCCGGACCGGCAGGATGCGATTTTCCGGGCAAACATGGCAATAAACAGTGCGGCCAGGGGGAAGGGGAGCCCCGACCTTCTCTCCATGATGCTTGGAAAGTATTCCATGAAGGCGTGGATCGGAGGGTTGGTGGATACCGCCGAAATCTATGCTCCCAATGGGGAAATGATTGCCGGTTATAACAGCAACGGCGGCTGGACGGAGATTTCTACGGAGGCTGAATATCAGTTTTTGCATCAGGCAGATCAAATCTACCACGATGCATTTCGGGAAGCCCGAGAGGAAATTAACGCCGCATCGAAAAGTCCCGCGCCGGAACCCGTCGGCGATACGACCTTTGACACGCGTGTGTAATCAGGAGGGAACAGTATGGTCAGCCCATTGTCAAACAGTACCGGCACCCCGGTAAAATGGGGGCAGAGCGCCAAGACCCAAAAGGCGGGAAAAAGGACCGCCGAAAGTGCTATGACCGACGGCTTTGTGGAGCAAATCAAGAAGCACGCAAAGGAAGATGCCCAGCGAGGTGTCTATATGTCGCCGGAATTTAACCAAATGCGGCTTGCACACATGAAACAGTGCGTATCCCCTGACCGCTCCGGGCCAAAGGCAGAGGTAATGTCCGCAATTCAGGCGGCGTTAAAGGAACCCCATCCTCTGCTCCAGGCGTTGGAGATCATGCTGGATAAACTGTCCGGGGGCGGCTCCGCGAACCTCAAAATCAGCGGAGTTCATCAGGCTGCTGAGGTGTTCGCTCCCAATGGAGAATCCATTGCGTTTTATAGCAGTAATAACGGATGGATGGACATTCAGACCAAGGAAGAGCACAAATATTACAGTGAAACGGCATCCGTATACTTGCAGGCGTACCGGGAGGCCCGCGCGGAAATGAAAGCAGAGGCTCCTGCGGCGGAAACCGCCGCATCCTTTGATACACGCATATAAGAAAACAGAGCTTAACAGAAATCAAAGACTGAAAAAATGCTCCCATGGTGGGACATGATTCCTGCCCGGAATTGAATCTCACCATGGGATTTATGCTTGCTTTTTGCTATAAGGAGACGCCCTATGAACTTCATCAGAAAAACATGGCTGATTATTGTTCTCTGCTTGCTTTTTACCGCCTGCGGCGCAGATTCGCCAACTGCCCCGACTGATCCACCGGAGGAACCGCCTGTGGAAACCACCGGGGAACCCGCCTCCGGCGTGATCTTTACTTACAACGACAAGGACTACGATTTACAGGAGCGGGACCCCATGATCAATTCGATCATGGCGGAGACCCCGGTGGGCAGCATCATTGTAGTGGAGGGACACATCGGCCCCGATGCGGGTTATTATGGAATCTTTGACACGGAGACAGAGGCATTTGTGAAGGATATTGAAGGGGCTAACCTGTCCTGGAGAGACGATGACATCTCCACAGCGGCTTATAGCATCTGGTCCGAGATATACGGCTATGACGGCAATCTGCTGAAAAAGCTGGACCTGTCGGAATCCGAGTATATCAGCGGCCTCACATGGAAGGACAGCCAGCATCTGACGGTGGAGATTAGCTCTATCAACAGCGAAGCGCCGGAGACTTTGGAGATTGCAGTGGACGAGGGGGCACCGCAGTCCCCAAGGTCGGAGAAAATACGGCTGGATGGTGAAATCATTCCCTGGGACCAGTTCCCCATCCCCGAGGCGGAGGCGTTCGGGCTTACAGGTAAGGATGCCAGTCTATATGAAGCCGCTGTCAGTCAGTTCAACCGTAATGAAACGCCGGAGTATTTCACTTCCGACAATGACCTGGACCTGATTCTGCCCTCCGTCGGCGTGTTTGGCAAATACTCAACAGACGAGGGCAATACCGTGTATGTTGTCAATTTCGTGAAATGCTTTTTCTATGATCTCGGAAGCGGGCTCGACGACCTGGACAATCCGGTTTATACATATGAATCCTTGAATAACCTGGCGTCCATTACTTTGGACCATGACGGAAAACTGGTTTCCTTTGATGAATTGGGCGATGGAAAAGACGATTCCGCCGTTTACCGATTCTGCGGTCCTTTGACAGATATTGCAGAAAAGCTCCTCGCTCCCGGCGGTTGGCCGGAGGAAAGCGCCCGTATTCCTGATACGGGCAGCTATGAGGAGATGCTGCAACAATACCTGAATTACTATTTCGAGAGATAGGCGCTTTGCTCAGCGGGGAGGTTTCTATGCACGATTTTATCGGTTTGATTTTCTATATGTTCCGGCGGGCGGTCCCTCCTGCTCTGATTGGCTTGGCTGCGGGCGCGGCGCTGCTTGTCCCGCTGAACCGGAAACGCCTCCGAGAAGGCGCGCGTTTTCCAAAGGGACAAGCCGCGGCGATTCTGCTTCTGCTGTGCTACCTGGGCGGGCTGGCCGCGGTCACGCTTATGGACCGCATGGGAGGCGGGATACGAATGCGCATCCAGTTCCGCCCGTTTTTGGCCTTTTGGGAGGCGTGGAACGTCTTTGCCCTTCAGGCTTGGCTGAATCCTCTGTTGAATATTGCCATGTTTCTCCCCCTGGGAGTGCTGCTCCCTTTGTCGGTGAAACGGTTTCAGCGGTGGTATTGGATGCTGGCTGCGGGAGCGGGCGCGTCGTTTTTAATTGAGACGCTCCAGTATACTCTCGGCAGGGGACAGGCTGATGTGGACGATCTGATCTGCAATACTCTGGGGGCCATGCTGGGGTACTGCCTGTGCATGCTGGTTGTCAGTCTGAAAGGAAAGCGGTGGAAATGCGTCGGAGCCTATACCGTGCTGCCGGTTCTGTCCATAGCCGTACTGGCCGGAGTGAGCCTGGCCTACCGCCTCCAACCCTACGGTAATTTGGTGGACGCCCCGATCTATGCCGCCAATACCAAAGGCGTGGAGTGGGTGAAGGAATGCGTATTGTCCGATGAACCGGGACCGTCCGGCGTATATTGGGCGGAGCCCTTTACGAAGGAGAGCTGTGACGCCTTTGCGGTGGAGTTTATCGAACGGCTGGGTGCGGAGGCCGATCTCGGAAGTCCAGATGTGGATGTGAATTATTATGACAATATTGCCGCCTACACCGATCACAGAACATATAGCTTGTGGGTAAGCTATAG
>CATOKC010000049.1 GCA_951800675.1 uncultured Oscillibacter sp.
TCTCGCTGGGGATGATGATCTTGGTGGCCTTGCCGTCGGCGGCGGCCTGGAAGGCTTCCAGAGCCTTGATCTTCACCACCTGATCGTTGGGATTGGCCTCGTTGAGGAGCTTGATGGAATCCGCAAGAGCCTGCTGGACCTTGAGGATCGCGGCGGCCTGGCCCTCGGCCTCCAGAATGGCGGCCTGCTTGGAGGCGTCGGCCCGGAGGATGGCGGACTGCTTCTCGCCCTCCGCCACCAGGATCTGGCTCTCCTTCTGGCCCTGGGCCTGGAGAATGGCCTCGCGGCGCTCGCGCTCGGCGCGCATCTGCTTCTCCATGGAATCCTGAATGTCACGGGGCGGGATGATGTTCTTCAGCTCCACGCGGTTGACCTTGATGCCCCAGGGGTCCGTGGCCTCGTCCAGGATGGAGCGCATCTGGGTATTGATGTGGTCGCGGCTGGTGAGGGACTGGTCCAGCTCCAGATCGCCGATGATGTTACGGAGCGTGGTGGCGGTCAGGTTCTCGATGGCGCTCATGGGGTGCTCCACGCCATAGGCGTACAGCTTGGGGTCGATGATCTGGAAGTAAATGACAGTGTCGATCTGCATGGTGACGTTGTCCTTGGTGATGACGGGCTGGGGCGCGAAATCGACTACCTGCTCCTTCAGGCTGACCCGCTTGGCCACGCGGTCAATAAAGGGCAGCTTGATATGGACGCCCACGCCCCAGGTGGTCTGGTACGCGCCCAGGCGCTCCACCACGAAGGCACGGGACTGCTGGACGACCTGAATGTTCGTCACCAGCAGGATGAGGATGATGACGCCAATGGCGGCAAAAATATACGGCATGTGGATATCCCTCCTGATTTTTGATAAGAATAGTATATCACACCTTGTGCAAATTTTCCAGTCTTATTTTTCCGGCGTCCCGGCGGCGGTCAGAGGCCCATTTCCTCCTTGACCTGGCGGAAGCACTCCACGGCGAAGTCCAGGTCCTCCCGGGTATGCCCGGCGGATACCTGGGTGCGGATGCGGGCCCGGCCCTGAGGCACCACGGGATAGCTGAATCCCACCACGTAGACGCCCTTCTCCAGCATCCGGGCGGCGAACTCCCCGGCGGTCTTGGCATCGTAGAGCATTACGGCCACGATGGGGTGGCTGCCCTCCAGCACATCGAAGCCCAGGGCGCTGAGCTTCTCCCGGAAGTAGGCGGTGTTCTCGTGGACCCGGTCCCGGAGCTCCGTGGAGGCGGTAAGCAGCTCGATGGTCTGGATGCTGGCGGCGCAGATGGCGGGAGCCACGGTGTTGGAGAACAGGTAGGGACGGCTGCGCTGGCGCAGCAGGTCCACGATCTCCTGACGGGCGGCGGTATAGCCGCCGGAGGCTCCGCCCAGGGCCTTGCCGAAGGTGCCGGTGATGATGTCCACCCGGTCCTGGACGCCGCAGTACTCCGGGGTGCCCCGGCCGGTGTCGCCCATGAAGCCCACGGCGTGGCTGTCGTCCACCATGACCAAGGCGTCGAACTCATCGGCCAGGTCGCAGATGCCCTTCAGGTTGGCGATATAGCCGTCCATGGAGAACACGCCGTCGGTGGCGATGAGCTTCACCTGACAGCCCGCGCTGCGGGCGTCCTCCAGCTGGGCGCGGAGGTCGTTCATATCGTTGTTCTTATAGCGGTAGCGCTTGGCCTTGCACAGGCGCACGCCGTCGATGATGGAGGCGTGGTTCAGCTCGTCGGAGATGATGGCGTCCTCCGGCCCCAGCAGGGTTTCGAAGAGGCCCCCGTTGGCATCGAAGCAGGAGGAGTAGAGGATAACGTCGTCCATCCCCAGAAATTTCGCCAGCTTTTCCTCCAGCTCCTTATGGATGGACTGGGTCCCGCAGATAAAGCGGACGGAGCTCAGGCCGAAGCCCCATTGATCGTAGCTTGCCTTCGCCGCCTCGATCAGGGCGGGGTGGTTGGAGAGGCCCAGGTAGTTGTTGGCGCACATGTTGACTACTTTTTTCGCCTGGGTGGTGTCGATCCTGGACTTCTGGGGGGTGGTGATGATCCGCTCGCCCTTCCAGGTACCCGCCTCCTTGATGGCTTCCAGTTCCTTGCGGTATTTTTCCAGTGCCTGTTTCATAGTCATATCCTCCTCAAAATTCGTTATAGAAAACGACTTCGTCTAATTCCTTGCGCTGCCCATGGGCGGGGCAGGGCGCCGCGTCCGGGGCGGGATAGCCCATGACCAGCAGGGCGGTGGGCTCCAGGCGGTCCGGCAGGGCAAACTCCTCCCGCACCGCCTCCGGAATGAAGTGCATGACCCAGGTGGTCCCCACACCAAGGGCGGCGGCGGCCAGCATCAGGTGGGTGGCGGCGATGGCGGCGTCAATGTCTCCGCTGGACTTGCCGTCGTAGCCGCGCTTCCAGCACTCGTCCCTGTCGTGGCAGACCAGCAGCGCGGCGGGGGCGTCAAAGTGGCACTCCGTACACCGGCGGAGCTTTTCCAGGGCCTCCCGGCTGCTGATGGCCAGGATCCGCTGGGGCTGGCGGTTGCAGGCGGTAGGGGCCAGCTGTCCGGCCCGGAGAATCTTCTCAACAGTCTCCGCCTCGATGGGCCTGCCGTCAAACTGCCGGACCGAATAACGCTCCGAAGCCAGACGCATAAATTCCCCGTACATGGCGGGTTCCGCCATCTGTTTGCCGGTCCACTCCGGCTTGAGCAGCCGGTACTCCACCCGGGTTTTCAGCTTCCCGCCGTGCTGCGTCCAGTCCGGCTTTTCCGACTCCTTGATAAGGCCGCATTTCTGCATGGCCCGCTCCGAGCCCCGGTTCTCCGTGAGGCATCCGGTGGAGAAGCGGTACACGCCGTCCTCCTCGAAGGCAAACGCCAGCAGCCTGCGGAGGGCCTCGGTGGTATAGCCCTGGTTCCAGCACGCCGGATAGGTGAAGTATCCGGCGTCCACCAGCTTCCCCTGAGGGACGGTCTCCCGCACGGTGTAGCCGATGCTGCCCACCTGCTCCCCGGTATCCTTCCGCTCCATGTGGAGGAAATAAAATTTCCGATCCGGAGAGGCCGCGTCCACCAGGACCTCCCGAAATTCCCGCTCCGCCTCCTCCCGGGAGGAGAGCTGGATGTCCTGGAGGTAGTACATGGCCTTTTTATCGCTTTTCAGCCGGAAATAGGCCTCGAAGTCCTCGTCCACATAGTCCCGCAGGATCAGCCGCTCCGTCTCCAGCCAGACCGCCAGGATATCCCTCAGGGACGCGGGGGGAAACTCTGCCAGCGCGGGATGGTCCGTCAGCGTCCGCACGATCCGCCAGCCGTCCCGGCTGTGGACGGCGTTCTGGGGAATGGGCCGGAATCCAAGGTCCAGATATACCTTGCAGGCCAGCCACGTGGTGGTCTGGGTGGGAATTTTTCCGCGGGTATGGCCCAGGGCGCGCATCACCCCCAGAACATAGGAGATCAGCGGCTTGGACAGCCCCCGCCCCTGGTACTCCCTGCGGACGGCCACCCAGTGCAGCCAGCCGCTGCCGGAGCGGTCCCGCCCGGTGATATCCTCGTAGGCGGTGGCGGTCGCCACCTTTTCCCCGGCAACGTTCTCCACAAAGACCATCCGGCGGCACAGGGAGTCCTCCCTGCCACCGTAGTATTTGTTCCAAACCTCCACTCCCTGGGCGTGGCTGGTCAATTCCCCGGCGGAACGCTCGATATCGATCCAGACGTCCCTATCCCCGAGGCGGAAAAAGGCGAATCGATAGCCCTCGGGGAGCGGAAGCTGGGGAACGCCGTCCAGATCGCCCTCCAGAAGAAGCTCGTAATATTTGATACGGGCGTCATGATTGTCAAAACGCATACTCTGCCTCCTTAAAGGCGGTCACTTGCTCCAATCCAGAATGACCTTCCCGGACTGTCCGCTGTTCATCGCGGCAAAGCCTTCCTCGAACTGCTTGTAGTGGAACCGGTGGGTGATCACGGGCGACAGGTCCAGTCCGCCCTGGACCATGTAGCTCATCTGGTGCCAGTTGTCCATCTTTCGTCCATAGATGCCCTGGAGCGTCAGACCCTTGCAGATGATCTGGTTCATATCCATGGGCACCGGCTGGTTGGAGATGCCCAGCAGGCTGATCTTTCCGCCGTTGCGCATCACGGAGATCATCTGCTGGAGCCCCGCGCCGCTGCCGCTCATCTCCAGGCCGATATCGAAGCCCTCTACCAGCCCCTGCTTGTGCATCACCGCCGGCAGGTCCTCGCTCTTTACATCCACCGCGGCGTCCACGCCCATTCTCCGGGCCAGCTCCAGCCGGTAGGCGTTTACATCCGTGATCACCACCCGCCGGGCTCCGGCGTACTTGCAGATACCCGCCGCGATGATGCCGATGGGACCCGCGCCGGTAATCAGCACGTCCTCGCCCACCAGGTCCCACATCAGCGCCGTATGGGCCGCGTTGCCGAAGGCGTCAAAAAAGGAGACAATATCCTCGGGCAGGCTCTCGTCGATGATGATGACGTTGCTCTCCGGGATGCACACGTACTCCGCAAAGGCGCCGTCCCGGTCCACGCCCACGCCCTTGGTGTCCTTGCACCACTGGATGTTGCCGGTATGGCAGTTCCGGCAGCGGCCGCAGGTGATATGCCCCTCGCCGCTGACCCGCTGGCCGATATGGAGCCCGGTAACGCCTGCGCCCAGTCCGGCCACCTCGCCCACGTACTCGTGGCCGATGACCATGGGGGGCTTGATATGCTCCTGGGCCCAGGGGTCCCAGTTGTAAATATGTACGTCCGTACCGCAGATAGCGGTCTTGTGGATCTTGATCAGCACCTGTCCCGGGCCCGGCTCGGGAACAGGGACCTGCCGTAACTCCAGCCCGGGTCCTGCGGCGGGCTTTACCAATGCGTCCATGAGCTGCATCACAATCGTCCTCCTGTAGCAAACAATATTCGCTTGTTTCGTTTTTCTGGCAAGGACAGTATACGGCAGTTCCCGTGAAATGTCAATGGGCCGTTTTCGGTTTTAAGAAATAAATTCAGAGCTCCGCGCCGCGCGCTGCGGAGACGGTCTTCCGGTGAAGCTGCTCGTATAATTCAGGGGTGGGTTGTGCAGTATGGGAATGAGATACATTTTTATCAAAATTGCAGTGTAGTTTTCATAAAAAGGAATCAGGAAATTTGTCTGATTTATTCGTTTACGAAACATCGTTTCTCCGCTATCATGAAAAACACCAGCCAAGATACTTGGTGAAAACAACTGAAAACCGGCATTTCTTTAACCAACAAGCAGTTGTTTTGATGATTCTCTTGCCGCAAAGCTATTTTCCACAATGTCATGACTTGGCTGCGGTATGGAAACACTATATGACGAATCGAGGTGATGGAGTGCGGGTCACAGTAGAAGAAATCGCAAAAATAGCCGGCGTATCGAAGGCGACGGTCTCTAGGGTCTTGAATCATTCTGATACGGGAGTCAGCACCCAGACCAGAGAAAAGGTACAGCGTATCATTGATGAGATGCACTACTCACCAGATCATATCGGGATCCAGATGCAGTCGAAAAGCATTGGACTGGTCGTTCCGGATATCACAAATCCCTTCTTTGCCGACATTGCCCGCGCCGTTGCAAATCGGGCCATCTGTGACAACTACGTAGTCATATTGATGAACACGGATTTTTCAGAGGAGAAGGAACTGGAGTATATTTCCACCTTGATCGCCAAGAAAGTCGATGGGATCATACTGATACCCTCTGGAAGTGAAAGCAGGAAGGGGCACTTCGCTCCTCAGAAATATGGGATACCTCTGGTCCTGCTGGACCGAAAGCTAAACCGATTGGATTTTTGCACTACGATCTGTTCCGATAACGAGTACGCCGCCTTCTGCTCTTGCGAGCTGCTAATCAAAAACGGCTCACGAAGCATCGCGTTTATCTCAGGGCCTCTGCGCATATCCACATCCGCAGAGCGGCTGGCTGGCTATAAACTGGCCCTGGAACAGTATGGCATCCCATTTGAGCAGGACATGGTGAAAATCGGCGACTATACGGTAGAAAGCGGATACAACGCCGTACTGGATCTGGAAAAAGAGGGGATCGAATATTCTGCGGTCCTGGCAGCCAATGATATGATGGCGCTGGGCGCCCTGCGGGCACTAAAAGAATTTTCCTACAAGATCCCGGAAACGAAAGAAATTATTGGTTTTGATAACATCAATTTTTCTCAGTACTGTGAACCGCCGCTTTCTACTATCCAACAGCCGACTGCGGAGATGGGGAAGAAAGCGACGGAGGTCCTTATCAAGATGATAAATGGAGACCCCGTTCCAAGTTACCGGCGGTTACAGCCAAAGATGATCCTGCGCAAAACAACAAAATGAGGGGAGATGTGCAGAAGAACAGACGCTATTCTCAAAATCGAATGGAGGTGTTTACTTGAAAAAGATCCTTGTGATAGGGAGCACGAACCTGGACTTTGTGATTCAAATGGATGCCCTGCCGGAGCCTGGTGAAACACTGCTGTGCCGGTCATTCGCCCGGGTCCCCGGCGGTAAGGGGGCAAATCAGGCCTATGCCTGCGGGAGGCTTGGGGGGACCCCCCGTTTTCTGAGCGCGGTTGGAAAGGATGGGTTTGGCACCAGTATCATCGAGGGGCTGCAGCGGGCCGGTGTCGATTGTTCTGATGTGATATTCAGTGAAACGGAAGACACGGGTATGGCAATGATCTGCGTCAACGCATCAGGCAACAACTCGATCGTTGTTATCCCAGGGGCGAACCGGTCATGCACAAAGACGTACATCCAGTCGCTGAAACCACTGTTGGAGGAGGCAGACATTGTTCTGGCTCAGATGGAGATCCCTCTGGACGGCGTATACTATGCGATGAAGCTTGCTTATGAACGGGGGAAAATAACGATCCTCAATCCGGCGCCCGCGCCGGAGAGTATCCCGGAGGATATCTACCCCTGTCTCCACTACATCACGCCCAATGAGACAGAACTGCAAAAACTGACAGGATGCCGCGTTGCAACGCTGGAGGATGCTGCGGAGGCAGCGGGGATACTTCTGAAGAAGGGCGTTGCAAATGTGATCGTTACATTGGGTGGAAAGGGCGCTCTCCTTAAAAATAGAGAGATGGAAACACTGTACGCGGCACCGCAGATCCCTGTGGTAGATACGACCGCCGCCGGAGATACATTCAATGGGGCATTGGCAGTCAAACTGGCAGAAGGAGCGGAAATTGGACAGGCAATACCGTTTGCCAACGCGGCGGCAGCCCTTGCGGTTTCAAGAAAAGGCGCGCAGACCTCAGTGCCATCCCGTGCCGAGGTAGACAGATTCATAGGAGATCAGGAGGAAAAGAAATGTGAAAAAAGATAAGATATTGAACCCGGAACTGGTGCGGCTGATCTCCTCTCTGGGACATACACAGACGCTGGTCATTGGAGACGCCGGGCTGCCGGTACCTAAGGGCGTACCATGTATCGATCTCTCGGTTGTGCGGGGTATTCCCTCTTTCCAGGACCTGCTGGCAGCAGTAGCCGGGGAGTTGGTGGTGGAGTCCGCCATCTATGCAGAAGAAGCGGATCAAAAAAATCCGGAGGCCGTTTCTTTCATGCGGGAGAATCTGCCGGGTATCCCTCTGTCGGCTGTGCCCCATGAGGAATTTAAGCGAATGACAAAGGATTCTATGGGGATCATCCGCACCGGGGAGTGTTCCGCCTACGCCAATATCATTCTTGTTGGTGGAGTCGATTTCTGAAAAAAGGAGGCAACAGCCATATGAAGGCAGCAGTTTTTGAACGGGAAGGTGTCTTGAGCGTCAAGGAGGTCGAAACGCCGCAGATCAGGCATCCTGATCAGGTGCTGATCGAGGTGGAAGCGTGCAGCATCTGTGGCACCGACGTCCATATCACGGCAGTTCCCGCTGGGTATGTCGCCACGAAAGGGACGATCCTGGGGCATGAGTTCTGCGGCTATATCATCGGCAAGGGGGCAGATGTGCATCATCTGGATGTTGGCGACCGTGTGGTGGTTAACCCCAACAATTATTGCGGCGTCTGCACATACTGCCGGAAGAATCTGCCCAATCAGTGCGAGCATATTGAAGCTTTGGGGATCGATTATGACGGCGCGTTCGCAAAATATTGTCTGGTCAACGGAAAAGTGGCCTACCGGATATCTAAAGAGCTTCCCGCCGAGGCGGCAGCGTGCGTTGAACCGCTGGCCTGTGCGGTAAATGGCCTGCGCAAGGTGAACGTACAGCCGGGCAGTTCTGCGGTCGTCATTGGTTCAGGACCGATTGGGCTGATGATCACGATGCTTCTGAAGGCGTCCGGGGCGGGAAGGATATTCCTGCTTGAGACCTCGCCGTATCGAATCGATTTTGCACGAAAGCTTGGTGTTGCAGATGTCTTGGACCCCCTGCACGCAGATGCAAAGAAGGTAGTCTTGGAGGCGACAGATATTGGCGCAGACTTTGTTTTTGATGTGACAGGGTCTCAGATCGTCTCCAGTATCGATTACGTTCGCAAGGGCGGAAGCGTGGTGCTGTTTGGAGTCAACAAAAACGCTCGGGCAGAGATCGCGCAATGCGAAGTCACGACCAAAGAGATTTCCGTTCTGGGCACCTGGCTGGCTAACGCCACATTCCCGGAAGCGATCCGGATGCTGGAGACGCAGGTGATCGACGTTCAGCCGTTGATAACGGATATCGTTCCTCTGGAGCATATCCACCAAGGGCTTGAAAAACTGCGTGCCGGACAGGCTGTGAAGGTCATCGTAAAACCGTAAAATGGAAGTGGTCATATGAAAAATTATCATGTCGGGATATTAGGCTGCGGACAAATTGCGCAGATCATGCATCTGCCGTATCTTCACGATATGCCTGGCTGGACGGTCCACTCCCTCTGTGACATTTCCGCAGAGGTCGTGCAGAAGGTAGCCGAAAAATATCAAATCTCAGAGACAAACTGTTATACGGACTATGACCGGTTTCTGGAGGATTCGGAACTGGACGTTGTTCTGATTTGCTCAAAAGACCACTGTGAACCGGCAGTGAAGGCTGCAAAGGCGGAAAAACATGTTTTTGTGGAAAAACCCTTTGGCTTCAACCTCTCCCAAGCAGAGCAGATGGCCGATGCGGCAGAGGCCTCGGGCGTCAAGATGATGGTTGGTTATATGAAGCGGTACGATCCGGGCTTTGAGGAGTGCCTGCGCCGCATCCAAGGGAAGGAGATCAGCCTGGTTCGGTTCCATGATTTTGGCGGCTCGTTCGCACACACTAGAACCGTTTATGACGTCTTGAGCGGAACCGATGTTGCACCGAAGGTATTTCAGGCCGGAAAAAGGGCGAACGACCAGGCAATGCTTCAGCAGCTGGGCGAGGGAAAGGAACGGCTTTTGCCCGCCTACAGTCTCCTCCTGGGGGTTTTTTGCCACGATAGCATTTTGATGCGGCATATGTTCGGAGAAGACCTAGAGGTGATGTTCGCGGATACCAACGGAGGGTTCACAACCGCGGTCCTGCGGGCAGGGAATACGCGGATCGTGCTGGAAAGCGGGCTTGTCATGACAAGGGCCGTCTGGGATGAGCACATCGAAATATATACCCCGGAGGAAAATCTGCGATTGGATTTCCCATGGCCGTATTTGAAGAACGTGCCTGCCAAACTGACAGTCAGCGACAGCATCCCCAACACTGGTATGACGCGGGAGAGCGTTATCACCGCTTCCCAGGAGGAAGCTTACCGCAGGGAATGGATGCACTTCCATACCTGCATCACAGAGGACAAAGAACCGCTCACCAGCGGACGGGATGCAGTAAATGATATCCGGCTCATGAGCAGGATCATGGATGCGGTACGATAAGGAGCGAGTCACATGAGTCAAACGATGGCGATCTTCATGGTCCTGGCTGCGGCGTTTCTGTGGGGGTCCTGGATGCAGGCCACGAAGTATACAGGAGATTTTCCGCTGCCGGCCTTTTTGCTATGGCTATATGGGTTCTCGTTTGTTCTGGTGTGGAGCTTCATCCTGATCGTTGAAGGCTTTGATATTAGGTGGATAGTCAACGAGATCTGTGCGGACCCTTGGTGGGCATTGTTCGTCATGGTCTGCGGCGCGGGGATGGCGCTGGGGATACAGCTCCAGATGACGGTGATCGGCCGGGTTGGACTGGTCCTGTCCAATTCTGTCAACGCAACCTTCGGCATCCTGCTGGGGACGCTTCTTTCCGCCGTATTGGGCAAGCTCCCGGAAGGCGTTTCCTATGGGCGGGTATTTCTGACGGCATTGATCCTGATCTGCGCCACAGCTATCTGCCAGTACTCCGGAAAACTGCGAGACCAGGACCTTGAGCGCAAATCCGCACGGCCTGCCGCAACGCAGGATACCAAGTCCGCCTTGCTGATGATCCTGGCCGCCGCATTGAACACAACGTATGCGTTGGGCCTTTCTCTGGGCGTGCGGACTTCCGTCAGCGCTGGCGGGTTCAGCCAATGGCCCTGCATCGGCCTTTTGGCGGCAGGATCTTTTCTGGGGACACTGGCCTTTTCCGGGGCACGGCTGACAAAGGACCGTCAATGGCATACGATGTTTGATCGAAAATACAAAAAAGCGTATGCACTCGCGTGCCTATCAGGCGCCTGTCACTATGGCGGAAATCTGATCCATACCGTATCCTCGTCGGTTATAAGCGTGTCTGTCTCCTGGCTCATTGGTAGGACGGGCAGCATGTGGACATATCTGTGGGGAATATACCACAAGGAGTACACTGGCGCATCGAAAAAGACCTATGCCGTTTTATTTGCAGGCATTGGGGTCTATGTATTGGGGATCATACTCTTGGCGTACAGCCTGTATGGCTGACAGAAGTACGGTGAACACCATAATGGAAAGATACGACATAAAAAGGAGGTCACTGAAATGAAAAAGGTATTGGGGATACTGTTTGCAATGCTCATACTCGCCGGGATGGCAGGGTGCTCGTCCAATGCGGACGAGCCTTCCGGAATCGAACCTTCCGGAACGGCGCCAGTCACCGGGACGCCCCAAGGAACAGCATCGGGAGAAAAACTGGTCGTTCTGGGAAACGCCCGCATGTATGATGGAGAGGACGAGGCTTGGGCGGAACTGATCGAAGCTTTCCAGGCGGAGACCGGGATCGAGGTCGAACTGCGCTTTACCGGAAAATGGAACGAGGTGCCGCAAAATCTGTCTGCAGCTATTCAAGCTGGCGAGCAGGTAGACTTCGTGACCGTAGGTGCAGGACTGATCCGCTCCACCTGCGCCCCTGCAGGCGTGCTGCTGGATATCTCCACGCTGGTGGATGATGAAATTCGCAGCCGTTATACGGAGGGAATGCTGGATTCGTATACTATTGGGGACAAGCTCTGGGGGATACCTTTCGGCAACTCCTCTGCGGGATTCATCTACTACAACGTTGATATGTTCAAAGAACTGGGTATTGCGGCGCCAACGACTTACAGCGAAGTGAAAGCGGCGGCGGATCAGCTGGCGGCAGCGGGCAAGATCCCTTTGATCTTCCGGGGCAAAGAAGCCAGCTATTGGCCTAACTGGTTCTTCTCCACTTACGCCCAAACTACCGGAAATGATTCGATCGCCCAGACGGAAGCCTGGCTCATGGGCAGTAAGGGCATCGCAGGTGACCAGAGTGTGATCGACGCACTGAATGCAATCAAGGCATTTTACGACGACGGCATCCTCACGCAGGAGAGCATGGATACCGATGGCGATGGCATGAAGGCAACCTTTATGCAGGGACTGGCTGGTATGATGCACACCCACAATTTCCAGCTTATGCCCAGCGCGGTAGACTTTGAACTGGGCATCTTGGAATTTCCGCTGATCACAGATGACAGTTCCATTTACAACCAGCCTGCCGGCGGCGCGGGAACGGGACTGGCGGTCTGCTCTTACATCAAGAGGGACAATGTGGAGAACGCGAAGAAGTTCATCGAGTTCTTTACAAGACCGGAATGGGCTAACCGGATCTGCGGCTGCTACAAGCCTACCGTCAAAGTCCTGGATGGCGTGGATATTCTGGAATCTGATATCGTCACCCAGCTGAACAATGATCTGGTTCCCCGGACGATCACTTATCTGGATTGGATCTGGCCGGCGGAGGTCTTGAATGCGTTCCAGTCTGCGGTCCCCGCAGTTGTAACCGGCGCCTCTACCGCCGAGGCGGCGGCACAGGAAATTCAGGATGCCTACGACACATTGGTCCGTGAGCAGGACTACCGGTATGACTGGTGGAACGGCTGGTCCGATGCGGATTGGGAAAAGGTGACACCGTAAAGCGGCGCGGCTCCAGGCTTTTGGCGTTCCTAAGGCTTGGAGCCGCTGGTCTAAGACTAATTACGCTGGATTGGAGGAAAATAATGGAGCGTTTGCGTAAACTGCACTCCAGGATACAAGGGCGGTATTTCGGCTATATCATGTGCCTGCCTGCGGTCATTCTGTTCACAGTGTTTGTCATCTACCCATTTATCAAAGGTTTTTATATCAGTCTGCATCGCTGGGACGGACTGGGCGAAATGAGTTGGGTGGGCTTTAAGAACTATTTGTTTGCGGCAACAGATAAAACCTTCTGGAAGACCATGGGAAACACGTTCCTGTATGCCCTGATCACGCCAATATTAAAGAATATCCTTGGCTTTGCTCTGGCAATGATCTTTGTCCAGAAAATCAAGGGGATGAATCTTTTCCGTGCCTGCACCTACATTCCTTATACGTTCTCCTATGTTGTGGTGGGCGTCCTGTGGTGCTGGATCTATAATCCTACCTTTGGCCTGCTTAATGCGTTCCTGCGTTCTGTCGGGCTGGAAAGCTGGATCCACGGCTGGTTGAGCGATGCCAACATCGCACTCTATTCCGTGATCCTGGTGGATGTATGGAAATGTATGGGATTTCACGCAGTTCTCTTTATGGCGGGGCTTCAGGGGATCCCTCAGGAGCTGTATGAGGCCGCATCCATTGATGGTGCGGGGAAATTCCATCAGTTCATCTATATCACCATCCCCCAGCTGAACAGTACATTGGTGACCAGTATGCTGCTGGCAATTACAGGCGCATTCGTCAACAACTATGATGTTGTGAACGTGATGACGGGAGGCGGCCCCTACCATTCCACGGAGGTCGGTCTCACCTATATTATGAATACCGCCTTCCAGCTGAATAATATGGGCAAAGCCAATGCCATGAGCATGATCTTGGTCCTCTTTGTGGCAATATTTGGTTTTTTGCAGCTTAAAACCATGACGCGGGAAGAAAACTACGAATAAGGAGGACTAAATATGCAGGATCTGCGGACAAAGTCCCGAATCAGGAAATGGATCGGTACAGGATTGATCTATCTGCTGATGGCGGTCTTCCTGATCATTACAGTATATCCGATCATTTGGATGCTGGCAGGCGCACTGAAGGGTGAGAACGAATTTTACAGCAATATCTGGGGACTTCCCTCCTCGCCGCAATGGGAGAATTACGCGGCCGCCTGGAAAAAGGCGGGGATGGGCAGAAAGTACCTTAACAGTATTTTGACAACGGCAGGGACCCTCTGCCTGCTGATCCCTGTAAACTGCTGCGCCGCATACGCTTTAGCGCGAGTGAACTTCAGGGGAAAACGGGCGATATTGAATTATCTCCTCTTGGGCATCATGATGCCGGCGGGTGTTCTGGCTATGCCGGTATTCACAGTTGTCAACGAACTGGGCTTGATCAACACGCGGATCGGATTGATCCTGGTGTATACCGCGCAGTCTATTGCGTTTGGCATGTATATTATGCGCGGCTTCTTCATTTCTCTCCCCAAATCTTTGGAGGAGGCCGCAATGATCGATGGGTGTACTCGATTCCAAAGCTTTCTTCATATCATCCTGCCGCTGGCCGTACCCGGATTGGTGACACAGGTGATCTTTTCGGGACTGAGCGTCTGGAACGAGTATATCCGAGCCAGCTTGATCATACGCACACCAGAGCTCCAAACGCTGCCCTTGGGAATGGTCGCGTTTTCGACCCTCGAAAACAATAACTATCCACAGATGTTTGCCGCGCTCTCCATGGCCACCCTGCCGATGGTATTGGTCTATCTCCTGTGCCAGAAGGCATTTCAAAAAGGCGTGACAGCCGGTGCGGTCAAAGGATAAGAAAGAGAGGAAATTAGTATGGATGTAGCATATACCGTATGGACCTGGCATTTGGACCCCTTCAACAGCTTTCAGAAGTCCGAGGACCCCGCCCAGCAGCGGGTGGAATTTGAGAAGGGGCTCCGCGAGATCCAGTATTTAGGATATACGGCAGTTGAGGATATGAATATGATCGTATCCGCGTTTGGAGACTGCCCCGATGTACTGGCAGCGCTTCTGGCCAAGTATAGCATGAAACTCTCCGCGATCTACCATTATCTGAAAACAGATTTTGATTATGATTTGGAATTGCTGAAACAATGTATCAGCTTGGCCCGTGCCGTTGGCTGCAGCCGGATCATCGTTCAGCCGCCCAAAATCAAGGAGAGCGGCAATTCTGATGCGGATGTGCTGGATACTGCCCGCAAAGTAAACATCATGGCAGAGCTGACCCATGCGGCGGGGATCGACCTATGCGTACACCCGCATTTTAACGATACAGTCCTGTATCGCAATGAGATCGATCTCTTTGCGGCAAATACGGACCCCCAAAAGGTGAAGTTTTGTTTTGACACCGCACATTCCGTCATTGCAAACATTGACCCGGTAGATATTCTGGAAGCATATCGGGATCGGATATCCTATATCCACTTCAAGGATGTCGATCCCAATCCCGTCCTGCTTCCAGGCCAACGGGCGATGGACCGCTTCCGGGCATTGGGGCAAGGCTTTGTTGACTTTAAAGGCATTTACCGGAAATTGCAGGAAATTGGATATGACGGAACCATCTGTGTTGAGCTGGACTACCCCATTATCGCTAACTATCAGTCCGCTCAATACTCTCGCGAATATTTGAGGAGCGTGGTGGGGATCTGATGGAGCCCATACGGATATTTATCGATACAGACATCGGAGATGATGTTGACGATGCTCTGGCGATCGCTCTGGCAGCGCTGTCCCCCGAGCTTACACTGACCGGTGTATCCACGGTCTATGGAAATGTATCCGCCCGGCGGCAGCTGGCGGTGCAGCTTTTGCGCCAGTTGGAGACGGAGGTTCCTGTAGAGGCAGGAGTTGGACGATCTCTGCGATTTCAGAACGACACTTCCGCTTTGCCGCATCAATGCCGGGTGCTTGCGGAACAGCCTCCCGCCGCTGCCAATGTGCATGGAGTGGAACTGCTGATCGAAACCGTCCGCAGCGCACCGGAAACCGTCGTTATCGCCCTGGGGCCATTGACGAACATTGCCATGGCGGTATTATTGGCGCCAGATATCATGAAACACGCAAAGATCGTCTTGATGGGAGGCGCTTTCAGTGCAGTCTACCCAGAATACAACATTCTCTGCGACCCCGAGGCGGCAAACATCGTCCTCCGGTCAGGTGCGGAGATACGGATGATCGGTTTGGATGTCACCGTTCCCTGCATCTTGTCAAAGGAGGAGGAGGGAGTCATTGGGTCCTTTCGCGACGGGTATCGCGGATTCCTTGCTTCTCTATGCGCAATATGGCTGGAAACTAGTAAATCAAAAAAAGTTACACTGCACGACCCGCTAACGGTAGCAAGTTTGATCGATCCAACACTTTTAAAGATGGAAGCTGCTCCGGTCCAGATCGAAATGGCTGGCGGACCGTTGCGGGGGCTGACGGTCGATTTGCGCCATCCGTTCCGCCAGCGGGAACCGCTGCCTCCAGCAAACGTTATGATCGCGGTTTCGGTAGACGCGCAGCGTACCTGCAAACTGGTAATGGAGCGAGTATTTGGGCATAGGCCACTATAAAATTTGCCGCAATAGAACGGTCTGGGATCTTTAGCAAGGTCCTGGACCGTTTTGTCAGTTAAACCATGGAGGAAAGCTACTATAATTGAAATTAGGGGGCTTGTCAGCAATAAAATTTACGTCAGATCATAATCCTCCAAATTCACACAAATTTTTAGCAATGCTAAAAATTTGTGTGAATGCACAGTATCAGAAACCCTATTCACAAAAATTTTTAAAAAATGTTATATAAACTGAAAATATAAACGCCCTTACAACATGTTTCGCAGCAAAAACTGATGTGCATATTAACTAAGGTTTTCGCTGCGCGGCGCGGTTCGCGGGGGAGGGGAAAAAATAGTGCTTGCTTTTCTCTCGAAAACAGATTATGATTTCAATAAAAAGTTTTGAGGGCTAAAAAATTTTTATGTTGCCGCAAAGGGGGAGCGATACGGATGGACCGGCCAACGAACAGGAGCGCCAGCGTCTTTGCATATGAGGGCATCCCTCCGGCGGGTCAGCTGATCCCACTGGGGCTGCAGCACGTGGTGGCCGCCGTCGTGGGCGTGATCACTCCGGCGCTCATCATTTCGGGCAGCGAGGTGTGCAGCCTGAGCGCCGATGAGAAAACTACGCTGATCCAGGCGTCCCTCGTCATCACAGCCCTGGCCACGCTGCTCCAGCTGTTCCCGGTCTTCCGGCGCATCGGCTCCAGGCTGCCGGTGGTCATGGGCATCAGCTTCGCCTACGTCCCCGCGCTGACCGCCATCGGCGGACAGTTCGGCCTGCCCACCATCCTGGGGGCCGAGCTGGTAGGCGGGCTGATCGCGGTCATATTCGGTATTTTCGTCAAGCCGATCCGCAAGCTGTTCCCGCCCCTGGTGACGGGGACGGTCATCTTTACCATCGGCCTCTCCCTCTATCCCACCGCCGTTCGCTACATGGCCGGCGGCGATGCGTCCAGCGAGTGGTTCGGCGGGGCGCGCAGCTGGGGGGTGGCGCTGTTCACCTTTGCCATGGTCGTCTTCCTCAACAACTTCGCCAAGGGGATCTGGAAGCTGGGTTCCCTGCTCTTCGGTATGATCGCGGGGTATGTTGCCGCTTACTTCGCGGGGATCGTGGACCTGTCCGGCGTGGCGGACGCCCAGTGGGCGTCCCTGCCCCGGTTCATGCCCTTCGAGATCGAATTCGTCCCCTCCGCCGTGGTCTCCCTGGCCATCGTCTATATCGTCAACTCCGTGCAGACCATTGGAGACCTGTCCTCCACCACCATGGGCGGCATGGGCCGGGTCCCCACGGACCAGGAGCTGTCCGGCGGCATCATCGGCCAAGGGCTCATGAGCATCATCGGCGTCTTCTTCGGCGGCCTGCCCGTGGCTTCCTTCAGCCAGAACGTGGGGATCGTCACGGTCAACAAGGTGATCAACCGGGCGGTGTTCGCCTTTTCCGCCCTCGTCCTGCTGATCGCGGGACTGGTACCCAAATTTGCCGCCGTGCTGACCACCATCCCCCAGTGTGTGATCGGCGGCGCCACCCTGTCCGTCTTCGCCACCATCACCATGACGGGCATCCGGATGATCGTCTCCGACGGCGAGTTCACCGTGCGGAAGAGCACGGTGGCCGGCCTGTCCATCGCTCTGGGCACGGGCATCACCCAGGTCCCCGGATGTCTCTCCGGCCCAGGCTTCCCCGACTGGGTATCCACCGTGTTCGGCTCCACTGCCGTTGTGGCGGCCGCGATCATGGCCATCATCCTCAACCTGGTCCTGCCAAAGGACCACCCTGCGGAGTCCTAGATCCTGTCCGGGCTTTCCCGCGTTGAAAAGGAGGTCGTCCACATGCCGCCTGCTGAAAAGGCGCGCGTCCGCAGCCGGGAGGAGACGCTTCGCCATTTCGCCGTCTTTATGGCCGGTGTGCTGGTCTGCTCGGTGGGGATCGCCCTGATCACCCGGGCGGGGCTGGGCACGTCTCCCATCTCCAGCATCCCCTTCGTGCTGAGCCTAATCACGCCCGTTTCAATGGGGATGTTTACCTTCTCCCTCAATATGCTTTTCCTGCTGTGCGAGGGGCTTCTGACCGGGCGCTTCACCATGGCCCAGGCCCTTCAGGTGCCGGTCACGGTCCTGTTCAGCCTGTGCGTGGACGGCGCGCTGGCGCTGATCCCCTCCCAATACGGCGGCCCCTGGGCGGCTTCGGCGGTCTATCTGGCGGCGGGCTGTATCGTTATGTCCCTAGGGATCTACCTGGAGGTCCTGGCGGACGTCATCATGCTTCCCGGCGAAGCCTTCGTGCGGGCGCTGTCCAGGCGCACCGGCAGGGGGTTCGGGAATATCAAGGTTTGCTTTGACAGCCTCCTCACCATCATTGCCGCGCTGACCGCGCTGTGCGCCTTTGGACGCCTGAACGGCGTGGGAGGCGGCACGGTCTTTTCCGCCCTGGCGGTGGAACAGCTGGTAAAGGGCTGGGGCTGGCTGCATCAGCGGATACAGAGATCAAAATAAATTCAGTCCGGGATGATCCGGATCAAATGGAGGAAAACACCAATGGAAAAAATCAAATGGGTATTGAACCAGATGCCGAAGACCGACGACCGTCAGCTGGGACTGATGTCCCTGTCCAACGTGGCGAAGGCCCGCTTCTTCCACAGCGGCTTCCCGCAGTACACCATCACGCCTCTGGCCGAGCTGGACGGCATGGCCAAGTATCTGGGGCTGGGGGGCCTGTACGTGAAGAACGAGGCCCACCGCTTCGGGCTCAACGCCTTCAAGGTGCTGGGCGGCTCCTTTGCCATGGGCCGGTATATCGCCAAGGAGATGGGCCGGGATGTGTCGGAGATGTCCTATGACTATCTCACCAGCGAGTCCTTCCGCAGGGACTTCGGTCAGGCCACCTTCTTCACCGCCACCGACGGCAACCATGGCCGCGGCGTGGCCTGGGCCGCCAACAAGCTGCGCCAGAAGGCTGTGGTCCACATGCCCAAGGGCAGCAGCAAGCCCCGCTTCGACAACATCGCCGCCGAGGGCGCTCAGGTGACCATCGAGGAAGTGAACTACGACGACTGCGTGCGCATGGCCGCCGCCGAGGCCGCTCAGACGGACCACGGCGTCATCGTCCAGGACACCGCCTGGGAGGGCTATGAGGAGATCCCCAGCTGGATCATGCAGGGCTACGGCACCATGGCCAGCGAGTCCGCCGAGCAGCTGCGGCAGATCGGCACGAACCGTCCCACCCACGTCTTCGTCCAGGCCGGCGTGGGCAGCCTCGCCGGCGCGGTGGTGGGTTACTATACGAACCTCTTCCCCAACGACCCGCCCAAATTTATTGTCATGGAAGCCCAGGCGGCGGACTGCCTCTACCAGGGCGCTCTGGCCGGGGACGGCGAGCCCCGGAACGTGACTGGCGATCTGTCCACCATCATGGCCGGTCTGGCCTGCGGCGAGCCCAACATCATCTCCTGGGACATCCTGCGCAACCACGTGTCCGCCTTCGTGTCCTGCCCCGACTGGGTCAGCGCCCGGGGGATGCGGATGCTGGCGGTGCCTGTGAAGGGCGATCCCACGGTCATCTCCGGCGAGAGCGGCGCGGTGGGCATGGGCCTGCTGGCGGCGCTGATGGAGACCGACGAGTACAAGGATCTGCGGGACGCCATCGGCCTGGATCATTTCAGCCAGGTGCTGATGTTCTCCACCGAGGGCAACACCGACCCGCTGAAGTTCCGCAAGGTGATCTGGGACGGCGAGTACGCTACTACCTGAGGAGGATATCATGAAGGAAATTATTTCTACCCCCAAGGCCCCTGCGGCCATCGGTCCCTACTCCCAGGCCGTCAAGGCCGGCGGGATGCTGTATATCTCAGGACAGCTGCCCATCGATCCCGCTACCGGCGCCTTTGCCGCCGGGGACGCCGGCGGGCAGACCCGCCAGAGCCTGGAGAACATCGGAGCGATCCTGGAGGAAGCGGGCTGCGGTTTTGGCAGCATCGTGAAGGTCACGGTCCTGCTGGCGGACATCGGCGATTTTGCCGCCATGAACGCCGTGTATGCTGAGTATTTTACTGAGGCATGTCCCGCCCGGGCCGCCTTCGCGGTGAAGGACCTGCCTAAGGGCGCTTTGGTCGAGATCGAGGCCGTTGCTGTCTGTGGGTGAAGGAAGATGGTGATCAAGCGCCCCTGAGAAGGGGCGCTTGAGGGGCGGTCTATATGGATATGGGAGACACCCTTTCTGCTTTTGGTGGGTTAGAGACTTACTGTTTGGGCAGATTGGGTGTTTCTTTGATCGAGTCCCTCGCAATCTGCAAACTCGGAGCCGCTGCCGAAAGCAGCCGAGTTGAACATCCTGGGGAAGTCTGCACCAAAACGACTCGCGAGGCTGTCCAACGCCTGGAGGACGCTCTTTATAATGTTGCCTTATCCCACACCGCCAAGAAGCTTGTACGGCTCATCTTTGCTCTGGAGAAATCCGGACGGCCTTACTGCCCTGCAATTTAATTTCCACTTGCTATAATTTTCTGCAAAATGCAAAATTCCTCTTTACAATGGCGAAAGTTTCTGCTATACTATATAAGCGTGCTGAGGGAGGTCTCAGCGGACAAGTTCATATTGTTAGGTATGCGCCCGTGGCGCAGTTGGATAGCGCGTGTGACTCCGACTCACAAGGCCGCTGGTTCGAATCCAGTCGGGCGTACCAGAAACCCGCATAAACTATTCGTTTATGCGGGTTTCTATCATCTAAAAGTTATAATAAAAATTTTAGGGTTGACCACTATTGCAGTAGCCAACCCTGTTTTCAGATTTCGAGGCTCTGCTGGAGTGTTTCACTGGCCGCTTTCTTGTTTTTGTCGAAGGCATGCGTATAGATGTCCAGTGTGGTGGAGGGCTGGGAGTGGCCCAGCAGGCTGGCTACCGTAGCTACGTCCGTGCCGTTGGCGATCAGAAGGCTGGCATTGCTGTGCCCTTATGGCATAATAAGGACAAATCGGAAAACCCTTGTGTTGCAACGGGTTGGCGGTTTGTCCTTATTCTTTTTCCACCAAAAACGGCCCTCAAACGGGGTCTACGGGAGGGGGTGAAAAACCAAGGCTGCACTTAAAGGACAAATTTTTTCGGGCCGTGAAGGAGGTTAAAAATGGGAGCCTGGGGCATTAGAGAACGTCAAAGTGACTACGGACTGGACCTGCTGGGGACTATCGTAGGCACACAACTGAAAGCAGTGGACTTCGCCATATTCAATACAGCAGAGGCCATTGAGCTGCTGCGGCAGGATATTATGGAGGACATCAAGCGGACCAACCGGGGCTGTCCCCCGGAGAGGCTGGACTGCTACATCAACGCCAACTTCCCGCGAGACTTTACCCATGCGGCACTCCTGATCGCGGAGTGTCTGGCGGACTACTATCGAACCGGGGAGCTGATCGTCACCGAGTATGTTGGCGAAAACTATGATCCGGTAGACCATCATATTAAGGAGTTTGTTGTCACTCCGGCTGATTTCAAAATCCTTTTGGACGAGCTGCAAAGCGTCCAGAACCCGGAGTGTGAGTTATATCAATGCTGGATCGGTGATGATACCCGCCAGCGGTGGCTGGCCCATATCCGGGCTGTCCAGCAAACCTTGAAGGAGGCGGCACATGGCTGTTACAGTTATCGAAATCACCGTGGATGACCTGCCGGGAATGGCGCGGCAGTACGGAGAGGGGCTTATCATCCAGGACTGTGATATGAACCCCTATGAAGCGGCAAATGTGGTTAATGAGACATTCATCCATGGCGGCATCCTGCTGGAGAGGAAAGAATTTCAGAAGGTCATGGTTTTTCAGAACGATAATTGGACCAATCTGCTGTTCCCTTTCTTCCAAGTTAAACTGGATACGGGAAAACTCGTCGCGTGGCAGTTTTTCACCTATCAGACCTGTCACAGTGTATTTCTGACCGATTACATCCGAGGTAAGAGAAGCATTTTAGGCGAAAAGTGGTAACAATATTCCAAAACCCACCCTCAACTGACTAATTATCAGTTGGGGGCGGGCTTTTTTGCATTTACGAACAAACCAACAAGCGGCAGGAGCATGAGCGCCCCGCTGACTGTTATGGTCACCGGGGCGTTTTTTTGTTTTTCCGCACATTGCAAAGGAGGCAATCACCATGCCGTCAAATCTGAATCTGGACTACTACTATGGCACCGAAGCGGACCAATACAGCTTTTACCGTATCCCCAAGACCCTGCTGACAGACCCCCGTTATAAGAGTGTTTCCATTGAGGCAAAGGTCCTCTACGGCCTGTTGCTGGACCGTATGGGGCTGTCGGTGAAAAACGGCTGGATGGACAGCGATAAGCGCGTCTACATCTACTTCACCCAGGAGGACTCTATGAATCTCATGAACTGCGGGAAGGACAAGGCCACGAAGCTGTTCCGGGAGCTGGACAAGGACGGCATCGGCCTGATCGAGCGGAAGAAGCAGGGCCAGGGACGGCCCACGCG
>CATOKC010000050.1 GCA_951800675.1 uncultured Oscillibacter sp.
CGTACCGGGGAGATCGCCCCGGTTGCTCTGTTTGATCCTGTGGAGATCGACGGCTGCACCGTGTCAAGGGCCAGCCTGCACAATCTGTCCTTTATCAAGGAACTGGAACTGCATCCGGGCTGCCGTATCCTCGTTTCCAAGCGCAACATGATAATTCCACACATTGAGGAAAATCTTGACCGTGGCCGTTATGCTCCCAGCTTGATTCCGAAACGGTGTCCCTGCTGTGGGAAGCCTACGAGAATTTATGCCCGTTCCGGCGGTAAGGGTGGACAAGTGGCAACGCTCCACTGTGATAATCCCGACTGTGGCAATCAGACACTTCGCAAGTTCGTCCACTTCGTTGGGAAGAAGGCTATGGATATTTCCGGCATCTCGGAAGCAATACTGGACAGGTTTATTTCTGCGGGATTCCTGACCACATATCAAGACCTCTACCATTTGGACAGATACTGCAATCAAATCATACGCATGGATGGCTTCGGTGTCAAGTCCTATGAAAAGTTGCAAAAGTCCATCAACGTCAGCAGAAAAACGACTTTTGCACGGTATCTGGTGGCTATGGACATCCCCATGATTGGAAGGACCGCAAGCAGAGCGTTGGACAACTACTTTGGCGGTAATTTGGATGCGCTTGAGAAAGCAGCGATAAGCGGCTTTGACTTTACCACATTGCCGGACTTCGGCGCAACTCTGAGCGGAAACATTCACGATTGGTTTCAAATTCCAGAAAATCTTGAACTGTGGAGGACCCTTCGAGAAGAATTTGAATTTGAAAAAAGAAAGGAAGTTTCTATTATGGAAAACAAAAAGAATCCCTTTGGCGGCTGCACCATCGTCGCTACGGGCAAGCTGGAACACTTCACCCGTGACAGCATCAACAGCAAGATCATCAGCCTCGGTGCCACCGCTGGTAGCTCCGTGACTCGCAAGACCAGCTACCTCATCTGTGGGGAGAAGCCCGGGAGCAAGCTCACCAAGGCTCGGAAATTGGGTATCCCCGTTCTGACCGAGCAGGAGTTTCTTTCTATGATCTCCGCATAAGTGGAGGAATCGAATGCTGACATGATCATGGACGTTCTTTATGAAATCAACTTTCCTGATGGTCGTTGCTGGACAACCACGGCACTTTATTCTCAGGCGGTGGACGCTGCCAAAGCGAAGGCAAAGAAAGACAGCGTACCGATGGAAGTTGTAAAACACAATTTGAGGACGGGAAAGGTCCGTAGGAACACATATTTCCCGGATGGCACAGTTGAAAAGCATTGGAAGGGGCGAGGATAGTATGCAGCGATTCAATATCAACTGGACGGCAAAGGCCCTGGCAAATCAAATGGAGAAGGGCAAGGTCAACTATGACAACGCCGTGCAGCGCAATCTTGTGTGGGACGTTGAGAAAAAATCTCTGCTGATCCACAGTATGATCTACGGCTATGCGATCCCCGCCATGTACTTTACCCGTGACGAGGACGGCGTGTATGACAGTCTGGACGGAAAGCAGCGGTCAAATGCCATCAGTGAATATCTCCATGATGAGTTCGCATTGTCTACCGACACTCCTGTTGTCGTAGATGACAACGGATGTGCGGAGGATGTCAGCGGATTGTATTTCTCACAGCTGCCCGAATGGGCGCGGGACCGGATCAAAGACTACAACCTCACGATTTACTATTATGAGGGCATGACAGAAACCGAGATCAGGGAGTTCTTCCGCAGGCTGAACAACGGCAAGCCTTTGAGCGCCATTGAGCTGACCCGTGCCAACGTCCCCGGCCTGACGATCTTCCAGCAGCTTGCCAAACACAAGGCGATTCAGTTCGTGGTTTCGGAGGCTGGCAAAAAGCGGTTCACCGATGAAATGATCGCTATGCAGCTTTACCAGCTTATCACTGAGGAATCTCCCGATTTCTCCACCAAGCCCTTCCGGGAATGGGCCAGCAGGGTCGAGGTAGACAGCGAAGTGCTGGACACGATCAATTCCGGTCTGGATGTCTTTATGGTGTTTGCCAGGAGCCTGATGGATGTCAACAACAGGGTCCTCCGCACCGTCAAGAGCAGGACGCACTTCATCAGCTGCGCCTATTACTGCTGTCTGGCAGTTGAAAATGATGTGAGCCAGGACGAGATCAACCGCACTCTGACCGAGTTCTTCAGCGGGCATCCCTCCATATCGCCGGAGTACAATCACACGGTATCTGCTGGCAGCGCAAAGCCTGCTTCAGTACAGACACGGCGGGACGTTATGAGGTCTTTGCTCCCGGTAACCGATGAAGTGGAGGAAGATGATCTGGATGAAACGGACGATTCAGAACAATTTGAGGACGAGGAGTATGCAATGTAAGGAGGTTGACACCATGAGCCATGAATGGGGAAACTACCCGGAGGACTTCACCCCAAAGATGTACTGGGGGGCTAGGGCCATCCTTGAGCGGGAGAGCGACCAACCCGGAAAGGCATTGTATCTTCTGCCAGATCGCCAGAGCTTTGAGCAGCTGGATGGGAGCCAGAGGGAACAGGAGGCGTTCTTCAGTTGGATCAACACAGAGGTCCTGCCCGAGTTGAGGCGACTTGCCAGGGAAAACCACTTCTACGAGTGGGATAATCTGGTGACGATCCAGTCCGAGGACGGAGCCTTTATGTGTCAGACAACGCCGAAGGGCAGCGGTGGGGAATATCTCTACATCGGTTGCTGGGAGATCGAGCAGGAGTCCACGATAACAAAGACTCCGCTGAAGTCACAGCTTCAACAGGGCCATACGCTCAATGACATCTTAGCATTTGTCCTCGGTCAGGATTGTGAGATATTCAAGGCTGATAAGTTCTATCCTGGGGATGTGGTTATCTATGTTCCTGATGTGGCCTTGAATCATATCCCTCTGAGCTGCCAGATTACAGACCCGGAGAAATTGGATGAGGTGTTGAGCCAGTGCCACACAGGTCAGGACTTCATCGACGAGTGCGGCGGTGATGCAGAGAAAGCCGAGCGCCTGTTTTTCTACTGTGACTGGTAGCACCCTTCTTCTGCAATAGACGAGTTAGCCGATGATGAGGAGGATTCATAAATGAAGTATACTCTGATTGAGGAAAAAGGGCAGTATGCTCTTATCCTGCGAGGGGAGAGCATGACCCAGTATGCTGTTGTGAGCGGCTTGGACAAGAAAGCCGGAAGCTGGGACTGGACATGCTGCTACTACGACTTCGGTGAGTTCTCTGGGCTGACGAGGGCTGAGGCTCTTTTCAAAGCGTTGGACTACTACCTGATGCGGACAAACGAGAAGCATATTTCCTGGGCCAGAATGAGCGAGATTGCCACGGGCCTGAAGGAGGGACTGATCGAAGACGGGGAGGACGAAGCCTACCGCTAGATGGCTGATGTAATCGAATTGTCGGACACTGAAGTGGAATACTTTGGGCTGGATATGGAGCAGTACAGAGATACCACAGGTGAAGATGCCGATACACTAAGGCTCCGTCCTGCACAGACGGCGTTCAACAGTTGTGAATACAGGTTCTAAGACCTACAGTACAACTTGCGAGACGGAGGATTAGTGTCGCAAGTTGCAGAGATATGGGCATTTTACGGGGTTACATCCCTGTAGAATGCCCTTTCTGACGAAAGCTTGTAAATAAGCCGTTCTCGATGTGATAAGCATCTACACACATTTTCTGCAATTTTGACCGGGCATCACTGATAAGGCACAGCTGTAGCTCCGTTTCTAAAACTAACCGCTGCAATTCATTCTCATTACAAGCAGGAATGTTCACAAACACAGACAGATCAACAGGAATGTCATGTTCCAGTACATTTTCAAGCCATTCTTTTCTCTCAAAATAGTATTCTTTCGGCTTGTTCCAGAACTTTTTATACATCTTCAGAATTTCAGGATGATGTTTTTTCAAATCTCCAGCCCGTAATCGAATATCTTCCTGGTTCTGTTCCCAAAAATCATGATACCCACCAAGATGCAACGGCGAAACGCTATTATATGATAAGTATTTCAAATGAAGCGGCATACATTCTTCTATGTAATCTGCACAACACAACTGAAAACCAATGACCGGGAATTGCTCATATTCTATGCCTAATTGCTGTTTCCAAAATTGAGCTTCTTCAACACTTAGGATTGTCACCCCCTGCAAAGCCAAATACTGCTTCCAATTTTCCATGCGATCTTTCTTGCTTATAGACAGTATATCGCACAACCGATTCAGCAGGACCAACTGGAAATGACGTTGTTTGCGTTTGTTATATCGAAGATCAAAGATTGGAAATGGCTGAATGGGACAATCAGCGCCAATCGCAAGATTACGATTACAACATATCGTCATGTAGATCAAGAACACAGGTTGAAGTTTACTTGGGATAGATCTTTGGTTCATTGCCCACACGATCCTTCGTTGTAAAGTGCCATTATTATCATCTTTCAAAAGAGAACTGCATTGTATAAAAAAATCATGAATAGCAGCGATTATTTCCGCTATATGCTCTATATGTGCGTCACGTTCCTCTCTCGTCGTACTGAGTGAAAAGGGCCTGCATTCTAAAAAAGCCCTAATTGGCTTAAGGGATTTTTCCTGTTCACAGGCCTTACTTTGCAGATTCTCAAATCTTCGCAGGCGAGCCTTATAGTATACAAACAGCTGAGCCGTTTCTTGATCCACAGAAGCAGGGAGACGGTCTGGACGGAACTCATCATTTGAAAGCATAGCAACCTTATTTGCATATCTTGGCAATGCCAGTAAAAAAAAGTTCTCTGAAAAGTTAGGCGTTATTTGATCTGCATATTCAGGAAATACCTCTTTTAATTGTACCAGATTTTTATCTATATCAGATTCATCATAAGGGAGGTGTTTCCTAATCCAATCTTGTATATTTTGATGCTTCTTTACAGCTGATTTTGAAATTTTGTCAAGCATTGTCTTATATAAAGGCATGTCCTTTTCTTGAAATTGCTTGCTGATATTATCTGCATGCATATTGCAATAATCTCTGCGTTTCTTTGTATCATAAAAAAGTGGGTTCCATGCAGAAATGGCCTCGTTGTTGATCCTGCTATGACGAAAATGCTCGTCAGCATCTGTAAAGAGAACGCATGGATCAGATAAAAGAATATTGACGATTGATTGGTACTTAGAGGCGGGAAACTCACTGTAAAACCATTTGCTGTTTTGAAGAATGAATAGTGGCTTCAGGTACAGGATATTCTGTGCCTCACTGTCCGTGCGCACCGTGTACCCACACAGCCTTAATAGCTGTTTTCGTTCATTATTGAGTAAATCACGAAATCCCTTCAGTATTTCTTCTATCGCTTCATCAGATGCTTCCTTTTGAAAAAGCAGATTCAGCTTTTCCGTATCTTCCCTCGAAATTCTGCCTTGAAATATTTCTGCTAACTGTTCAACAGACATTTGAGGCGTTGAATCATCAAAACCAACTCCATTGGGAATTAATTGCAAAGAATCAGATCGGTCATCTTTGTATGCCATAAGCCCTCCTTAGATTTTGGTAGGGTTGCAAATTATCGGAAAAAGCGGAGGATAAACTGTATCCTTTAGACAGGCAGGAATCGGCCTGCTATACTGAGCTCACATCGGGAACAAAAGCTCCGTGGAAAAATACCGATGCTTTCTGGGGGATTCCCCCAGAAAGCACCCTTGCAAATTTCATAAGGAGGATTCAACCATGAAAAAGCATCCCATTTCCCGAAAGCCTAAACATCCTATAAAATGGAGGGAACCGGACAAGATGAAGCGAAAAAACAAGCACGATGAGAGTGAGAAGTTAAAGCCGTTATATCAAAAACCTACACCCGTAACTCTCTCGCCGCATGATCCGCCATCACCGCCTGAGAGGGGCGAAGATGGATTCTTGATTCTAAGGCGGAAGGAGGGGGCGAAGTGATGATGGGCAATGCCACGATCAGGTTCGTTGGAGCCTACTTTCTGCCTGGGGCAGATATGAGTGCTGCTCCCGAAAGTATTTGGGTCGAAATCACCAGTAAGGCCAGCACCTGGAGGGGAGAGGTCCAGCTCCGGTTAAAGGATCTGAACATCAAAAACTTGAGGGGGATCTGCCCTTTTCTGGATATGGGCATGAGTGACCGCGCCGCCAACCAGCGTTTGATGCAGCAACTGATGGAAGACCTGCAAGGCAATCGTATTCCTATTGGTTACTACTTCGATGAGATGGGGGCTGTGCATCTCCCTGACGGAAGTCTCGGCTTTATCCGCGGAGATACTTTCTGCCCCGGTGATTTCGCCCGTCCATATCTGATAGATCAGGAAATAGGGGATATTGAGCTGTGCGGAGACAGCAGTTCCTCCGCACAGCACATCTTGATGATCCTGCGTATGCTTCCGCCGCAGGCGCTCTTGGTAATGGCCTATGTTATCTTGACATCTGTGCGGTCGCTGGTTATTGGCTGCGGCGTTGGCCTTCAGGCAATCCTATACATCACGGGCAAGAACGGCATTGGCAAGTCTCAGCTTGCCAAACGGATGGCAATTTTTTACCGCCGCAAAAAGACCGGGAAACCTGTGGGTATCGTGGAGGCGGACAGTACGAATGCAGCGACGGACTGTATGCTCCATCTCATGCGGGATATGCCCGTTGTAGTGGATGACTTATGTCTGTCTTCCGGGCGGGAGACGGAGCGGAAGCGACGTGAGCAGGGCGCAAGGCTTGTGCGGAAGGGCACAAGTGAAATGCCTACCATCAAGAAGTTGGGGAGCAAGACTGTCGAGCTGCGTTGCAACGCTGGAATTATCCTGACGGCAGAGTTTACGATGGAAACGGAGTCCGACCTCAATCGCTGCCTTATCGTTCCCATGACCGACTATTTGGATTTGCCCGGCGAGTTGACACCACAGTTGATTGGTGATGCTATCAGGCTCTTTTCGACTTGGTTTGCCGCCAATAGCGAGACTGAATTGAATCGCCTCAAGCGGGAGTTGACTAACGGGGATTGGAGACAAGGCATGCCACATCGTATTCGGACAAGCTATACCTGTCTTCGCTGGGCCTTCCAAAGCCTAATAACAGCTCTAGACCCAGATAATCGATTGCCGGAGTGCAGTAATCCCCTGCTCAAGCAGATGGATAAGGCGCTGAAAATCGCATGGGCTGCCCACATGCAGATGGGAAAGAGAATTCTGGAAACTGTACCGCGCGGCAACCTAGCAGCCGTTCTTTACGATGGAAAGAAAAATGATGCTTTCAATCTAGCCACCAACCCTAAGAAGCTGGCGAAGTACAGTGGTATCATCTGGCAAAAGGATCTCTGCCTAAAACCAGATGCGTTAGTCCAATATGTGCGTACTCAACCCGGCTTTCACAACTGGACCCGAAATCGCATTATTCAGGAACTAAAGGACATCGGCGCGCTGGTTCTCCAGGAGGAAAACGCCAGTACCGTTCACATCGATAAAGATCTTCCCAGGGTATACCGTATCCGGTTGGATGTCCTGAAAGATATGGCCGAATATTATTAAGGAGGTAAACCATGATGTATAAAGTAGGAACCACTCAGCAAATCGTGAAACAGCTGCATCAGGAGGGGTATCAGATCAGCGAATATGCCCTCCGGCGGTGGATAGCTGAAGGGGTGATCCCCTCAGTGTCCAGCGGCAAGAAAAGGCTGGTTGTCTATGCTCACGTCATTGAGTTCCTGACAACCGGAAGCGTTGCGCTTGAACCTATAACAGCTTCCGTTTAATCACTGTCCCCCAGTCCTACCGCCGTGGGGCTGGGGGATCTCTTGAAAGGAGATCACAACATGGCAAACATCACCCCACGCACCGACAAAAGCGGCAACATCATATCCTACCAGATCCGTGTCTTTCGAGGCCGGGATGCCTCCGGCAAGCGGCTCAAGGACTACATGATGACTTGGAAACCCACTCCTGGCATGACCAAGCGGCAGATTGAAAAGGAACTGATCCGGCAGGCGACCTTGTTTGAGGAGAACTGCAAACTGGGCAATGTCTCTGTAGAGCGGTACACCTTCCAGGAGTACGCCGAGTATGCACTCAAAGTGAAAGTCCAAGGCGGTATGAAAGCCAAGACCGTATCCAGCTACCGCGACCTGCTCACCCGCATCAACGCTGAAATCGGTCCCCTGAAGCTGCAAGACATCCGTCCGGATCACCTGAACCGCTACTACGCCAAACTGGCCGAGCCGGGCCAGAACAAGCGCACCGGGGAGCCGCTGTCTCCCAAAACCATCCGAGAGCATCACCGTGTCATCAGTTCTATTCTATCACTGGCTGTCAAGGAGGGGCTGATCCCCACCAATGCAGCACAGCGGGCCACCCCGCCAAAAGTTCCCAAGCATGAGATGGAAGTCTTCGAGCCAGAGGAAGTCCAAACCATTTTAAAGGCTCTGGGAGAGGAGCCGATGAAATGGCGTGTCATCACAACGCTGTTGATTGCCACCGGAGCCAGGCGGGGCGAGATCATGGGCCTTCGTTGGGAGAATGTGGATTGGGACAGTAAGCGGCTGTATCTCTGCGAGAATCGGGTTTACACCAAGGCCAGCGGTACGATCAGCACAACGCTGAAAACAGGGGAGAACCGCTACGTGTCCGTCCCGGCATCTGTCCTGGAATTACTGGAGATCTGGAAAGCAGAACAGACCGCCAACTGCCGTATGCTGGGCAATCATCCCCCGGCCTACATAGCCACCCACGAAGACGGGGAGCTGATGCACCCGGACGGCATCACAGACTTTCTCTCCAAGTTTTCCAAGCGGCACGGCCTCCCGCACATCCACCCGCATATGTTCCGTCACACGATGGCCTCTCTGTTGATCTCCGAAGGGATGGATGTCGTGACAGTCTCCAAACGGCTGGGCCATGCCCAGACCTCTACCACCCTCAACGTCTATTCCCATGTCCTCGCAAAGAGTGACGAGCGAGCCAGCGACACTCTCGATGACCTTATCTTCAATCCCAATAAGTCCCAAGATGATCCCCAGTCCCGCTAAAGTCCCGCTTTTGCCGTGCTAGATAACAGGAAACCTCAGTGTTCAAAGCATCAAACGCTTGTAAACACTGAGGTTTTCCTGGCACGCCGTGAGGGATTCGAACCCCCGGCCTTCTGGTCCGTAGCCAGACGCTCTATCCAGCTGAGCTAACGGCGCATGTCCTGTCAGACAGCTTATACATAGTACCACACATTTTTGGAAAAAGCAAGAGGTAAACGCAAAATTTTTCAAAAAATTTTTTGCCCCTCCTGCGGCGGGACGTGCTCCGCACATCCCGCCGCATAGGATCAGTCGATCAGGCTCTTCCCGTCCATCTCTGGCGGGCAGGCCAGGCCCATGATGTCCAGGATCGTGGGGGCGATGTCCGCCAGACGTCCGGGATGGAGCTTGGCGTCCGCGCCCACCAGGATGAAGGGCACCAGGTTGGTGGTATGGGCGGTCATGGGGGAGCCGTCGGGCTTGCGCATCTCCTCGGCGTTGCCGTGGTCGGCGGTGATCATGGCGATGCCGCCCATGGCCCGGGTGGCGTCCACCACGCGGCCCACGCAGGTATCCACGGTCTCCACGGCCTTTACGGCGGCCTCGTAGACGCCGGTGTGGCCCACCATGTCGCAGTTGGCGAAGTTCAGGATGATCACGTCATAGGCGCCGGACTCGATGCGCTCCACGCACTTGTCCGTCACCTCCACGGCGCTCATCTCCGGCTGGAGGTCGTAGGTAGCCACCTTGGGGGAGGCCACCAGCACGCGGTCCTCGCCGGGGAACACGGCCTCCACGCCGCCGTTGAAGAAGAACGTCACATGGGCGTACTTCTCCGTCTCGGCAATGCGCAGCTGGGTCATCCCCAGGGAGCTGAGGTACTCGCCCAGGCCGTTGGCCACCCGCAGGCGGGGGAAGGCCACCTGGACGTTGGGCATGGTGGCATCGTACTCGGTGGTGCAGACGTAGGTCAGGGGGAAGAACTCCCGGTTAAAGCCGTCGAACTCCGGGTCCACGAAGGCGCGGGTGATCTCCCGGGCCCGGTCGGGGCGGAAGTTGAAGAAGATGATGCTGTCGTTGTCGCTGATAGCGCCCTCGCTGTCGCAGACCACGGGCTCCACAAACTCGTCGGTGACGTTGTTGGCGTAGCTCTTGGCCACCGCGTCCACGGGGTCGGAGTTCTGGATGCCGCGGCCATAGACCATGGCGTCATAGGCCAGCTCCACGCGGTCCCAGCGCTTGTCGCGGTCCATGGCGTAATACCGGCCCATCACGGTGGCGATGCGGCCCACACCGATCTCCCGGCACTTCTCCACGGCCTCGGCCACGAAGCCCTTGCCGCTGGTGGGGGAGACGTCGCGGCCGTCCAGGAAGGCGTGGATATACACCTTCTCCAGGCCGCGCATCTTGGCCATCTTCAGCAGGGCCCACAGGTGGGTGGTATGGGAGTGTACGCCGCCGTCGGAGAGCAGGCCGTACAGATGGAGGGAGCCGCCGTTTTTCAGGCAGGCGTCCATGGCGGCGCAGTAGGCGGGGTTCTCAAAGAAACTGCCGTCCTCGATGGACCGGGTGATCCGGGGCAGATCCTGGTAGACCACGCGGCCTCCGCCGATATTGGTGTGGCCCACCTCGCTGTTGCCCATCTGACCGTCGGGGAGGCCCACGTCCAGCCCGGAGGCGGAGAGGGTGGTGTGCTCGCAGGAGGCGAACAGCCGGTCCAGGACCGGCGTTCTGGCGTGGGTCACGGCGTTGCCGCCGCCGTCCTGGGCCAGGCCAAAGCCGTCCATAATGATCAGAGTAGTGGGTGTTTTGTTCATAATGACCTCATTCCTCGTTTCTCATAAAGAAGCGGATGCAGGATGCAAAGCAGTACCCGCTGTTACGCGGGCACTGCTTTGCGCTCTCCTTACTCCTGATTGGCGGCGTTGACGATGTCCACGAACTGGTCGGGCTTCAGGGCGGCGCCGCCGATCAGACCGCCGTCCACGTCGGACTGAGCCAGCAGCTCCGCGGCGTTCTTGGGGTTCATGGAGCCGCCGTACTGGATGGTGATGGAACGGGCCACCCGCGCGCCGTACAGGTTGCGGATGGTGGCGCGGATGGCGGTGCAGACCTCGGCGGCCTGCTCGGCGGTGGCGGTTTTGCCGGTGCCGATGGCCCAGATGGGCTCATAGGCGACCACGCACTTGCGCACCTTCTCGGGGGCTACGCCGGACAGGGCGCTCTTCACCTGCAGGGCGATGAGCTCCATGGTGACACCCATCTCCCGCTGCTCCAGGCTCTCGCCCACGCAGATGATGGGATGCAGGCCGGCCTCCAGGGCGGCGTGGACCTTCTTGTTGACGGTGACGTCGGTCTCGCCGAAGTACTGACGGCGCTCGGAGTGGCCGATGATGACGTACTTTACGCCCAGGTCCTTGAGCATGTCGGCGGACACTTCGCCGGTGTAGGCACCGTTGGGCTCATAGTACAGGTTCTCGGCGCCCACGGCCACGCGCATGTCCTTGAAGGCCTTCAGGGCGGCGGGGATGTTGACGAAGGGGACGCAGACCACGACCTCGCACCACTTGGCGCGGGGCAGGAGGGGCTTGAGCTCCTCGGCGAACTTCTTGGTCTCGGAGGCGGTCTTGTTCATCTTCCAGTTGCCTGCGATGATGGTTTTACGGTATCTACGGTTCATGACGATCTTTCTCCTGTTTTTATTATATGAAATTTATAAAAATAAATGAATCTTATCCAGGGCCGTCCGCTCCAGGGCGTCCGCCCGGCGGCCCGGCCATGCCGGAGGGAGGGACCCGGTCCGGCTTCTTTTCCGGGAACGGCCTTTGCCGCCGTCCCTCTTGCGCGGGGGAGGGGGGTTACTTATCCAGCAGGCAGGCCACGCCGGGAAGCTCCTTGCCCTCCATGAACTCCAGGGAGGCACCGCCGCCGGTGGAGATATGGGTCATCTGAGCAGCATAGCCCAGCTGCTGCACGGCCGCCGCGCTGTCGCCGCCGCCGATGATGGTGATGGCAGAGGTCTTGCTCAGGGCCTCGGCCACGGCCTTGGTGCCCACGGCGAACTTCTCGAACTCGAACACGCCCATGGGGCCGTTCCAGATGACGGTACCGGCGTCCTTCACGGCGTCGCAGTAGAGCTTGACGGTCTCGGGGCCGATGTCCAGGCCCTGCCAGCTGTCGGGGATCTGGCCGTTCTTGACCACCTGGCTGTTGGCGTTGGGATCGAAGGCGTCGGCGATGACGGTATCCACGGGCAGGAGGAGCTTCACGCCCTTCTCCTTGGCCTTGGCGACCATCTCGTTGCAGTAGTCCAGCCAATCGCTCTCCAGCAGGCTGTCGCCCACGGTGCCGCCCTGGGCCTTGGCGAAGGTGTAGGCCATGCCGCCGCCGATGATGATGGTGTCGGCGATCTCCAGGAGGTTGTTGATGACGCCGATCTTGCTGGAGACCTTGCTGCCGCCCAGGATGGCCACCAGGGGCCGCTTGGGATCGGCCAGCGCGCCGCCGATGAACTCCAGTTCCTTCTGAATCAGGAAGCCGGATACGGCGGGCAGGTGAGCCGCCACCCCGGCGGTGGAGGCGTGGGCGCGGTGGACGGCGCCGAAGGCGTCGGATACGTACACACCGTCCTCACCGGCCAGACCGGCCATGGCCTTGGCAAGCTCGGGATCGTTCTTGGTCTCGCCCTTCTCGAAGCGGGTGTTCTGGAGAAGCATGATCTGGCCGGGCTGCAGCGCGGCGGCCTTGGCCTGGGCATCGGGGCCCACCACGTCGCCGGCAAGGATGACATCCTTGCCCAGCAGCTCACTCAGGCGCTTGGCCACGGGCTCCATGCACAGGGCCTCCAGGGTCTTCTCCCACTTCTCCTTGGTGAGGGAGGCGGGGTCCTTGCCCTTTTCGGCCTGCTTCTTGGCCCACTTGTCGAAGCTGGGCTCAGGCTTTCCCAGGTGGGAGCAGGCGATGACCGCCGCGCCCTGGTCCAGGAGGTACTGGATGGTGGGCAGGGCCGCCCGGATGCGCTTGTCGTCGGTGATGGCGCCGGTGGCCTTGTCCTGGGGGACGTTGAAGTCGCAGCGGAGCAAGACCTTCTTGCCCTTGACGTCCACGTCCTTTACTGTTTTCTTGTTGTAGTTCATGGTTTTTTGCAGCTCCTTTCAAACTATATCATTCAATTGGTTTGATTGGCGGTTTTGGATCGCGGGGGCAGCGCCCATCTCGCCCGTCCCCAGCAGTCCGGGGAACCCGTTCTGCCGCAGGGCTTCGTAGATGAGGATCGCGGCGGAGTTGGACAGGTTGAGGCTCCTGGCCTCGTCCGCCATGGGGATGCGGATGCACCGGTCCCAGTGCCGTTCCCGGAACGCCCGGGGGAGACCGGCGGTCTCCTTCCCGAAGAAGAGCCAGCAGTCCGGAGAAAACCGGACCCGGCTGTAGTCCCGGGGGGCCTTGGTGGTGGCCAGCCAGAGATCCGCCCCCGCCTCCGGGTGGGCGGCGAACAGCGCCTCCAGGGAGGGGTGGACCGTTACCTCCACCAAATGCCAGTAGTCCAGCCCGGCCCGCTTCACCGCCCGGTCGCTGACGTCGAAGCCCAGGGGCTCCACCAGGTGCAGGGCGCTGCCGGTGGCGGCGCAGGTCCGGGCGATGTTTCCGCAGTTGGGCGGGATCTCCGGTTCCACGAGAACGACGTGCAGCATACCGCGCCTCCGTCTCCATGTTTGGGGCCGGAGCTCCGGCCTCTGGAATTTCAACAGGTTACATTGTAAAACAAATCTTTTCCAAATTCAAGCATTATCCTATAAATTCTTTCTGGAATTTTACAAAAGTAATCGCCGGTGCCGTTATCCTCCACGAAACTACAGAATTTCCCCCTTGCGCGGGACAAAAACTTGTGCAAATAGACCCATTCCGGCGGCGGCGTTCCGCCATTTACCGTCAAGTGGCGTAAAATTTCGGCGGGGAGGAAAATACCCCTTGCATAAATGGGCGCTTCTGGTATAATAGAGGCAACGAGCGAGGAGGGGGTAGTGTATACATGGATAACAAGAAGTGTATCGTGGTCTTCCTGACGGAGGACGGCGCTGAAACCTATGACGGAAAGCCTCTGATGCTGCAGGACGCGCTATTTTGCCCCATCCTTACCTGGTGTATGCGGGCGTGGATGAAAAAAGGCGTCCGGCGGTTTTTTGTTATCTCTCCGGAGGAGTATCTGGACGAGGTAACGGCCTGCTTCCCCCCGGAGTGCGCGGCCGTGGCCGGGACGGAGGAGGACTATCAGCGGGACATCGGCGAGTTCGCCCGGGGCTGCTGGATCGAGGAGGTCCGGGAGGCCATGCTCCCAGTGGGGAGCATGATGCTCTCCTTCCACACCGCGGCGGAGCTGGTCCGGCTCCAGCGGGCGGTGAAGGAGGAGATCGCCATGTTCCACCAGCGCACCGGCGTCAAGGTCCTGGACGTGGACAGTACCTACATCGATCCCCGGGTGACCATCGGGGCGGGCACGGTCCTCCTGCCGGGCACCATCCTCCGGGGGAACACGGTCATCGGGGATAACTGCGAGATCGGCCCCAACGCCATGATCACCGGATGCGAGATCGGGGACGGGTGCGTGGTCAACGCCTCCCAGGTGAACGAGAGCGTCCTGGGCCGGGAGGTCCACGTGGGGCCCTACGCCCATATCCGCCCCAATTGCAGGATCGGGGACGGGTGCAAGGTAGGCGCCTTCGTGGAGATCAAGAACGCCGTCTTCGGTCCGGGCACGAAGATGAGCCACCTGACCTATGTGGGCGATGCCGACGTGGGCGCCGGGGTGAATTTCGGCTGCGGCACCATCACCTCCAACTACGACGGCTTCCGCAAGCACCGCACCGTCATCGGCGACCACGCCTTCATCGGCTGCAACACCAACCTGGTCCCTCCCGTCACGGTAGGGGAGGGCGCGTACATCGCCGCGGGCACCACCGTTACCAAGGACATAGAGCCCGACGCCCTGGCCATCTCCCGGGTGCGCCAGGAGAACAAGCCCGGCTGGGCCAAAGCCCGGCGCGAGATGCACCGTAAAAAATAAGCAGATCCATCCCGCCCGCTTCCCAGAAGGTTCCTGTCAAAAACTGACGAAAATGATGAAATGAGGATGTTGGAAATGATTTCACACGGAAAAGACATGAAGGTATTCAGCGGCAACGCAAACATGAGCCTGGCCAAGGACGTGTGCCGCCTCATCGGCATTCAGCTTGGCAACGCTGAGATCGGCCATTTCTCCGATGGAGAGGTGTTCGCTTCCATTTATGAGTCCGTCCGCGGTTCCGACGTATTTCTGATCCAATCCACCAGCAGTCCGGTAAACGACAACCTGATGGAGCTGCTCATCATGATCGACGCCATGAAGCGGGCCTCCGCGGGCCGGGTCACGGCGGTCATCCCCTATTTCGGCTACGCCCGCCAGGACCGCAAGGCCAAGGCCCGGGACCCCATCTCCGCCAAGCTGGTGGCGAACATGCTCACCGCCGCCGGCGCGGACCGGGTGCTGACCATGGACCTCCACGCCGCCCAGATCCAGGGATTCTTCGACATTCCCGTGGACAATCTGTACGGCAACCCGGTCTTCGTGGACTACTATGCCAAGAAATTCGGCGAGAAGTGCGAGGAGATGGTGGCCGTTTCCACCGACGTGGGCAGCGTGTCCCGCACCCGGGCCTTCGCCCAGAAGCTGCACATGAACCTCGCCATCGTGGACAAGCGCCGCCAGAAGGCCAACCAGTGCGAGGTCATGAACGTCATCGGCGACGTGGAGGGCAAGGACTGCATCCTCTTCGACGACATGGTGGATACCGCGGGCAGCCTGTGCAACGCGGCCAAGGCCATCGTGGAAGTGGGCGGCGCGCGGAACGTGTACGCCTGCGCGTCCCACGGCGTCCTCTCCGGCCCCGCCATCGAGCGCATCAACAGCAGCGTGATCAAGGAGATATCCTTCCTGGACACCATCGCCGCGGTGGACCCCTCCCTCAGCAATAAGATCAAGTACCTCACCGTGGCCCCCATGTTCGCGGAGGCCATCGAGCGGATCTACCAGGAGATCTCGGTCTCCAAGCTTTGGATCTGATCCTGTAAAGACGGCAGGGAACGCCCCCGCTTCGGAAACCGGCAGATGCGTCCGGCTTCCGAAGGCGGGGGCGTTTTTCTATCCTTTCTCTCGGGAAAAAACGTCACAGCCGGAACTCCAGCTGCACGTCGCAGGGCTCTTTCTTCGCCAGGGGCCAGTATATCTCCTCCGCCTCCACGCAGCCCAGGGCGCGGTAGGCGGCCATGGTCTCCTGGGCGGAGTGGGCGGAGATATAGAGGCGTTCCGCCCCCAGCTCCCGCGCCCCCTGGCAGGCCAGCCGGAAGAGCGCCCCGCCGATCCCCCGGTCCCGATAGGGCAGGGAGACGTGGAACCGGGCCAGGTCGATATACTGTTCCCGGGACCCGAACCGGGGAAGGGCCAGCTGGGCCAGGCCGATCAGCAGTCCCTGGTCCCAGGCGCCGTAGACGGGGTCTCCGGCCTCCACATGGCGCAGGATATCCTCCGCCCGGCGGCGGCGGTCCTCCAGGGTCCAGTCCTCCACGTAGGCGATGGGCAGCAGCTGCCACCGGCCCTCCCGCTTGCGCCAGCAATGGGAGACCTCCTGGCGGCGGATGAAGCCGTCCAGGGAGGACGGGTCAAAATTCCCGGCGGTGAGCCGGTCATAAACGATCGTACACATAATGGGCCTCCTATGCTTTGTCCACCGTGGCCACTAGGGGCAGCATGGGGACCACCCACAGGACCATGAAGGTCAGCAGCAGCACCGGCGTCAGCACGCCGTAGCTGTGAGTGAAGGTGAGATAAAACCCAAGCAGGGCCCCGGCGATGCTGCTGAAGATGGACAGCAGGTTGCCCACCAGGACGGTCTGGCACAGCCGGCGGCCGTCCACCGCCAGAAAGGCGTAGGGCAGGATGCCGTCCCGGTAGAGCAGGCCCTCCGGGCCGCCGGCCTCCCGCTCGGGGTCACTGAGGGTGAGGCGTTCGCCGATCTCCAGGGGCTCCGAGCCCCCGTCCCAGCCGAAGCGGGCCTTGAGGAATTTGGGGGTGAGGTTGCTGTCCCGGGTGGCGAGGCTCAGGCGAAAGCCGTTGCGCCGCAGGATGCGCAGGGCGTACTCCACCGGCTCGGCGGCGGCGTATTTGACGGTGAATATGGCCGTCAGCTCGCCGTCCACCGCCAGACAGATGGCCGTCTTAGAGGCCAGGGTGTGGGGCAGGCGCACCGCCTGGCGGCGCATGAAGGAGGGACTGCCCACCAGGACCGTCTCCCCCCGGATCATGCCGCCCAGGCCGCCGTCCTCGTGGATGTGGAAGTGCTCCAGGCTTTGCAGGGACACCCGCTTGACCCGGACGGCGTCCCCGAACAGGCGGGCCAGCAGGCCGCCTCCCTGGACCGCCAGAGTGGCGGCGTAGGAGAGGGCCTGGTTCTGCTCCTCGCCGTAGACCTTCACCCCGGCCAGACGGGCCGCGCCGGGGGGGAAGAGGTCGGCGTCCGTCACCGTCAGACGGCGTCCGGAGGCGAAAGCCGCCGCGCCGTACATCCCCGCCACGGCGGCCCCGCTGCGGGCCAGGTGGGAGGCGACGCGCCCGAAGGGCACCTGGAAGGATAGGGGGAACGCCAGGGAGGAGGAGGCGCACAGGATCACCGACCAGCACCAGAGAAAGTCCTGCTCCCGGTCCTGCCCCATGGAGGCCAGGATGGCGAAGACCAGGGACGCCGCCGCCAGCACTGGCAGCAGCAGCCTCTGCCACTGGGAGGAGGTGTCCTCCATGGCGGCCCTGGTGTAGAAGCCCGCGCCGGAGCCCCTTCCCCGGGAAATGCCCTGGGGGCCGCAGTCCACCACCCGGGCGGGCTCGCCCATGGCGGCGATGCGGAAGGTGTCCGACATGCCCCGGTGCCATCCGGTGAGGCCCCACAGGGCGAACACGCTCAGAGCCGCCGCCAGTCCGCCCAGGGGGGCCGCGCCGGTCCGCTCCGGCAGCAGGAGCATGGTCATCTCGTCCAGCAGCGTCACCAGCGTAGCCAGCAGGGCGGTGGCGCAGATGGTCCAGAAGCCCTCCCGCAGTCCCTGCACGGCGGCGCGGTACACCGGCCAGCAGAGGATGCAGAGCAATGCCTGGGCCAGCAGGACGCACAGCGCGGCGTTGCCGGCGCTTTCGCTGAAAAAGGGCACGGTCATGCCCAGCTGCTCCAGCAGCCAGGGGAGCCAGAGGACCGTCAGCACGATCCCCGCCAGGGTCAGGGCCCGGCGGCACTCCCGGAAGCGCCGCTTATGCCGGGCGGCGGTCTCCCCGGCGGGGGGCTCGCTCTCCACCTCCGGCGGGGGCCTGCGGCTGGCGGGCTCCCGGCGCTTGGAGGCGGCCTTGGGCTTCCGGCTGACGGCCTTCTCCAGACGGCGGCGCAGCTTTTCCTGGCGCTTCTCCTGGTCCTCCCGGACCGCGTCCACGGTGCTGGCCACCACGTCCTCCATGGAGACCGCGGGCGCCTCCGGCGGGGGAGGCTCCGGCTCCTGGGCCAGGGGCTCCTCCGGCTCGTCTTCCGTCAGCCGGAGCCCCTCGGACGCGGCGAAATCGTCCCAGAAGGCCAGGTCCAGCGCCTCCTCGTCCGGCTCCGCCACAGGTTCCTCCGGCGGAGGAGCGGGAGCGGGCGGGGGAGGGGGGACTTCCTCCTCCGGAGGCGGCGGGGGCGCGGGGGGCTCCGCCGGGGCTTCCTCCGCAGGCTTCGGACGGCGGCGGATGGACCGGCGCGGCCGGGGCTCCGGTTCCGGCTCGGGTCCCGGTTCAGGCTCCGGCGGCGGGGGCTCCGGGACCTCCTCCTGAGGGGGAGGGGGCTTGGGGATGCCGCCGTACTCCGCCAGGATGTCGTCCAGATCGAAGGGGGCGTCCTCCGGCAGGTCCACCCCCAGCAGCAGCCGCTGGGTGTCCATCAGGGAGGGGTCTATGTGGTTGTTGTCTTGTTTATGATCTGTCATAAAAAATCTCTATCCTTCCCGTGGAAACGGTGGAGAGGGATCGTCATCCCCTTTGGCGCAGGGCCTCGTAGAGCAGGATGGCCGCCGCCGCCGAGGCGTTCAGGGAGCTGATGCGCCCCTTCATGGGGATGCTCACCAGAAAGTCGCAGCCCTCCCGCACCAGGCGGCCCATGCCGTCCCCCTCGCTGCCGATGACGATGGCGGCGGGGGAGCGGAGGTCCGCGTCATAGAGGGCGGTGGTCCCTCCGGCGGCGGTGCCGAAGATCCACAGGCCCCGCTTTTGCAGGTCCTTCAGCAGGGAGGGGATGTTGGGCACCCGGGCCACGGGGAGATAGCTCACCGCCCCGGCGCTGGTCTTGGCCACCACGGCGGTCAGGCCCGCGCTGCGGCGCTTGGGGATGATGACGCCGTGGGCCCCGGCGCACTCGGCGGTGCGGATGATGGCCCCCAGGTTGTGGGGGTCGGAGATCTCGTCGCAGACCACCACCAGGGGGGGCTCGCCCCGGTCCGCGGCACGCTGGAGGATGTCCTCCACGGCGGCGTAGGCCTGGGCGGCGGCAACGGCGATGACGCCCTGGTGGCTGTGGGTCTCGCTCATGGCGTCCAGCTTCCGCCGGTCGCACTCCACCACCACCGCGCCGGACTTCCGGGCCTGGGCGGCGATGCGGCCCAGGGTGTGGTCCGTCTCCCCCCGGGCGATGTAGAGCTTATCCAGAGCGGTCCCGGCCCGGAGGGCCTCGGTGACCGCGTTGCGGCCCTCAATGTAAGTCCCGGCGAGGGACTGGTCCTGAAAATCACGCATATGTACTCCTTTTGCGGCGCGCCCTGCAGCGCCGGAGGGAGCGGAATACCCCTGCCTCCGGCGCGTATCGATAGTAAGATAAGCATATTATACCACAAGACAGGGGGCGGCGAAAGGGGTATTCACAGAAATTTCACAGAAAATCTACAGACAGTCCTTGTGGAGGAGGCGATTTTGTGATAGGATGCACAGTAGACGTCTCCGGGCATCGTGTGTGCGCCCGAAGGATAGAAGGAGAATGAGATGGACAACAATCAAAACAATAACCATAATAACAACAAAAACAAGAGAAACGGCCTGCTGATCCTGGTGGCCTGGGCCATCGTGCTGACGGTGGTGTTCAACTACCTATCCGCCGCCAGCCGGCAGTCCAGCGCCGCAGCCTCCACCCATGAGATCCAGTACAGCGAGTTTCAGCGGCTGGTGAAGGAGGGACTGGTGGAGTCGGTGGTGCTCACCGATGGGAAGATCGAGATCACCACGGAGGATGGGTATGTATACGTAGACGAGAGCGGCAACAGCTACGACAAGAACTTCACCCTCTTCACCATGCAGATGGGCATGTACGACCCGGACCTCCTGGACACCCTGGACGAATACGGCGTAGCCAACTACACCACCCCCTACGTGCCGGAGATGTCCCCCGTCCTGGAGTTCATGATCGCCTACATCCTGCCCATGGTGCTGCTCATCGGAGCCTTTATGCTGTTCATGAACCTCATGGCCCGGAAGGGCGGCGGCATCGGCGGCATGGGCAGCGTGGGCAAGTCCAACGCCAAGGTCTACATGGAGAAGACCACCGGCGTCACCTTCAACGACGTGGCCGGGCAGGACGAGGCCAAGGAGTCCCTGGTGGAGATCATCGACTTCCTCCACAACCCCGGCAAGTACACCGCCATCGGCGCGAAGCTCCCCAAGGGCGCGCTGCTGGTGGGCTCCCCCGGTACCGGCAAGACCCTGCTGGCCAAGGCCGTGGCGGGGGAGGCGGGGGTGCCTTTCTTCTCCATCTCCGGCTCCGGATTCGTGGAGATGTTCGTGGGCGTGGGCGCCAGCCGGGTCCGCGACCTGTTCCAGGAGGCGGCCAAGGTGGCCCCCTGCATCATCTTCATCGATGAGATCGACGCCATCGGCAAGACGAGGGATTCCCGCTTCGGCGGCGGCAACGACGAGCGGGAGCAGACCCTCAACCAGCTTCTGGCGGAGATGGACGGCTTCGATCCCAGCAAGGGCATCATCGTCCTGGCGGCCACCAACCGGCCGGAGGTGCTGGACAAGGCCCTGCTGCGCCCGGGACGGTTCGACCGGCGCATTACGGTGGACCGGCCCAATCTGGCGGGGCGGCTGGCCACCCTCCAGGTGCATACGAGGAAGATCCGCATGGCGGAGGACGTGGACCTGAACAAGATCGCCCAGGCTACCGCCGGGTGCGTGGGCGCGGATTTGGCCAACACCGTCAACGAGGCGGCCCTGCGGGCGGTGCGCCAGGGGCGGCACGCGGTCAATCAGGAGGACCTGCTAGCCTCCTTCGAGGTGGTCATCGCCGGCGCGGAGAAGAAGGGCACCGTCATCACCGAGCAGGAGAAGAAGATCATCGCCTACCACGAGGTGG
>CATOKC010000051.1 GCA_951800675.1 uncultured Oscillibacter sp.
AACCCCGCGCCACGGTTGGGCCCCGCCGCCTTTGGCTATTTTGGAAGAAAGGCTTCCGCCGGGCGCTCCCCCAGGGCGCCGTCGTGCCCGGCGGCCTCGTCCATCCGGGCCTCCTCAGTTTTGATCTCCCAGTGGATGATAAAGGTCAGAGCTCCCCGGAGCAGAATCACCAGCCCCAGAACCATGAGCTCGCTCAGCTCCCGGACCAGCACGGTCCGCAGCACCTCACCGCCCAGCTTAAACTCCAGCGCCAGGGAAATACCCTGGGCCAGATACAGACGGATGTGGGGCTTGTGCTTTATACAGCCGATCATACTCTTTACCGCCGTCACCAGCAGTACGGCAACACCGGCACATTCCAGCAGCAGCACACCGTACTGAACGACTAACTGGAAAACCTCTTCAATTTGTTGGAGCAGTGTCATCCGTGAATCCCTCCCCGCATAGTGCCTATGCGACGGAAACAAGGCATGGTCCCCGAGGACGCGCGGGGCCTTATCTCCGTCCCAGCTCCCGCCGGACGGCCTTGGCCAAAAGCTCCTGCCCCTCGGGGGAGCGAAGGACCTCCAGCGCCGCCTCCCGCATCAGGGCCTGGAAGGAGGGGCTTTTCAGCAGCGCGCCGAAGACCGCGCCGTCCTCCCGCACCGCCGCCGGGCGGGGCTTTTTTGAAACGGGCGGGGCCGCCGGAGTTCGGACGGGCTCCTCTGTGGGCACATTGCCGGAGAGCCAGCTGTCTCCCTGGGCAGGGTCGTCGCTCTCGCCCCGGAGATAGGGGAGGGTGACGGAAAAGTAGTCCGCCAGCTTCCGCTGCTGGTCCTGGGTGGGCGTCTGCCGCCCGGTTTCAAACTTCTCCATGGCCGTCTTGGGGAAGCCCAGGGCGGCGGAAAGGGCGGGGCGGCTGATTCCCCGCTCCATGCGGAGCGCCTCCAGGCGCCGCGCCATTGTTACCATGATGAAAACCTCCGTTTGAGGCGCGGCGAAGGCCGCGCCTCTGGTTTCTTATTCCCGCCGGTCCGGCAGGAGGACGACGCTTCCCGCCGCCCGGGTGGCGTTCAGGTCGATGAGCCGCTGGTTGGAGCTGCCCCGGAAGCGGAGGGAGATGTCCTTCAGCGCCTCCACAAAGCGGCCGTCCACCAGCACGTCCAGAAGGGACAGCAGCGCCTCCGTGGCCTCGCGGCGGGGATAGCTTCCCTCCGTCAGCAGCTCCTCGTAGGTGAAGCCGCTGAACGCCCAGATGTTCTTTTCCGGGTACGCCGCCCGCACCTTTCGCAGGAAGGGGAGGAGTGCCCGCTGGTTTTCCGGCTCAAAGGGCTCGCCGCCCAAAACCGTCAGGCCGCTGACATAGCTGGGGGAGAGGAGGGCGAGAATCCGGTCCTCCGTCTCCTCCGTAAAGGGCCGGCCGTAGTCAAAGGCCCAGGTCTGGGGCTGGAAGCAGTGCTCACAGTGGTTGGTGCAGCCGGAGACGAAGAGGCTGACCCGGACGCCCTCGCCGTTGGCGACGTCGCAGTCTTTGATTTCTCCGTAATACATGGCCCTTACAGGTGCAGCACCCGGTCCCGGATCTCCTGGGTCCGGCCCTGGTTCCAGTACTGGGTCCCGATGTAGCCGCAGGTCCGCCGGGCCACGTTCATCTTGTCCTGGTCCGTGTTGCCGCACTTGGGGCATTTCCAGACCAGCTTGCCGTGCTCTTCCTCAATCTGGATTTCCCCGTCCCAGCCGCAGACCTGGCAGTAGTCGCTTTTGGTGTTCAGCTCGGCGTAGATGATGTTGTCATAGATGAATTTCATCACCTGGAGCACCGCCTCCAGATTGTTCTGCATGTCCGGCACCTCCACGTAGCTGATGGCCCCGCCGGGGGAGAGGTGCTGGAACTGGGCCTCGAATTTCAGCTTGTCGAAGGCGTTGATCTGCTCCGTCACATGGACGTGGTAGGAGTTCGTAATATAGCCCTTGTCGTTGATACCCTCCACAATGCCGAAGCGGCGCTGGAGGCACTTGGCGAATTTGTAGGTGGTGGACTCCAGGGGGGTGCCGTAGAGGCTGAAATCGATGTTGTGCTCCGCCTTCCACTTCCGGCAGGCGGCGTTCATGGTTTCCATGATCTCCAGGGCGAAGGGGGTGGCGGAGGGGTCCGTGTGGCTCTTGCCGGTCATGTACTTCACGCACTCGTAAAGCCCGGCGTAGCCCAGGGAGATGGTGGAGTAGCCGCCGTAGAGCAGCTTGTCGATGGGCTCGCCCTTCTTGAGCCGGGCGCAGGCGCCGTACTGCCACAAAATGGGGGCCACGTCGGAGGGCGTGCCCTTCAAGCGCTCGTGGCGGCACAGCAGGGCCTGGTGGCACAGCTCCAGCCGCTCCTCAAAAATCTCCCAGAATTTTTCAATGTTCCCGCCGGAGCTCAGGGCCACGTCGGGGAGGTTGATGGTCACCACGCCCTGGTTGAACCGCCCGTAGTACTTGGGCTTCCCGGTCTCCGGCTCCACGTAGGGCGTCAGGAAGCTGCGGCAGCCCATGCAGGTGTAGCAGTGGCCCTCGCCGTTTTTGTCCACCTTCAGTTCCAGCATCTTCTTCTCGGAGATGTAGTCCGGGACCATCCGCTTGGCGGTGCATTTGGCCGCCAGCTTCGTGAGGTACCAGTAGGGGGAGTCCTCGCGGATGTTGTCCTCCTCCAGCACGTAGATGAGCTTGGGGAAGGCGGGGGTGATCCACACGCCGTCCTCGTTCTTCACGCCCTCGTAGCGCTGCTCCAGGGTCTCCTCGATGATAAGGGCCAGGTCCTTGCGCTCCTGCTCGTTCTTGGCCTCGCCGAGATACATGAAGACCGTCACGAAAGGCGCCTGTCCGTTGGTGGTCAAGAGGGTCAGCACCTGGTACTGGATGGTCTGGACGCCGCCCCGGACCTCCTCCCGGAGGCGGGTCTCCACCAGCTTGGAGAGGCTGTCCTCGTCCAGGATGACGCCGATTTCCTTCATCTCCTTTTCCACAATGACCCGGAGCTTTTTCCGGCTCACGTCCACAAAGGGGGCCAGGTGGGCCAGGGAGATAGACTGGCCGCCGTACTGGTTGGAGGCCACCTGGGCCACGATCTGAGTGGCGATGTTGCAGGCGGTGGCGAAGCTGTGGGGGCGTTCTATCAGCGTGCCGGTGATGACGGTGCCGTTTTGCAGCATGTCCTCCAGGTTCACCAGGTCGCAGTTGTGCATGTGCTGGGCGAAGTAGTCGGAGTCGTGGAAGTGGATGATGCCCTCCTGATGGGCCTCCACAATCTCCTTGGGCAGCAGCAGCCGCTCGCTGAGGTCCCGGGAGACCTCGCCGGCCATGTAATCCCGCTGGGTGGAGTTCACCACCGGGTTCTTGTTGGAGTTTTCCTGCTTGGCCTCCTCGTTGCAGCATTCAATGAGGCTGAGGATGCGGTCGTCCGTGGTGTTGCTCCGGCGGACCAGGGAGCGGGTGTAGCGGTAGGTGACGTAATTCTTCGCCACCTCGAAGGCCCCGTGGGCCATGATCTGGTATTCCACCAGGTCCTGGATTTCTTCCACAGAGGGAGAACGGCCCAGCTCCTGACATGCCAGCTCCACGGATTCCGCAATGCGGCGGACCTGGGTGGAGGTCATGCGCTTTTCCGCGTCGATGCTCTCGTTGGCACGGGTGATGGCCGATAAGATCTTGGTGATGTCGAACGAGACCTCGGTGCCGTTCCTTTTGATAACTTTCATTTGTATCCCCCTATGTTGAATATGTACCGGATTTGACCACAATACGTTGACAGTGGGGCGAGTATATCATACAAGATATAGGGGGCGCAAGTGTTTTTTGCGACATTCTTGAAAAAATATCCGGCCCCGTGAGGAAGCGGATTGCCCAACGTCAGCAGCGCCAAGGGTTTGCGGTCGCTTGGAAAAGACTGTAAAAATTTTTTGAAAAAATTCTACATCCTGACCAAGCTTCCTCACTCTCCCTCCGCCAGCCGGTAGCCCACCCCCACCTCGGTGAAGAGGTATTCCGGCTCGGCGGGGTTGCGCTCAATCTTGCGGCGGATGTTGGCCATATTGACCCGAAGGATCTGGTTGCCGCTTCCCGCCCGGGGACCCCAGAGCTCCTTGATAATGGCATCGTAGGTCAGCACCTTCCCGGCGTGTTTGCCAAGCAACGCCACGATGCGGAACTCGCTGAGAGTCAGCTTCACGTTTTCGCCCCGGACCAGGACCTGGTGCTTGTTGTAGTCGATGACCAGCTCCCCTACGGAGTAGGTGCCCTTCTGGGCGATTTCGTCGTTGCCGCTGGCGGTGCGGGTGTGGCGGATGGCCGTGCGGACCCGGGCCAGCAGCTCGGCGGTGCCGAAGGGCTTGGTGAGGTAGTCGTCGGCCCCCTGGTCCAGGGCCGTCACCTTGTCCCGCTCGTGGGAGCGGGCGGAGACCACCACCACCGGCAGACTGGACCAGCTCCGCAGCTGGCGGAGGATGTCCAGCCCATCCATATCCGGCAGCCCCAGGTCCAGAATTACCAAATCCGGACAGTGGGAGGTGATCATGGACAGACCCTCCTGTCCGGTGCGGGCCTGGATGGTCTCGTAGCCCTGGCCGTCCAGAACGGCGGCGATGAACTGGGCGATGCTCTTCTCGTCCTCGACGACCAGTATTTTTTCCCGGATATTCATAGCGATACCTCCTGTTGGACCGTGGGCAGGCGGAAGGAAAGCTCCGCCCCCTGGAGCAGATTCTTGGCGGTAATGGTTCCTCCATGGGCCAAAACGATGGCCCGGCAGACGGAGAGCCCCAGGCCCATGTTTCGCTTCCCGTCTCCGTCCGGGAGGCGGTGGGATTTGAGGCGGCCGTCAAAGAGGGTGTCCAGCTCCCGCCTGGGAATACCTCCGCCATCGTCCCGCACGGTAATCCGGGCGAAGCCCTCCTCCGCCTCCAGAAGCAGGGCGATGTTGGCGGCCTGGCCGTGAACGGCGGCGTTTTCCAGCAGGTTGGCCAGGACCTGTTCGATGAGAATGGGGTCCATGGGGACCATCAGCAGCTCCTCCGGGGCGGAGACGGTGACGCTGACCTGGGGGAAGCGGCGGCGGAACTTCTGAGCCGCGGCCCCCAGCACCTCCTCGGCGGGCTCCGGCTCCTTGGCGATGCGGGCCTGGGCGTCCCCCATGCGGGTGATGGAGAGAAGGTTTTCCACCACCCGGATGAGCCACTGGGCCTCCTCCCGGGCGTTTTCCAGCAGCTCCCGCTGCTCCCGCTCCGAGAGGCCGGGATTTTCCAGCACGGCGGAGGTGGAGCCCACGATGGAGGTCAGGGGCGTGCGGATGTCGTGGGAGACGGAGCGGAGGAGGTTGGCCCGCATCTTCTCCCGCTCGTTCTCCGCCAGGAGCTGGGCCTGCCGCTTGGCCTGGGCGGTGAGGGTGCTGGTGATAAGGGAGATCATCAGCAGGGTGAAGAAGGTGAGGGGATAGCCGGGGTTGTGAAAGTCAAAGGCCCAATAGGGGTAGGTGAAGATGAAATTGACGAAGATGACCCCCAGAATCACGGAGATGGACCCGTAGAGATAACCCCTGGTGAGCCGGGAGATCAGCAGCACCGCCAGCACAAAAACCGGGGCGGCGAAGCCGTCGATGCTGCCCGCCAGCCAGAGGATGAGGCACAGCCCAACCGCGCAGAGAAGGATGGCGGCGGTGATGAGGAAGTCCCTCCGGGAGACGGGGAAGAGGGGAGAGGCCCAGGGCTTGCGGAAGGCCATGACGGAGGCTCCTTTCTAAATCGGGGTGTTTTCCCTATTGTAACAGGAACTCCGGCAAAATTCAATCTCTCCGATTCCGCCCGGCCCCCAGAAGGCCCAGGAGCCACAAAACGTCCTTCCAGCCCACCACCCGGAATAGAAGCCACAAGGAGGCCAGCGCCAGCAAATAGCACCCCATGGGAAGCAAGGCCCCCGCCGCTCCCGCCTGGGGCCGGAGGAGGAACACGGGCAGAGCGGCGACAGCCCCGCAGAAGGCGGATTTCACCGCCGGGCCGGGGGAGAACCGCAGGCCCGCCGACCGCCCCAGCCGCCGGAGGCTCAGGCTGAAGTTCACCAGGTGGGAGGCGGCGAAGCTGAAATAATAGCCCCCCATGCCGAACCGGGGCAGCAGCAGCCAGAGCAGGACCACGTCCATGAGATTTGTCAGCAGGTTGTACCGGGCGTTGGCGCTCTGCTGGCCCAGGCCCTTGCACATGGCGTCCACCACGATATCCAAATAGAGGATGGGGACCAGAGGGGCGTACAGCCGGAGGCAGGCCCCGGCGGCCTCGCTGCGGTAGAGCAGCTGCCCCAGGGGCCGGGCGGCGGCAAAGACGGCCCCTCCCGCGCAGATGCCGAAGAGCCAGGAGACCCGAAGCCCCTGCCGGGCCAGATACCGAACCCGGACCTGTCCCCGGCGCTGGGAGCAGCGGGAGAATTCCGCCACCAGCAGGTCCGCCAGGGAGGCCAGGATGGCGGTGGGAAACATCAGCACCGGGAATACCATGCCGTGGAGCACGCCGTAGTCCGCCATGGCGTTCACTGTCCCGGCGAAAAGAGCCAGCCGCCGGGGAATGATGAGGTTTTCAATGGTATTGAGCCCCGCCCGAAGATCGTCCGCCAGCCCCACTGGCAAAGCCAGCCCAAAGACCCGCCGCCATGGGGGGCGGTCCGTCCGGCCTTGGGAAGCGCCCTCCTGCCGAAGGACCCACAGGGCCCCCAGGGACAGCGCCCCGGCTAGGGAGGAGCCCAGGGCCACCGACAGGCAGGCCCGTTCCGCGTCCCCGCCCGCCCAGCGAGAGAGGAGGACAAAGGTGACGGCGATGGCGCAGCCCTGCTCCAGGAATTCCACCGCCACCAGGGTCCGCAGCCGTCCGGCGGCGGTGAAGAGGCCGGTCATCACGCCGTTTAAGCAGCTCACCGGCAGAAACAGGGCAAAGGCCCGGAGGGCAGCTTCCGTCGCGCGGTTCCCAATCCAGCCCCCGGCGATGCGGGGGGTGAGGACCCAGAGCCCCGCCGCCGCGGGCAGGGCGAAGAGGAGGCAGTAGCGGACACAGCCGGACAGGGCGGGCCGGACGCTCCTCCTCCGCCCCAGGGCCTCGGCTGAGAGGTAGAGGGCGCAGGTCCGAGCCCCGGCGGAGCCCAGGGTAAAGGCCAGCATCCGCACGGAGAGGACCAGCTGCAAAAGGCCCACCCCGGCGGCCCCAATCCGGCCGGAGAGATAGACCTGAAAGCTCATGCCCGCGAGACGCAGGGCCAGGTTGGCCCCGGTGAGCAGCAGAGCGCCGTAAAACATGGTGCTTCCTTTTTTCAAAACAACACCCCCGTCCTACACTATATGGACATGACGGGGCCGGTAGGACAAAAGGGTGGGGTTGAACCGGCGGCGAGGGTGTGGTAAGATAGACCCAATATCGTCGGGCTGCGGGAGGAAGGAATTATGCGGCAATATATTTTGGACGCCTTCACGGAGGAGCTGTTTGCCGGAAATCCGGCGGCGGTCCTGCCCTGCAAGCGGATGCCGGACCCGGCGCTTATGCAGAACATCGCCATAGAAAACAACTATTCGGAAACCGCCTTTGTGGTCAAAACCGGCGGCGGGAGCTATGACTTGAAGTGGTTTACCCCCAGCGGGGAGATCGACCTCTGCGGCCACGCCACCCTGGCGTCAGCCTACGTCGTCAGTGAGTTTGTGGAGCCCGGCGTTTCGGAGATGCGCTTTCAGACCCTGAGCGGGGAGCTGCGGGCCACGCGGGAGGGGGCGTGGATTACCCTGGATTTTCCCGTTGGAAAGACGAAGCCCGTCCCGGTGACGGAGGCGATGCTGGCCGCGACAGACGGTCTGGCCCGGGAGGCGTATTTCGACGGCGGGGACCTGGTAATCACCGTGGGAAGCGAGGAAGAGCTGGCCCGGTTTGTCCCCAACGACGGGCTGATTTTAAAGCTGGACGGCCTGCGGGACGGGCTGGGGCTGATCCTGACCGCCCCTTCCGCGGAGTATGATTTTGTGTCCCGGTACTTCTACCCCTGTTCTTATCCCAGGGCCCATGTCATGGAGGACCCCGTAACGGGACGGGCCCACACCTTCCTGGCCCCTATTTGGGCAAAGAAGCTGGGAAAAACCCGCATGACGGCCCGGCAGATTTCCCGGCGGGGCGGTGTGGTGGCCGTCCGGCTGGAAGGGGGCCGGGTCTTTCTGGGCGGAAGGGTCCGGTTGTTTATGGAGGGAGAAATCCCCTTTGATCTGTAAGGGAACGGCCGGTCCTATGGAAGAAATCAAGAACTGCATAAAGGAGAACATCCCTATGACAATCGCCGTCATTGCCGGAACGCCGGTGGACACCCAAATGGGCGTGGAGCTATTAAATGGAAAGGGCGTGGAGGCCCTGGGCTTTCCCGTCTCCCGGACCCCGGAGGAGCAAACCGCCTTCCAGGTAGGCTCCCGGCCCGCCCGGGAGGAGGCCGTGGGGGCCATTTTGAATCAAATCAAAGCCCGGGGCTTAGGCCGGGTGATGGTTTACTGCAATTCCCTCAGCGCGGCCATTGACGCTCACGCCTTGGCGGAGGCCCGGGGGCTTCGGGCCTGGACTCCCATGGACGTTTACGGCGAGCTGGCCTGCCGGTACCGCCGGGTGGGGGTCCTGGCCGCCAACTGCCAGGGAGCCGCCGGGGTGGAACGGGCCATGGTGAACGCCTCCCCCGAGATCTTGGTCTTTGGCGCGGCGGACCTGGGGCTGGTGCTGGGGGTGGAGGCCGGCGCGCCGCCGGAGGAGCTGGTGGAGCGCCGCGGCCTGGAGCATCTCCTGCGCTTTTTTGAGTATAACGGCGCGGAGGCGGTGGTGCTGGGCTGCACCCACTTCCCCTATGTGAAGGAGACCCTCCAGACCCGGACGGCCCTGCCGGTGCTGGACCCGGCGGAGCGGCTGGTGGAGCTGACCCTGGGGAATTGACCGGGCGGCCGGGGTAAAAGCCCTGCGCAAAATCCATAGTAAACCGCCCCTCCGCCTGCCGGAAGGGCGGTTTTTCTCCCTGGCGGAAGAGGAGGGGAAGTGCCTGGAACCGTTAAGACAACGCAAGAAAAGGTAAAATTCCCAGAAAAAAAGCAGTTCACAGACTGGACATTTTTAGAAGCATGGTGTACAATGTCAGGAAGTATGTGATAGTCTGTCCAGGCAGGTCAGCCGTCCCGACGGTGGGCGGTCCTTCCGTCCGCGCCCGGGCCGCTGTCAGGAGTAAAAAATGAGGTGAAATAATGGCACAAGCGTTCTTCGGCGGCGTTCATCCCCACGACATGAAAGCCGCGACCAATGAAAAGGCCATCGAACAACTGCCCGCTCCGGCACAGGTGGTCATTCCCATGTCCCAGCACTTTGGCGCGCCATGCACCCCCCTGGTGAAGGCCGGCGACCATGTGAAGGTGGGCCAGAAGATCGGCGAGTTCCGCGGTCTCGGCGCCCCCATCCACGCCAGCGTCTCCGGCACCGTCAAGGCGGTGGAGCCCCGGCCCTATTCCATGGGCGGAAACGTCATGTCCGTGGTCATTGACAACGACGGACAGGACGAGGTCAGCGAGGAGGTCCAGGCCCCCGCGAACCCGGACGCCCTGAGCGTGGACGAGATGGTGGAAATTGTGAAAAACGCCGGCATCGTCGGCATGGGCGGCGCCACCTTCCCCACCCACGTGAAAATTTCCGGCGGCATCGGAAAAGTGGACACCGTGATCATCAACGGCGCGGAGTGCGAGCCCTACATCACCGGCGACCACCGGGCCATGCTGGAGCGCTCTGAGGAGATCATCGGCGGCGCGACCTACCTCGCCAAGATGTTCGGCGTGGAAAAAGTGGTCATCGGCGTGGAGGTCAATAAACAAAACGGCATTGACCGGCTGAACAAAACCATTGCCGAAAAGCACGCCCCCGTGGTGGTGGAGGGCCTCCGCTGCCGCTACCCCCAGGGCGGTGAGAAGCAGCTCTGCCAGGCCATCACCGGCAAGCAGGTGCCCCCGGGCGGGCTGCCCAGCAACATCGGCTGCGCGGTATTCAATATCAATACCACCTGCGCCATCTTCAAGGCGATTACCACGGGAATGCCAGTGGTGAAAAAGGTGGTGACGGTCTCCGGCTCCGGCGTGGTGGAGCCCAAGAATATCGAGTGCCCCATCGGCACCCCCGTGTCCCTCCTGTTTGACTTCTGCGGCGGGCTGAAGGACGGCACCTATAAGCTCATCGCCGGCGGCCCCATGATGGGCATGGCCCAGTACACCGCCGACATCCCCGTGGCCAAGGGCACCGGCTGCATGCTGGCCTTCTGCGAGAAGGAAGAGCAGACCGTGGAGCATCCCCAGTGTATCCGCTGCGGCAAGTGCGTGGGCGTGTGCCCCATGCACTTAGAGCCCCTGTTCCTGTACCAGTATGCCTCCAAGGGCCTGGTGGACGAACTGAACGACGCCCACATCATGGACTGCATGGAGTGCGGCGCCTGCGCCTACACCTGCCCCGCCCGGCTGCACCTGACCCATATGTTCAAAACCGGCAAGCAGCTGGTGAAGGACGCCGCGGCCAAGGCCAAAGCCGCCGCCGAGGCCAAAAAAGCCGCCGATGAGGCGAAAAAGGAGGTTGTCAACAAATGACGGACTATAAGAATCTCAAGCTGATCGCCACCTCCTCGCCCCATATCCGCGGCAGCGAGACCACCCAGGGCATCATGAAAGACGTCATCATCGCCATGCTGCCCGCCCTGGCTTACGCCTGCTTCAACTTCGGCCTCCGGGCTCTAACGCTGACCCTGGTGTCCGTGGCCGGGTGCGTGTTTTTCGAGTGGCTGTACCGCAAGGTCATGAAGAAGCCCCAGTCCGTTCTGGACCTTTCCGCCGTGGTCACCGGCATGCTGCTGGCCTTCGTCAGCCCCGTGCAGATTCCCTATTGGATGATTCTCATTGGCGACTGCTTCGCCATCATCATTGTCAAGCAGCTCTTCGGCGGCATCGGCAAAAACTTCGTGAACCCCGCCCTGGCGGGCCGGGCCGTGCTGCTGGCCAGCTACGCCGGGTCCATGACCACCTGGGTGGACCCCGCCATGAATAAAGCGGCCCTGTTCGGGTCCAACGTGGACATCGTCACCGCCGCCACCCCCCTGGCCTACATGAAGGGCACGGACCCCGTGGCCCTGGCCGAGAGCTTTGGGAACCTCACGGGTACATACAGCGTCGGCCAGATGTTCATGGGCCAGATCGGCGGCTCCCTGGGCGAGGTCTCCGCGCTGATGCTGATCATCGGCGGCGCGTACCTCATCTGGCGGAAGGTCATCAACTGGCAGACCCCCGCGGCCTACATCGGCACCGTGGCCGTCCTCACCTTCCTGTTCCCCAAGGCCGGCAGCAGCCTGGACTGGATGCTCTACAGCATCTTCGGCGGCGGCCTCATGCTGGGCGCGTTCTTCATGGCCACCGACTACGCCACCTCCCCCGTCACCAAAAAGGGCCAGCTGATTTTCGGCGTGGGCTGCGGATTGTTCACCGTGCTGATCCGCTACTTCGGGTCCTATAACGAGGGCGTGTGCTACTCCATCATGGTCATGAACCTGTTCGTGCCCTTCATCGACAAGTACACCAAGCCCGTGCGCTTCGGCGTTGTGAAATCCGACAAGAAGGAGGGGGCCGCGAAATGAGCACCAAGAGCAAGGAAAAGGTCCAGATGGACCCCGCGTACATTATTAAACTGACCGTCACGCTGCTGGTCACCTGTGTGGTTGTGGCGGCGGCCCTGGGCGGCGTCAACGCCGTCACCGAGGAAAAAATCGACGCCATCAACTGGGCTAAGACCGTGGAGGCCATGAAGGCCGTGGTGGCGGATCCGGACAACACCACCTTCTCCGACAAGCTGACCCTTACCGACGAGATGACCGCCGCCTCCGGCAGCGTCACCCTGGACTCCGTGTATGAGGCCCAGGTGGGCGGCGCGACGGCGGGCTACGCCATCAAGGTGGTGGCCAGCGGCTCTCAGGGCAAGATTGAGATGATGGTGGGCGTGGACGGAGAAGGAACCGTCACCGGCGTGTCCATCGTCAAAAACGCGGAAACCGCGGGCATCGGCTCCAAGGTCATGACCAACATGCCCACCGCCTCCGGCGTGGGCGTCCTGAGCCAGTTCGAGGGCAAGAGCGCCGCCGACGGGCTTCTGGCAGTGGGAACGAATGTGGACGCCATCTCCGGCGCCACGGTTTCCACCCGGGGCGTGACCAACGGCGTCAACGCCGCGCTGGCTGTGGCCGGCGTGATGGGCTGAGAAAGGGGGAGCTGAAACATGAATCTTGGTAAACAGCTGAAAGAGGGCCTGCTGACCCAAAACCCCGTTCTGGTGCAGATGCTGGGCCTGTGCTCCACCATGGCCATCACCACCTCCATCATGAACGGCTTAGGCATGGGCGTGTCCGTGCTCATCATTCTGACGGCGGCCAACGTGGTTATCTCCGCCATCCGGAAGATTGTCCCCGACAAGATCCGTATCGCCATGTTCATCGTGGTCATCGCGGGCTTCGTCACCTGCGTGGACCTGCTGCTTCAGGCCTTTGTCCCGGCGATTGCCGAGTCTCTGGGCGTGTTCATTCCGCTGATCGTGGTGAACTGCATCATCCTGGGCCGGGCGGAGGCCTTCTCCTATAAGAACGGCGTGGGCGCTTCCTTCTTCGACGGCATCTTCCAGGGCCTGGGCTACACCCTCGTCCTGCTGGCGATGTGCTTCATCCGGGAGCTGCTGGGCGCGGGAACTCTGGCGGGCTTCCGCATCATTCCGGAGCAGTTCCCCATCGGCATTCTGACTCTGCCCGTGGGCGGCTTCCTGGTGCTGGGCTTCCTCATCGCCGCCATGCAGTGGGCGCTGTCCAAGAGTAAGGAGGGCAAGTAAATGGATCAAATTTCAAGACTGCTGGCGATTACGCTGGCCGCCATCCTGGCGAACAACTTCATCTTCTCCCAGTTCCTGGGCATCTGCCCCTTCCTGGGCGTTTCCAAGAAGGTGGACACCGCCGTGGGCATGGGCTTCGCCGTGACCTTCGTCATGGGCCTGGCCTCCGCCATCACCTGGGCGGTGAACAAATTCATCCTGGTGCCTCTGGATCTGGAGTACATGCAGACCGTGGCCTTCATTCTGGTCATCGCGTCCCTGGTGCAGTTCATTGAGATGTTTCTCCAGAAGTCCATGCCCTCTCTGTATACGGCCCTGGGCGTGTACCTGCCCCTGATCACCACCAACTGCGCGGTGCTGGGCGTTGCGCTGCTGAACATTCAGGAGGGTTACAACTTCATTGAGTCCGTGGTCTACGGCATCACCGGCGGCATCGGCTTCCTGGTTGCCATCGTGCTGTTTGCCAGCATCCGGGAGCGGCTGGTCTTTGCCGAGTATCCCAAGAGCTTCGAGGGCTTCCCCATCGCGCTGGTCACCGCCGGTCTCATGGCCCTGGCGTTCATGGGCTTCTCCGGCCTGGTAATTTGGTAAGGGGGGCGGCTGAATTATGATGAATATTTTATTCGCGGTTGCCGTCCTGGGCATCCTGGGCGCGATCTTCGGCCTGGTCCTGGCCGTGGCCTCCAAGATTTTCGAGGTAAAGAAGGACCCCCGTGAGGAGGCCATCCTGGGCCTGCTGGCCGGGGCCAACTGCGGCGGCTGCGGCTATCCCGGCTGCGGCGGCTGCGCCGCCGCCATTCTGGCGGGAGAAGCTCCCGTCACCGCCTGCGCCCCCGCCGGGGCGGAAAACGCCGCCGCCATCGCCAAGATCATGGGCATGGAGGCTCCCACCGGGGAGCGGCAGGTGGCTTTCGTCCGCTGCACCGGCGGCGTGAACGCGAAAAAGCGCTTTGACTATGTGGGCGTGAAGGACTGCGTCTCCGCGACGAAGGTCGCGGGCGGTCCCCTGGAGTGCGCCTTCGGCTGCCTGGGCTTTGGCTCCTGCGTGGCCGCGTGCCAGTTCGGCGCCATGTCCATCGGCCCCGGCGGCACCGCCGTGGTGGACCCGGACAAGTGCACCGCCTGCATGGCCTGCGCCGCCGCCTGCCCCCGGCACCTGATTACCTCCGTCCCCGTGTCCAAGAAGGTTCACGTAGGCTGCGCCAACCAGGACAAGGGCAAGGCGGCTATGAGCGTCTGCTCCACCTCCTGCATCGGCTGCGGATTGTGCCAGAAGGAGTGCAAAAAAGACGCCATCCATGTGGAAAACGGCGTAGCGGTCATCGACTATGACAAGTGCGTGGGCTGCAAGCTCTGCACCAAGGTCTGCCCCAGAGACGCTATCCTCCCTGTGGCAACCGCCGAGGAGAAGGAAAAGTACAAGGCCATCAAGAAGGCTCAGGCCGAAAAGGCCAAGGCCGCGGCGGAAGCTAAGGCCGCGGAGCCCGCTGGAAAGTAACCCTTCAAGATGCTGGAAAATGCCCCGGACTCAGGTCCGGGGTGTTTTTTTGCCCGCCAAGGTTGACCTGGATTTTTATGGAATTTATCGAAGGGCCTTGTATTTTGCCGGAAGCTGGTATATGATAAGGACGTCCCCGGCGAAGGCCGGAAGGACAAAGGCAGAGTAGGGACACGCGTGTTAAAGTGCCGGAGAGACGGGGAGTTGCTCTTTGGACGAAGGAAGAAATTCCGCAGTGCGCGTCTCGCATCCCGCTGCCGCATATGGGAACGGGCTTCCTCTGTGCGGCGTGCTGCCGCAATTTTAGAGGAGGTTTTTGTTATGCCCAAAAGGAATGTGAAACGGATGTGCTACGCCGCGCTGCTGGCGGCCATGTACCTGCCCCTGTCGCTCTACGCGGCGGTGCAGGTGGGGAATGTGCGGATTTCCTTCGGCTCCCTGCCGGTGGTGGCGGCCGCCCTGCTCTTCGGCCCGGTGGACGCGGTAATCGTGGCCATGGTGGGCGAGTTCTTCAAACAGCTTTTGACCTACGGCGTCACCTACACCACCGCGCTGTACCTGATCCCCCCGGCCCTCCGGGGCCTGGTGGTGGGCCTGGGGGCCCTTGCGCTGCTGTCCCTCCGGGGCCAGCGGCTGGAGGAGCGGCGGATGCTTTGCTATGCTGTTTGCGTCGTGGCGGCCGTCTGCACCACCCTGGGGAACACGCTGGTGAACTGGCTGGACAGCGTGCTGATGGGCTACTATTTTCCAGGCCTGATTCTGGGTGATTTTGTCTGGCGGCTCATAGTGGGCATAATCAACGCCGTGGTGATGTCCTCCCTGGCAATTCCCCTGGTGAAGGCGCTCCGGCAGCGGAATGCGGTCAGCCTGTAAAGGAGGCGGCTTTATGACGGGAGAAGAGGCCGTGGCCTACGTCTGGTCCCACGGGTGGGAGGCCCATGCCCCGGGCCTGGGCCGTATCCGGGAGCTGCTGCGCCGCCTGGAGGACCCCCAGAAGGGGCTGAGATTTATCCACGCGGCGGGCACCAACGGCAAGGGCAGCGTCTGCGCCTGTCTCGCCTCCGTGCTGGAGGCGGCGGGGTATCGGGTGGGGCTGAACACGTCCCCCCATCTGGAACGCTTTCATGAGCGCATCCGGGTGAACGGGGAGGAGATTTCCGATGAAGCCCTTGGGGCGGTGATGGACCGGGTCCGCCCCGCGGCGGAGGCCATGGCGGAGCACCCCACGGAGTTCGAGCTGATCACCGCCGCCGCCTTCCTGCACTTTCAGGAGCAGGCCTGTGATATCGTGGTCCTGGAGACCGGCCTGGGCGGGGGCCTGGACGCCTCCAACGTCATCGAGACTCCAGAGCTGGCAATCCTCACCGCCATGGGCATGGACCACGCCGCCATTCTGGGCCCCACCCTTCGGGACATCGCCGCCGCCAAGGCGGGGATTATCAAGCCGGGCGGGACCGTGGTCAGCCGGGGGGGCTGTCCCGAGGCGGACGAGGTGTTTCGCCAGGTCCGCCAAGAGCGGGGGGCGGACTTGACGGAGCTGGACCTCTCCCGGCTGCGGGTCCGGCGGCTGGACCTGGAGGGCGCGGTTTTCGACTTCGTCCCCTGGGAGAACCTGACCATCCCCCTGGCGGGGGCCTATCAGGCGGAGAACGCCGCCCTGGCCCTGACGGCCCTGGAGGCCTTGAAGAAAAAGGGATGGAGCATCCCGGAGGAGGCCGTCCGCCAAGGGCTGGCGGCGGTCCGTTGGCCGGGGCGCTTTGAGGTCCTGGGGAAACGCCCCGTTTTCCTCCTGGACGGCGCCCACAACGCCCACGGAATGCGTGCGGCGGCGGAGAGCCTGCGGGCCCTCTTTCCCGGAAAAAGGCTGACCTTCCTCCTGGGCATCCTGGCGGACAAGGACGCCGGGGAGATGCTGGACCTGCTGGCCCCTCTGGCGGAGCGGGCCTTTGTCCTCCGGCCCGACAGCCCCCGGGCCATGGACCCGGCGGCGCTGTGCGCCCTTCTGGCGAAGCGCGGGGTGGAAGCCCGGCCCTGCGTTTCGGCGGAAGAGGGGCTGAACGCCGCCCTGGCGGCGGCGGGGGAAGCGGGGACGGTCTGCGCCCTGGGCTCCTTGTACCTCTGCGGCGAGGTTCGTGCCGCCTGGTTTAAAAGACGCTAAAAAAGGGAAAACACCGCCCGGCGGCTTGACAAGCCGGGCGGATACCTTTATGATAAGGAAGAATCTACATTTTGTCACGGCGGCGGACCGTCATTTCCGTCACTATGCCTAGGGCGGCAGGAGAGGAGGCGGATTGCCATGGAGCGAATTACCAGCAAGACGAATCCCCTTTGCGTCCATCTGCGGAAGCTGGCCTCCTCCCGTTCCTACCGCGAGGAAACGGGAGAATTTTTGTGCGACAGCCCCAAGCTCCTCCGGGAGGCGGCGCTGTGGGGCGCGCCGATCCAGGCCCTGCTGTACACGGAGGGAACAGAGCTGCCCCGGGAGCCGGCAGAGCGCATTTCCCGGATAGCCCAGGTCAGCGAAAGCGTCATGCGCTCCGTCAGCCCCATGGAGACCCCCCAGGGGGTCGTCTTTTCCTGCCGCTTCCCCGGCGGCGGCCCACCGGTGCGGCTGGAGCCGGACGCCCGGGGGCGGATGCGGTATCTGGTGCTGGACGGAGTGCAGGACCCCGGCAACGTGGGCACCATCCTCCGGACGGCGGATGCCTTCGGGGCCGCGGTGATTTTGCTCCCTGGCTGTGCGGACCTCTATAATCCCAAAACGGTCCGGGCGGGGATGGGCGTCCATTTCCGCTCCGTCCTCCACCGCTGTACGATGGAGGAGCTGACAGCCCTGTTGAAGGCGGCGGACCTGCCCCTCTACGGCGCGGCCCTTCGGGAGGATACCGCCGACGTGCGGGAGGTGGACCTGGGCCGCTGCGCCATGGCCGTGGGCAGCGAGGGCCGGGGCCTCTCGGCGGCGGTGCTGGCGGTCTGTGACCGGACGATTCGGATTCCCATGGACCCCCGATGCGAGTCTTTAAATGCCGCCTCGGCGGCCTCGGTGCTGCTGTGGGAGGCGGCCCGGGGAGAAATTTAAAAAATTGACGCTTGCATTTTGGGTTTATTTAATATAGTATAAAGGACCTTGGAACAAAGACCCTGGGCAGAAGGAGGGGCGGGACATGCTGAAATACTGGGTGTGGCTGGCGGAGCTGCCGGGCTTGAAGGGCCCGGAGCGGCTGGCGCTTCTGCGGCACTTCGGCTCGCCGGAGGATATCTTCTTTGCCGACCGGGAGGAACTGCTCCTGACGGAGGACCTGCCTCCGGCCCGGGCGGAGCTGGCCCTGAACCACGACCTCTCCGAGGCCGACCGCGTTTTGGCGGACTGCCAGCGGCTGGGACAGCGCATCCTGACCATTCAGGACGCGGAGTATCCCCATCGCCTGCGGAACATCTTCGACCCGCCTTTGACCCTCTATGTCCGGGGCCATATGCCCGTCATGGACGAGGAAGCGGCCATCGCGGTGGTAGGCACCCGGGAATGTACACCCTACGGAACCGCCTGTGGAGAGCGGCTGGGCCGGGAGCTGGCAGCCTCCGGTGCGGTGGTGGTGACGGGCTTGGCCCGAGGCGTGGATTCCGCCGCCGCCCGGGGAGCCCTCCGGGCGGGAGGAACCGTCGTGGGCGTGACCGGCGGCGGTCTGGATGTCGTCTATCCCCCGGAAAATGGGGACTTGTACGCCGACGTGGCCGCCACGGGGGTGCTGCTGTCCGAGTATCCGCCGGGCTCCCCGCCGGATAAAGCCCACTTTCCCGTCCGAAATCGAATCATGTCCGGCCTCAGCGTGGCCGCTCTGGTGGTGGAGGCCCCGGAGCGCAGCGGCGCGCTGATCACCGCCCGTCTGGCCCTGGAGCAGGGCCGGGAGGTCTATGCCGTCCCCGGTCCCATTGACGCCCCGGACAGCGTGGGCTGCAACCGCCTGATCCGGGACGGCGCGGGCCTGGCGGCGGAGGGCTGGGACATCCTGCGGGATTTCCAGGAGCGTTTCCCGGAAAAGCTGCGTCCGGTCAAGGAGCTCCCGTCCTGGACGTCCCTGCCCACCCGGCGGCGGGCCGCGCCGGAGCCCCGGCGGAGGCCGGAGGCCGCCCCAGAGCAGGCGGAGGCCAAGACAGCCTCCCGGACCGTAAGCCAGTCGGGCCTGACCGACGATCAGATGGCCCTTTTGCGGGTCCTGGATTTGGAGAAGCCCATTCAGGTGGACGACCTGATTCAAAGCACCGGCATTCCCGCCCGGCGGGTCTCGTCGGCCTTGACCATGCTGGAAATTGACGGCATGGTGAGCCAGCACGGCGGCAAGCGGTATACCCGCACCGTGACACTGGCGGAATAACGCGAATTTCATTCCCCCTCCTGCGGGGCGGGAAACAACGGAGGTAGCTATGGCAAAGCAGTATTTGGTCATCGTGGAATCCCCGGCGAAGGCCAAGACCATCGGAAAGTATCTGGGGAAGGAGTACACCGTCAAGGCCTGTATGGGCCACCTGCGAGATCTGCCCAAGAGCAAGCTGGGCGTGGACCCGGAGCAGGATTTTGAGCCGGTTTACCAGCCCATCAAGGGCAAGGAAGATATCATCAAGGACCTGAAAAAATCCGCCAAGGCGGCGGACACCGTGTTTCTGGCAACCGACCCGGACCGGGAGGGGGAGGCCATCTCCTGGCACTTAAAGCACCTTCTGGACCTGTCGGACGAGAAGACCCGGCGGGTGACCTTCAACGAAATCACAAAAAAAGTGGTCCAGGAGAGCATCCAGTCCCCCCGGGCCATCGACCAGAACCTGGTGGACGCCCAGCAGGCCCGGCGCATCCTGGACCGGCTGGTGGGCTATGAGCTGAGCCCCCTCCTGTGGAAAAAGGTCCGCCGGGGCCTCTCCGCCGGGCGGGTTCAGTCCGTGGCCACCCGGATGGTGGACGACCGGGAGCGGGAAATCGAGGCCTTCCAGCCGGAGGAGTACTGGACCCTGGACGTGAACCTCCTGGGCGGCCACAAGCCCTTTGCCGCCCGCTACCACGGGAAGGACGGGAAGAAGGCGGAGCTGAAAAGCCAGGCCGAGGTGGACGCGGTGGTCCGGGAGACGGAAAACGCCGCCTTCTCGGTGAAGAGCGTGAAGCGCGCCGACAAGCAGCGCAGCCCCTCGCCCCCCTTCACCACCTCCACCATGCAGCAGGAGGCCTCCCGGAAGCTCAGCATGACCCCCCGGCGGACCATGGCCATCGCCCAGCAGCTCTACGAGGGCGTGGACATCGCCGGGGAGGGCACCGTGGGCCTCATCACCTATATGCGTACCGACTCCCTGCGCCTTTCCGAGGAGGCCCTGGCGGAGGCCAAGAGCTTCATCCTGGGCCGCTACGGGGACGCCTACGCCAAAACCAACCGCTATAAGGCCAAGGCCAATGCCCAGGACGCCCACGAGGCCATCCGCCCCAGCAACGTCCGCTGGACCCCGGAGGATTTGAAAGCCGACCTCACCGGGGAGCAGTACCGGCTCTACCGCCTGATTTGGAGCCGCTTTGTGGCCTGCCAGATGTCCAACGCCGTGTACGACAGCGTGTCCGTGGAGATCGAGGCCAGCCGCCACGACTTCCGGGCCAGCTCCTCCAGCCTGAAATTCGCGGGTTACACCGCCGTTTATGAAGAAGGCAAGGACGAGGAGAAGGAGGAGAAGGAATCTCCCCTGCCGGAGCTCCAGGAGGGGGACGCCCTGGAGTTGAAGGACTTCGCGCCCAGCCAGCACTTCACCCAGCCCCCCGCCCGGTATACCGACGCGTCCCTCATCCGGGCCATGGAGGAGCAGGGCATCGGCCGGCCCTCCACCTACGCCCCCACCGTGTCCACGATTCTGGACCGGATGTATGTAGAAAAAGAGGGCAAGTATTTAAAAATCACCAACCTGGGCCGGGTGGTGACGGAGCTGATGAAGGATAAGTTTACCGACATCGCCGATCTGAAATTCACCGCCCACATGGAGGAGAAGCTGGACTCCGTGGAGGGGGGGAGCATCCCCTGGAAGGGGGTCCTGCGGGATTTCTACGGGGACTTCGACAAGAACCTCAAGCAGGCGGAGCGGGACCTGGAGGGCGTGCGCATCAAGGTGCCCGACGAGGTGTCCACGGAAGTGTGCCCCGAGTGCGGGCGGAACCTGGTGGTGAAAATGGGCCGGTTCGGACGCTTCCTGGCCTGTCCCGGCTTCCCGGATTGCGGCTTCACCATGCCCCTGGTGGTGGAGATGCCGGGCCGCTGTCCCAAGTGCGGCGGGCGGCTGATGAAGCGGACGGGAAAGAGCAAGAAAAACGGGAAGCAGTACACCTACTACTGCTGTGAGCACACCACCAGCAAGGTGGAGGCGGAAAAATGCGACTTCATGACCTGGGACGTGCCGGTAAAGGACGACTGCCCGGCCTGTGGGCAGACCATGTTCAAGAAAGCGGGCAAGGGAGCCCGGAAGCCTTTCTGCATCAACCCGGCGTGCTCCAACTTCCTGCCGGAGGATAAGCGGGGCTATCCCCGCTTCGCCGCCCGGAAGGAGGGGGAGGAGCCCCCCGCGGCGGAGGAGACGCCGGAGCAGCCCGC
>CATOKC010000052.1 GCA_951800675.1 uncultured Oscillibacter sp.
GTCCCTATCCCCGGCGGGGGCTGGCGGTGCTTCTGGGGGGTCTTGGCGGCGGTAGCGGGGGATTTCGGTTAGTTCCTCTACACGTTCGATGGCTTTTTGCTGGCCATCATCATTTAACGTATCAAAAATCTCTATTAAATGGTTACCGGGAGTTTTTTCCTGTTGCCTTTGATACTCAAAACCTGCATCGACTTCTTTATCGTCATATATGCTTCCATAATCGTACAGAATTTCACCTAGTCCAGAAGAGAAAGCAAGTAAATACATTACTTTTTTCAGCTTTTCATATTTTTCAGGAGCAAATTCCTCATAGTGTATAAGTTGCTCTAAAAAAAATCGAAGAGCGTTTTCATCAAATACCGTATCCTGTAGACCCATGCCTCGCCAACTTGCTGGAAGCAACGGGTCAAGCGTATCTCCTGCATTCTCAATTAAATCATATGCGGAAATATTAAGTGCGTCTGCTATACGCTGGAGTTGTTCAATTCGTGGTTGACGCTTACCGAGTTCATACTGTTGTATTGTGCCTGTTGCGGTTCCGGCCCTTTCGGCAAGCTCCCGTTGCGTAAGTCCAGTGCTCTTTCGAGCTTCTTTTATACGCTGTCCTATGGTCATTTACATCACCCCGTAATTACTATACCATGCCAAAGCAGAAAAAGCAATCAATCGAATATAAAAAATTTCAATTTCCCTATTGACGCAATCGTATGAGTGTGTTATGATGGAATGGCAATCAAACGAGGGTGGTGAAAATCGAATGAAAGTCAATCGAAAGAAGCTGGAGCTGGCAATGGCGCGGGCCTGTATGGAAAGTAGGGATCTTCCCGCTGCCGCTGGACTTCCCCGGCCCACGGTGCAAAATGCCATTGTCGGCAAGGGTGTCCGGCCCGCAACCCTGGGCCGCATCGCTAAGGCCCTAAACGTGGACCCGGTGGACCTGCTGGAGGATGGGTGACATGAATCTGTTGTTTATGCTGGCCGGGGCCTACCAGCTCACGCGCTGGGTTATGGCCCTGCTGGACCGGCTGGAAGGAGGTTGACCCCGTGCCCGCGAGAATGAGGACGGCGGAAGGGGCCCTTGCCGTCATCAAAGAAGAAGACCCCGGCAGCGCCGTGACGCTGCGCTGTATCCGGCGGCTGATTAACACGGGGGCAGTTCCCCATGTCGCCGTCGGCTGTAAAAAACTTATCAATGTGGACAAGCTGTTAAGCTATCTGGAAGGAGAGGAAAAAAATGAAAATTGAGATTCACCTGTTGCGCTTCTATGCCCGGGTTTGGGACCCGGAGAGCGAAACCAACCGGGAGGTACCGATCACGCTGACGAAGGACCAGCTTCGAGCGGCGGGTCTGCTTGAAATGTCGAGTAAGGAGGTTATTTCCCGCATCTGCAAACGCTGGGGGCTCCAGCTCTTAGAGGCCGGGAAGGCGGAGCGGCGTACCATCGCCTTTAATCTGGACTCGCTGTGGGACAGCCTCGCCGGAGGGGAGACGCAGGGCGCCCCGCTGGACCTGATCGAGATGGCAGAGGCACCGGAAGGGGAGGGCGATACTCATTGAGCACCAGCAAGGAAAAACACCCTTCTTGGTTCAAGATGAAGCTGGAGAGGCGGACAATGATCGAGCAGCTGAAACCAAGAGTTGCCGTCAACGTGCTGCTGGCCTGTTGGGAGTTCCTGGAGACAGGAGAGAAACCTACCGGACTGTCCCCTATTGAGAGCATTGCCTTTTCAGCCTTCATCCCTGACCTTGAAGACGCATGGGCAACGTATATAAAGCGCATTTCCGGCGGTGCGAATGGAGGGAGACCAAAAAAAGACGCGAAACCATATGGTTCCATATGCCCCCATTCGATACCGTGCGATACCGTCCAAAACCATGCGGTACCACATGGGACAGAAGAAGAACCAGAACCAGAACCAGAAGTAATTACTCCCCCCCTTAATCCCCCCAGGGGGAAGCGTGAGCGTTTCACGCCTCCATCCGTGGACGAGGTAGCCGCCTTTTGCCTGGAGCGGAAGAACGGCATAGACCCGGAGGAGTTTGTCTCGTTCTATGCCTCCAAGGGCTGGAAAGTCGGGTCAAGCCCCATGTTGGATTGGCGGGCCGCTGTGACCACTTGGGAGAGAAAGCGGGCCAAGGAGGCAGGCCCGGAGCCCAAGAGCGCCAAGCGCGGACGGCTTGTTGTTGGCGAGGATGGGGAGGAGGTCGCTGTGTTCGATGGCTGAGTACCATCTGCCGGAAAACGCCGAGGCATCCATCATCGGCTGTCTGCTGCTGTGCCCGGATACCAAGCCCGCCGTTTCCCGTCTGGTCACTGAGGGAGATTTCTCCCCCGGCCTGAACGCCGCCCTGTTCTCCGCCGCCCTGGAACTGGAGGAGCCGGACAGCGCCGCGTTCCATGCGGCGGTGAAGCGCCGGGGATATACCCTGCCGGACGGCTTTTTCCGGGAACTTGGAGACATCGCGATATCACGGGCGAACGTGGAATTGTATTGTTCCCTGCTGCGGGACAGGGCCCAGAAGCGTAATCTGTCCGCCCTGGCGGATGAAATGCGGGCCTCCATCGCCGACGACCGGGAAGCGGCGGCGATCATTTCCGGGGCCCTTTCCAGGCTTGGAGAGATCGAGCGGGGAACGCTGGCATCGGACATCGCGTCACCGTCTGACGCCTGGGAAGCGTTCTTCCAGCACCGGGAAAGGGTCCTGGACGGCAAAGGAGCGGTGTCCACGGGCTTCCATCCTCTGGATTGTATTCTGGGGCGGGGTATGCTGCGGTCCGGCCTGTACGTGCTTGCGGCCCGCCCTGGCATGGGCAAGACCACCCTTGCCTTGCAGATTGCGGACAGCATCGCCAAGACTACCGGCCCCGTGCTGTTTGTTTCGCTGGAGATGGCCGTGGAACAGATTCAGGGCAAGCGCATTGCCCGGCTGACTGGTATCCCGTCGGATGAAATCCTGCTGGGCGACGAAAACTGCCTGGACTATGACAAGATTGTCTCCGCCAGCAATGTCTTGAAAGACCTTCCGGTCTACATAAGCCGCCGCCCGGCGGCTACCGTGGCCCAAATCCGCCACATGGCAAAGTCTATTCCCGGTGTTCAGTGTGCGGTGGTTGACTACTTGGGTAAGGTCACTCCGGCGGACAAGCGGGCCTCCCGCTACGAGGCCGTGACGGATATCTCCGGGGCCCTGAAGACCCTGGCGGTGGAGCTGAGCGTCCCGGTCCTGGCCCTGGCGCAGTTGAACCGGGAGAATACCGGGCGGAGCGATAAGCGGCCACAACTGTCCGATTTGCGGGACAGCGGCGCGATTGAGCAGGACGCCGACGGCGTGATTATGCTTCATCGTTCGGACTACTACGAGCTGGACGAAACGCCAATGGGGGCCGGTGAATCGGTGGAACTGGAGATTATCGTCCGAAAGAACCGTCACGGGCGCATTGGGAGCTGTTCCGCCGGTTTCTTCCCGGCAACGGGAAAAATCATCAAAATTCAGTGAAAACGCAAAAAAGGAGGATCGGAAGTGAGCTTTTACCGTACTTGCCCCCATTGCGGGGCGAACCTGGACCCCGGGGAGAGCTGCGACTGCACCCTGACCCAGGTATGCACCGAGGCAAGAGCCGTTTTCCCGGAGCTCTTCACGGGCCGGAATGACCGGGAGATCGTGGGTGAGATTGCCGGAATTGTCCGGCGGGCAGAAATGAAAGAGGCCCCCGCCGATGCTGCGAACACTGGCGAGGGCGGGGCGGAACAGAATTTGACGGCTGTTTCCACCTCCCATGATACCACGGATTGAAGGAGGATTCAAGCATGGTTTGCTATGCGACAAAAAAAGAACGTGACCTATGGCGATGCGCCCTTATGATCTTGCGCGACGAATGCCCCCCGGACCGCAAGCATTACCTGTGCATGAAGGGGGAAGATGATACCCCGGATTGCGAACTGTGCTGGAACAACTATTTATGGGGCGTTGGGGGCGGGACTATTGAGATGCCGAAAGAGTAGAGGAGGACCACAATATGACATCGGAACACGTCGAGACAAACATTGGCAATGCGTTGGATTTGCTCCAACTCATCACAGAAGACCTGGAGGAAAACTTCTTCGGCACCGGCCTGGACAACGCCGTGAAGGCCAGGGCCTCCATGACAGTCTCTGCCCTGTATATCCTGGGAGACTATTTGCGGAACATCCAGAAGGAGGCCAAGCCGTGAAGATCAGCATCAGCTATCTTCCTGACGACGCCGGAGAGGCGAAACAGGTCAAGATCATCCGTTCCTTCCTGGAGAGCTTTTTATCCGGCGCAAAGGTGCGCGTTTCGCGCCGCCATGACCCGTATTTACATATCTATTGGTCCACTAAAAATGCCGAAAAGCCTTGCAAATCCAAGGAAAAGGCTTGACCAGCACCCCGGCATATGGTATACTTGTTCTATGAAATAGGCATGAGTACCGCCCTAAGCTGAACTTAGGGTTAGCCAACAAAAGGCATGGGAACAGCTTCAACCGCTGTCTCATGCCCTTTTCTGTTCCCTCCGGGGCGGGGTTTCAGCGGGCTTGTTCGTTCTCCCGCGTCTCCTTCCCCCGCCCCCCCTGGGGAACCTATTCAGCCCAACTCAGGGCGTTAAACGGAGGTACATATGGAAAGCATCAACAACACCCAGGACATCCAGCAGCAGCCCACCACTCCCACCCCGGAGGCATCGGGGGACCAGGGCGGAGAGCGGATGTTCACCCAAGACGATGTGAACCGCATCGTTTCCGAGCGGCTGGCCCGTGAGCGTCAGAAGACGGAGCCGTCCGCCATAGATGAGAGAGAAATCCAATTGAAGGCGCGGGAAAGCCGCCTGGACTGCCGGGACTACCTGGAGAGCGTAGTCAAGGACGGCAGGGCCTGGGGCGGGCGTCCTGAATCAGGTACGGGCGTCATGTGCCTGCTGGACGTGCTGGACACTTCCGACAAGGACAAATTCCAGAAGACCGTTGATTCTCTGCTGGAGATTGGCGCATTTAATCCTCAGCACGAACCGCTGAAGCTCCCCGGCGTGGACAAGCACGGTTTCGGAAGCATGAATATCGATCATATGATTTCCGCCGCCTTCAAGCCGAAAACTTGAAAGGACCGATATAACTTTATGGCAATTGACCTTGTAACCAAATTTCAACCTTATGTGGATGAGCAATTCAAAAACGAATCCAAGCGGGACCTTTTGACCAACCAGGATTTTACCTGGGAGGGTGCGCACACCATCAAGATTTACAAGATCAGCACCAGCCCCATGAACGACTATGACCGGGGCTGGGAGAAAAAAGAGGAGAACTGGAGCCGCTTTGGCCCCGTGGCCGGACTGGACGCCACCACCGAGGCGTTCACCCTGAACAAGGACCGATCCTTCACCTTCGCCATTGACAAGCTGGACCAGGACGAAACCGCCCAGCAGCTTTCCGCCGCCTCTGCCCTGGCCCGGCAGAACCGGGAAGTGGTGATCCCCGAGGTGGACAGCTACACCTATGGCGTCATGGCCTCCAACGCCGGGCACAAGCCCGCCGCCGTGGCCCTGACCGCTGAGAACATCTTCGAGGAGATCACCAAAGCTTCCCAGGCGCTAGACGACGCGGAGGTCCCGGAAACGGGCCGTGTGCTGCTGGTGACCCCCGCCGCCTATACGCTGATGAAGAAAAGCCCGGACATCACGCTGGACAGCGACGTGGGCCAGGAAATGCGCCTCAAAGGCGTCATTGCCAACCTGGACGGCGCTGCTGTGGTGAAGGTGCCCGCCGTGCGTCTTCCCGCTGATTTTGGCTTCATGCTGACCCACCCGGTTGCCACCGTGGCCCCGGTGAAGCTGGAGGACTTCCGCATCCACCAGGACCCGCCCGGAATCTCCGGCTCTCTGGTGGAGGGCCGCATCTGCTACGGCGCGTTTGTCCTGGATAACAAGACGAAGGCCATTTATTATCAAGCTCTGCCCGCCGTCGCCAGCAAGACGGCAAGCAAGGGCTGACCCAATGGGGCGCGTGGGCGATAGCCTGTGCGCCCCGCCTCATAGGTGATGATATGGGCAAAAAACGTTTGAGAATGGGCACGTCTACGGAGGTACGGCGGGCTGTGAACAAAATCAACAATATGCTCTTGAACGGCGAAGTGGACGCCAAAACGGCAAACGCGCTGCTGTACGGCTGTAACGTCTGCCTGGGCGCAATCCGGGTTGACGACCAACAGGCCAAGCTCAACGAGCTGGAGAGGGCAATTAAGGAGCTGGAAGTGGATGGAAAGAAATATTTTTGATTTGCGGAGGTTCTGAGAGTGAATAAGGTTTATGAACTTGCGGCGCGGCTGGAGCGGGTACGGCTGGACATCATCAACCGGCCCCCGGCGGACGCTCTGAGCCTGAGCCTGGAGGCGTTCTATGGGGAGCACACGGAGGCTGACCTGATGGAACTGGCGGCAGCGCTGGAGAGCGATCCGGTATAATGACCGTTATATGTGAGGCGGGGGAGCCCCGCATAAAGGACAATTGGGTGTTATGCCCGGTCTGCCGCCGGGGAAAGGTGCTCAAGCTCCGCCCAGGAACCAGGGCCGAAAATCTGGCGGTGTACTGCCGGGTCTGTAAGACGGAATCGGTTGTGGATATTCTTACTTAGGCGAACGGCGAAAAAATAACGACCAAGCAACGACCAAAACCGCCGGAAATGGAGAAAAAAGAAAGCCCTGTATCCGTTCTGCTACAATGGATACAGGGCTTTCTTCTTGTGGTTGCGGAGACAGGATTTGAACCTGCGACCTCCGGGTTATGAGCTGTGCTTCAAAGTACGGTTTAGACGTTTTGGGCACTTTCAGAAGCTTTACTGCCTGGTGCGAACTGCTTTCCCGCCCTTTTTACCCCGTTGTCTCCATTGCGTTTTTCCGGTTCTGGGTCAGCTTATGGGTCAGACGGAGGTGGGAGGGCAGGAGTGCGGACAAGGGCTTCATGGATTGTACCACCGTCTTCAAAGAGAGATCACTCCCAGCCATAGGAGAATACTGTGCAATTCATTTGGTTTTCACTTCCGCTTTCTCTGTTTTATTTTTGAAAACCACCTGACCTGAGGAGGCGTTGGTGTTGTTCTGTTTGCTGCGCCACCGCTGAACTCTGACCACTGGAGCAAAGACTGGGTCTACAACTCATTTTCGATAAAGCAGAATAAGATCAAGATGATATTTCGACCGTTTTGCCGAATAGAGACGATAAAGTAAACTGTGATAAGTAATCGGCGATAAACCCAGCATTCTCTGTCCCTGAAAGGGAGAAGAACACGGAGCACAGCAGAAAGCAACGGGGACACCGATGCCGGATCTCCCACGTTTCGGGCCGTAATCCGCCATGCGCGATTTCGCGAGAGGACAGCACCCCCCGACTGATCGGAAATATAGTTTTGCGATAAGCGCATGAGAGACCTTTTTGCCTTTGCCCGGATTTTATAGCGCTTCGCGCCACCTGTCGAATTTGTTTTTCACAAAAATCCGTCATCGCGCATTGACACAGCGGCGGACTTTACGGTATAATCTCTTCCAGAGAGAGCAAAGGCGCCCCCTCAGGGGGTGTCTTTGCTCTTTTTATGTCAGGTATTATCTCAATTAGCGGGCCTTGGGCCGAAAGGAGCACAGAATGGAAGGATACACCAGAGAGGAGATCCTCCGCCTGATCCAGGAGGAGGACGTCCAGTTTATCCGGATGCAGTTTACCGATCTCTTTGGACAGCTGAAAAATGTGGCAATTACGGTATCGCAGATTGAGCGGGCACTGGACGGGGAGATCATGCTGGACGGCAGTTCTATCCAGGGCTCCGTCCGTGTGGAGGAGTCCGACCAGTATTTGAAGCCGAATTTGAATACGTTCGCCATCCTGCCCTGGCGTCCGCAGTATGGCAAGGTGGCCCGGATGATCTGCAATGTCCACAACCCGGACGGCTCTCCCTTTGCCGGAGATCCCCGGAACGTGCTGAAGCAGGCACTGCAGACGGTAGAGGATATGGGACTGGCCCTGAATGTGGGGCCGGAGCTGGAGTTTTTCCTCTTTCTCACTGATGAGGAGGGGAATCCCTCTACCAGGACCGCCGACAGAGCGGGATACTTTGACCTTGGTCCCCTGGATCACGGCGAGAGCACCCGCCGGGAGGTGGCTCTGGCGCTGGAGAAGATGGGAATCGGGGTGGAGGCCAGTCACCACGAGGTCGCTGCCGGACAGCACGAGATAGACCTGAAATACGCGGATGCCCTTACTGCCGCCGACAACATTATGACTCTCAAACTGGCTGTGAAGACCCTGGCCCAGAAGAACGGACTCCACGCCACCTTCATGCCAAAGCCCCTGCGGGATGCGGCGGGCAACGGGATGCATATCAACCTCTCTCTGTTCCGTGAGGGACGGAATATGTTTTATGACGAAAGGGATCCACAGAGATTGTCCCTTCTGGCCCGGCAGTTTATCGCGGGCCTTCTGGAGCACGCCCGGGGATTCTGTGCGCTGGCCAATCCGCTGGTGAATTCCTACAAACGAATGGTGGCGGGCTACGAGGCTCCCTGCTGCCTGACCTGGTCCTCCGGCAACCGCTCTGCGCTCATCCGAATTCCCGTTTCCAGAGGGCAGGGGACCCGCGTGGAGCTGCGGAGCCCCGACCCCACCTGTAATCCCTATCTGACGCTGGCGGCATGTCTCGCTGCGGGGCTGGACGGCATCCGGCGGGAGCTGGAGCCGCCGCCGGAGATTGCCGGAAACCTCTACCACATGTCGCCGGAAGAGCTGGCGTCGCGGGGAATCCGGAATCTGCCCTCGTCGCTGGAGGATGCCCTCCGGGCAATGGAGGCGGATCCGGTGGTAATAAAGGCGTTGGGGCCTTATGCTGCGCGGTATATTGAGGGCAAACGGCAGGAGTGGGAGGAATACCGAACACAGATATCCCAGTGGGAGCTGGACCGCTGCCTGATTACATGGTGAGCCGCAGATGGAGCGAGCGATTGTCGCTTTTGCAGATGAGCGCATCCGGCAAAAGAGCCTGTGCCTGCTGAGCAGGGAGGGCTGGGAAACCATGGTCTGCGCTTCCGGTGCGGAGGTGATCCGCATGGCCCGGCAGCTGGGCAGCGCCATGGTAATCTGTGGCTTTCACCTGCCGGATATGACGGCGGATACCCTGGCGGCAGAGCTGCGGGGAACAGCGGTGCTGCTGGTCATAGCCAGGGCTTCCTATCTGGACCTGTGCGGCGGAGAAAATCTCTACAAGCTGCCTCTGCCCGCCACACATGCTGAGTTCATGGCCTCGTTAAGGCTGCTTTTGGATTTTGAGAGCACACATCTCCGCCACCCTGTTTCCGGGAGAGGAGAAGAGGCCCAGCAGCTGATCCGGAAGGCCAAGGAGCTCCTCATGGATGTAAACCGCATGAGCGAGGAGGAGGCCCACCGGTTTCTCCAGCGCCGGGCCATGGACAGCGGCATGAAGCTGGCGGAGGCCGCCCGTTGGGTTGTGGAGTCTTACAATGTATGACGTTGGGTGAATTGTATAATTTTGCAAAAGTTTTTTGTGTAGATACTCTAATATCTTGTATCCCCCTCTATTGACGGAGCTGCCGGCGCCGTGGTAAAGTGTACCCATCACAAGGGCAAAGGCGTCCTGAGAGCGTGACTCTCGGACGCCTTTGCCCGTTTCATTTAAGGAGGGAGTACTATGTATTCATCTGTCAGCACCATCTGGGTTCTGCTGGGAGCGGCTCTGGTCTTCCTGATGCAGGCGGGCTTCGCCATGTGCGAGGCAGGCTTTACCCGAGCCAAGAACACCGGCAATATCCTGATGAAGAACCTCATGGACTTCTGCATTGGCACACCTACTTACTGGCTTCTGGGCTTTGGATTGATGTTTGCCGGGCCCGGGGCCATCATCGGAGGGCTGGACCCCTTCGTCCGAGGGGACTATTCCGCCGTCCTGCCCGCCGGGGTGCCCCTGTTTGCCTACCTCATTTTCCAGACGGTCTTCTGCGCCACGTCGGCCACCATCGTCTCCGGGGCTATGGCGGAGCGGACCAGGTTCATTTCCTACTGCCTCTACTCTTTCTGCATCTCCGCCTTTATCTATCCCGTTTCCGGCCACTGGATCTGGGGCGGCGGCTGGCTGAGCCGATTGGGATTCCATGACTTTGCGGGTTCCACGGCGGTTCACATGGTGGGCGGCGTGTGCGCCTGCATCGGCGCAGCTATCCTGGGTCCCCGGATCGGCAAATACGACGACCAGGGCAGGCCCCGGGCCATCCTGGGCCACAGTCTGTCCCTGGGCGCTCTGGGTGTGTTTATCCTCTGGTTCTGCTGGTTTGGTTTCAACGGCTGCTCCACCGTGGGCATGGAGGGGGATGATGTGATCGTCAGCGCGGGGCTGATTTTTGTCACCACCAACATGGCCCCGGCGGTGGCCAGTGTCGTGACTATGATCTACACTTGGGTTCGCTACAAGAAGCCGGATGTGGGCATGACCCTTAACGCCGCCCTGGCGGGGCTGGTGGCAATCACCGCCGGCTGCGACGTGGTCTCCCCGGCGGGAGCCGCCGCCATCGGAGCCATCGCCGGACTGCTGCTGCCTGTCTCCGTGAATTTCTTCGACTCCGTTTTGAAGATCGACGACCCGGTGGGTGCGATTTCCGTCCACGGCATCTGCGGCGCGGCGGGGACCATCCTCGTCGGCCTCTTCTCCACCAGCGAGGGTCTGCTTTACGGCCACGGCGCCCATTTCCTCCTGATCCAGTGTCTGGGCGCAGTCTGCACGGCCCTCTGGGCGGCGGTGATGATTACCATCGTTTTCCTGGTCATCAAGCACACAATCGGGCTTCGCGTCTCCCAGGAGGAGGAGCTGAAGGGCCTGGACATCACGGAGCACGGCCTGCCCTCCGCTTACGGTGGCTTCGCCTTCGTCTACGACGATACGCCGGACGGCCTGCCGGTCCCTGCAGCGCCCGAAGCCGTTCCCCTGCAGGAGGCGGTACCGGTGGAGACCGTGCCCCCCGCCGTCTCCGTTGAAGCATCCCGGGGCGGCGTGAAAATAACCAGAGTGGACATTCTCTGTAAGATGGAGCGATTCGACGCGCTGAAGCGGGCCATGTTCAATATCGGCATTACAGGCATGACGGCAACCAATGTCATGGGCTGCGGCGAGCAGCGAGGCAAGACGGAGGGCTACTTCCGGGGCGCCAAGGTGGAGGCCACCATGCTGCCCAGCATCCAGGTGTCCATCGTGGTCAGCAAGGTGCCGGTGAGTCTGGTGGTGGAAACCGCCCGGAAGGTGCTGTACACCGGCGCTTTCGGTGATGGAAAGATTTTCGTTTACAACGTGGAAAATGTGGTGAAGGTACGCACTGGCGGGCAGGGCTATGACGCTCTCCAGGACGAAGAGGCAAAATAAATCGGTGCGTATGTGAATGGAGAACATTCGTCCGCAGCGCATAAATGCACAAAGAGTGCTGACACAAAAAGAAATCTTTTGGCGCAGTTACTGAAAACGGGAGAATAGCTCGATATTTTCAGGAAAAAGCGTTGACAGCTGCGTATTTTTGCACGTATAATAAAAAATATGAGAGAGCAACGGGGCCTCCCAAGGGGTCCCGTTGCTCTTTTTTTATTTTGCCAGCGAACGGAGTGTTTTTTATGTCATTTGTGTCTCCGCTGTACAGCTCCCGGTTTGAGCACGACGCCTGCGGCATTGGCGCAGTTGTGGACATCCGGGGACGAAAATCCCACGGGACGGTGGACAGCGCTTTAAAAATCGTGGAAAAGCTGGAGCACCGCGCCGGAAAGGACGCCGCCGGAGAGACCGGCGACGGCGTGGGCCTGCTGCTCCAGGTGCCCCACAGGTTGATGGTAAAAGCCACCGGTAACCTCGGAATCGCTCTGGGGGGTGAACGGGATTATGGCGTGGGGGTGTTCTTCTTCCCCCAGGACAGGGTCAGGCGGGCCCAGGCCCAAAAGATGCTGGAGATCATTGTGGACAAGGAGGGACTGGAGTTCCTGGGCTGGCGGGACGTGCCGGTCCATCCGGAGGTGCTGGGGGAGAAGGCGAGAAGCTGTATGCCCCATATCTGCCACTGCTTCGTGAAGCGCCCGGAGGACTGTGCCCGGGGTCTGGAGTTCGACCGGAGGCTGTATGTTGTCCGGCGGGTATTTGAACAGTCCAATGTCAATACCTATATCCCCTCTTTCTCCAGCCGGACGATTGTCTATAAGGGAATGTTTCTGGTGGAGCAGCTGCGGCAGTTCTATGCCGATTTGACGGACCCGGACTGTCAGAGCGCCATCGCCCTGGTCCACTCCCGTTTCTCCACCAATACCTCCCCCTCCTGGGAGAGGGCGCACCCCAACCGGTATATTCTCCACAACGGGGAGATCAATACCATCCGGGGAAATGCGGACCGGATGCTGGCCCGGGAGGAGACCGTCTCCTCTCCCGTTATGGATGACGATATGGATAAGATTCTGCCTGTTGTGGACCAGAACGGGTCAGACTCCGCTATGCTGGACAACACCCTGGAGTTCCTGATGATGAACGGTATGGAGCTGCCTCGGGCCGTCATGCTCTGCATCCCGGAGCCGTGGGCTAAGGATAAGCGGATGGACCGGGAGAAGCGGGATTTCTACCACTATTACGCCACCATGATGGAGCCCTGGGACGGGCCCGCCGCCATCGTCTTCTCTGACGGCGACACCGTGGGGGCGGTGCTGGACCGGAACGGACTTCGGCCCTGCCGGTGGTATCTCACAGACGATCAACAACTGATTCTCTCCTCCGAGGTGGGAGTGCTGGATGTGCCGCCGGAGTGCATTGTAAAAAAGTCCCGCCTTCAGCCGGGACGGATGCTGCTGGCGGACCTCCGGGAAGGCCGGCTGGTGGACGACGCAGAGCTCAAATCCCGCTATGCCCGCCGCCAGCCCTACGGCGAGTGGCTGGACGCCAATCTGATTCACCTCCGGGACCTCCCCATTCCCAACAAGCGGGTGGAGACCCATACTCAGGAGCTGCGGGACCGGCTGTATAAGGCCTTCGGCTACACCTATGAGGAGGTGAAGGATGCCATTCTCCCCATGGCCCGGGATGGGATGGAGCCCACCTCCGCCATGGGGGTGGACACGCCGCTGGCAGTACTCAGCGAGCGCCGCCAACCCCTGTTCAACTACTTCAAGCAGCTTTTCGCCCAAGTGACGAATCCCCCCATCGACGCCATCCGGGAAGAAATTGTCACCGACACCACCGTTTATGTGGGCCCCAGCGGCAACCTGCTGGAAGAGAAAGCGTCCAACTGTACGGTTCTTCAAATCCAAAACCCCATTTTGACCTCGGTGGACCTGATGAAAATTCGGCATATGGACCGCCCGGGCTTCCATGTGGAGACCGTTTCCCTGCTGTACTACAAGGGATCCCCTCTGGCCAACGCCTTGGACCGTCTGGTGGTGAATGTGGACCGGGCCTATAAGAAGGGCGCCAACATTATCATTCTCTCGGACCGGGGCGTGGATGAAAATCACGTGGCGATTCCCTCTCTCCTGGCGGTGAGTACCCTGGAGCAGCACCTGGTTCGGACCAAAAAACGGACAGCGGTCTCCATGGTTCTGGAGAGCGCGGAGCCCCGGGACGTCCACCATTTTGCAACGCTTCTGGGATACGGTGCCCAGGCGATCAATCCCTATCTGGCCCAGGAGTGCGTGGAGGAGCTGGTGGAGCGGGGACTGCTGGACAAGGAGTCCTCCGTGGCCGTCAGGGACTACAATGAGGCCATTCTCCACGGAATTGTGAAGATCGCCTCCAAAATGGGAATCTCCACCATCCAGTCCTACCAGTCCGCCCAGATTTTTGAGTGCGTGGGCATCAACAGGGCCACTGTGGACCGGTACTTCACCAACACGGTCAGCCGTGTGGAGGGCGTGGGGCTGGAGGAAATCGGAGAGGGCGTAGAGTGGAATCACAGTCAGGCTTTCGACCCTCTGGGTCTGGGTTTTGACTCCACGCTGGATTCCGCAGGGATTCACAAGCTCCGTTCCGGACCGGACAAAGAGGACCATATGTACAACCCGCGCACCATTCTCCTTTTGCAGAAGGCGGCGCGGGAAGGGAGCTATGAGATTTTTAAGGAGTACAGTGCCCTGGTGGATTTTGCCGACAAACCCCACACGCTGCGGGGCCTGTTGGATTTCCGTGTTTCGGAGGACGGGGGAATCCCCCTGGAAGAGGTGGAACCGGTGGAGAGCATTGTCCGGCGGTTCAAGACCGGGGCCATGAGCTATGGCTCCATCTCCCGGGAGGCCCACGAGTGCATGGCTATTGCGATGAACCGCATTGGCGGAAAATCCAACTCCGGCGAGGGCGGCGAGGCACGGGAGCGGCTGAGCAGTGACCGCCGCTCCGCCATCAAACAGGTGGCCTCAGGCCGCTTCGGCGTCACCAGTGAGTATCTGGTCAGCGCTGATGAGATTCAGATCAAGATGGCCCAGGGGGCCAAGCCCGGCGAGGGGGGGCACCTGCCGGGGAAAAAGGTATATCCCTGGATTGCCAGGACCCGGTGTTCTACCCCCGGCGTGACCCTGATCTCCCCGCCGCCCCACCATGACATCTACTCCATCGAGGACCTGGCCCAACTGATATATGATTTGAAAAACGCCAACCGGTTCGCCCGGATCAGTGTCAAACTGGTCAGCGAGGCGGGAGTAGGCACGATTGCCGCCGGCGTTGCCAAGGCCGGGGCGCAGGTGGTGCTGATCTCCGGCCACGACGGCGGTACCGGAGCGGCCCCCCGCAGCTCCATTCAGGGGGCGGGCCTGCCCTGGGAGCTGGGGGTGGCGGAGGCCCATCAGACCCTGATACAAAACGACCTCCGCCAGCAGGTGGTGATTGAAGCCGATGGCAAGCTGATGACAGGCCGGGACGTGGCAATTGCCTGTATGCTGGGGGCGGAGGAATTCGGTTTTGCCACTGCGCCCCTGGTGGCCATGGGCTGCTGCATGATGCGGGTGTGTAATCTGGACACCTGTCCCGCCGGTATTGCCACCCAGGACCCAGAGCTCCGGAAGCGGTTTTCCGGCAGGCCTGAGTACGTGGAGAACTTTATGTATTTTGTAGCGCGGGAGCTGCGGGAGTACATGGCCTCCCTGGGCGTACGGACCGTGGACGAGCTGGTGGGCCGGTGCGATTTGCTGCGGGTTCGGGAAAAACTGATAACTCGCCGGGCGGAGGCCCTGAATCTGGACGCACTGCTGCAAAATCCCTGTGGTGACCATGTGCCCCACTTCGACCCCGCCGCAGTCTACGACTTTCAGCTGGAGAGGACGGCGGATATGCGGGTGCTGATGGAAAAACTGGGAAAAAGTCTCAGGGACAGGAGGAGCGGGCGTCTGGATATCCGGATTTCCTCCACGGACCGGGCTTTCGGCACCCTGTTCGGTTCAGAGATCACCCGAACCTGCGAAAACGGCCTGCCGGAGGACAGCTATGTCATCACCTGCCGCGGCGGCGGCGGGCAGTCCTTCGGGGCATTTATCCCCAGGGGGCTGACGCTGGACCTGGAGGGGGACTGCAACGACGGATTCGGCAAGGGCCTCTCCGGCGGCAAGCTGATTCTGCATCCACCGGCGGGGGGGACCAGGTTTAAGCCGGGGGAGAACATCATCGTGGGCAACGTGGCTCTCTATGGAGCCACCGGCGGCAAGGCCTTCATCAACGGTATGGCCGGAGAGCGCTTCTGCGTCCGCAACTCCGGTGCCTCCGCTGTGGTGGAGGGCGTGGGCGACCATGGCTGCGAGTACATGACCGGAGGCCGGGCAGTGATCCTGGGGCCCACCGGGAAGAACTTTGCGGCGGGCATGTCCGGCGGCGTGGCCTACGTGCTGGACGAACGGCATGATTTGTATCTCCGTCTCAATAAGGAGCAGGTTCAGGCTGCGGAACTGACAGAGGCCCACGATATTGCGGAGCTTCGTGCCCTGATTGAGGAGCATGTAGCCGCCACCGGTTCCCCCAGAGGGAAGCAAATTCTGGCGGCGTTCCAGTCCTATATTCCCTGCTTCAAGAAGGTCATGCCCAGAGACTATGACCGGATGCTTCGGGCTATTGCCCAGCAGGAGGAAAAGGGCATGAGCCGGGAGCAGGCGGAGATCGAGGCGTTTTATGCCACCGCGAGAGGATAAGGAGGGGTGACGATATGGGAAAGATCACTGGATTTTTGGAATATGACCGGCGGGAGCTGGCGGACCGCCCGCCGCTGGAGCGGGTCCGGGACTGGGAGCCCTTCCGCATCCCCCTGACGGCGGATGCCCGCCGGGAACAGGGAGGGCGGTGTATGAACTGCGGCGTCCCATTCTGCCAATCCGGCATTCGGTGGGAGGGGCGGGACTTTGGCTGTCCCCTGCATAATTTGATTCCCGAGTGGAACGACATGATCCATGCGGGGAACCCCTCTCATGCCCTGAGCCGCCTGCTGAAAACCAATAATTTCCCGGAGTTCACCGGGCGGGTCTGCCCTGCGCCCTGCGAGGAGGCGTGCATCTGCGGAATGTACGGCGATGCCGTGACCATCCGGGACAACGAGCTGAGCGTCATAGAGGAGGCCTTTGCCGCCGGGGCGGTGCGGCGCCGCCGTCCGCCTCAGTGGTCGGGAAAGAAGGTGGCGGTGGTGGGTTCCGGCCCGGCGGGCCTGGCGGCGGCGGACCAGCTGAATCACCGGGGCCACTCTGTCACCGTTGTGGAGCGGGAGGAGCGGCCCGGAGGGCTTTTGACCTACGGCATTCCCAATATGAAGCTGCCCAAGGACATCGTAAAGCGCAGAATTAACCTGATGACGGACGAGGGGGTCAGCTTTGTCACCGGTGTGGATGCGGCGGACCCCCAGGTGGCCCAGAGGCTGCTGCGGGACTATGATGCGGTAATCCTCTGCTGCGGCGCGGAGCGGCCCCGCCCCCTTGGATTGGAGACAGAAGGAATCTCCGGCATCTGCTACGGCACGGAGTTTTTGAAGGCCGCTGTGGAACAGCGGCAGTTTGGTAAAACGCCCGCCGTTCCCACAGCGGAGGGGCGGGACGTGATCATCATCGGTACCGGCGACACCGCCTCCGACTGCGTGGCCACGGCCCTGCGGCAGGGATGCCGGTCCATTGCACAGCTGGTGCGCCGTCCGGAGGCAGACTACCTGCAAAACGGTGTTCTGCCCCGGGACTGTGCCCATGAGGAGGCTGCTGCCCTGTTTGGAGAGGATCCCAGGCGGTTTGGCGTGCAAATTAAGGAGATCCGTGTGGAGAACGGCGCACTGACCGCCGTGACCACCACGGAGGGAGACGCTCTGCCCTGCGGGCTCCTGATCGCCGCCACCGGCTTTGCCGGATGCGCGGGCGAAGTGTGCAAGGCCTTCGGCGTGGCCTGGGATGAGACGGTCCGGACTTCGGAGGGCGGCTTTGCCACCACCGTGGAGAAGGTCTTTGCCGCCGGGGATATGCGCCGGGGCCAGTCTCTTGTGGTATGGGCCATAGCGGAGGGGCGGAGTGCCGCCGCGGAGGTGGATGCGTACCTCAATGGCTGCACCAATCTTGTACGGGTGGTATAGGTTCTGGAAAGAGAAATGCCCATCGTGGAAAGTTCATGAAAAATTTTTCGCGGCAGCGGAATTTTCCGGTGTTTCGGCCAAGATTTCTGAAACCCCTGAAAAATGATTGACAGGGCCCCGGCGAGGGCGTATAATGCCCCCATAAAGGCAAAGGCGTCTTTAGGGAGTATTCCCGGAAGGCGCCTTTGCCCTTTTTATGCGATGATCGCGGAAAGGGTGAACGAACATGGCAGCACTGCCAGAGTATTTCGGAAGTTTGGTATTTGATGATCGGGTGATGAAAGCGAATCTGTCCGCCGAAGTGTACCAGTCTCTTCGCAGGACCATTGATGAGGACGCGAGGCTGGATATTGGCGTGGCCAACGCGGTGGCCTCCGCTATGCGGGATTGGGCGGTGGCCCATGGGGCAACCCACTTTACCCACTGGTTTCAGCCCCTTACCGGTGTTACCGCCGAGAAGCACGACAGTTTTATCTCACCCGCTCCGGACGGCGGCGTCATCATGGAGTTCTCCGGCAAAGAGTTGATCCGAGGAGAGCCGGATGCCTCCTCTTTCCCATCCGGCGGACTGCGGGCCACCTTTGAGGCACGGGGCTACACCGCGTGGGACCCCACCTCCTACGCGTTTATCAAGGACCGGACATTGTGCATTCCCACCGCCTTCTGCGGCTACAATGGTGAGGCGCTGGACAAGAAGACGCCTCTGCTGCGCTCCATGGAGGCGCTGAACCGACAGGCGCTGCGCATTCTGCGCCTGTTTGGAAACACGGAGGTAAAGCGGGTAAGCACCGCTGCGGGCCCGGAACAGGAGTATTTCCTGGTGGACGCCAAGCTGTGGGAGCAGCGCCGGGACCTGCGCTTCACCGGACGCACGCTTTTCGGCGCCCGGCCTCCCAAGGGACAGGAGATGGATGATCACTACTTTGGCACGATCAAGCCCCGGGTGGCCGCCTACATGGAGGATCTGAATCAGGAGCTTTGGAAGCTGGGCATCCTGGCCAAGACCCAGCACAACGAGGTGGCTCCGGCTCAGCATGAACTGGCCCTCATCTACTCCACCACGAATGTTTCCACAGACCACAACCAGCTGACTATGGAGATCATGCAGAAAGTAGCCGCCCGCCACGGCCTGGTCTGTCTGCTCCACGAGAAACCCTTTGAGGGCGTGAACGGCTCCGGCAAGCACAACAACTGGTCGTTGTCCACTGACGCCGGCGTCAATCTCCTCTCTCCCGGAGAGACGCCCTATGAAAACGCCCAGTTCCTTCTGTTTTTGTGCGCCGTTATCCAGGCGGTGGATGACTTTCAGGACCTTCTGCGCATCTCAGTGGCTACCGCCGGAAATGACCACAGACTGGGAGCCAACGAGGCTCCGCCCGCCGTGGTGTCCATGTTCCTGGGCGAGGAGCTGACGGCCATTCTGGACGCAATCGAGCATGACGCGCCCTACACCGGCGTGAAGGCGGGGAAGGTGAAGCTGGGAGCGGACGTTCTGCCCCGGTTCCGCCGGGATACCACTGACCGCAACCGAACCTCGCCCTTTGCCTTTACGGGAAATAAGTTTGAATTCCGCATGGTGGGTTCCTCGGACTCCATCGCCTGTGCCAACATTATGCTCAATGCCGCCATGGCCGAGAGCCTGAAGCGCTTTGCCGATCAGCTGGAGGGAACAGGGGACTTTGAATCCGCCCTGCAGGGCCTGATCCGTGATACCATTCGTGACCACAAGCGGATTATCTTCAACGGCAACGGCTACGATGCCGCCTGGATCAAGGAGGCTGTCGAACAGAGGGGGCTGATGAACTACCCCAGTACGCCGGACTGCGTTCCCCATCTGCTGGACCAGAAGAACGTGGATATGCTCACCTCCCACGGCGTGTATACCAAGGCGGAACTGGTTTCCCGCTGCGAGGTCACGCTGGACAACTACTGTAAGACCATTTTCATTGAGGCCAGGACCATGGCGGACATGGCCCGTACCGAGATCCTTCCCGCCATACAGGCATTTGCTGCCGACACCGCAAGGGCAGCGGCCGGCAAAAAGGCGCTGAGTCCCAGCTGTGCCTGTGCGTATGAGATGGCGTTGGTAGAGAAGCTGTCCGGTCTCACAGATCAGATTGACACCGGGACAGCGGAGCTGGAGCGGCTGGTGGAGGAACTGGCAGGAGCTGGCGATATAAGGACGGAGTCCGAGCGCATCCGGGACCGGGTGCTGCCGCAGATGGAACGGCTGCGCCGGGCTTGCGATGAGGCAGAGACCGTCACCGCAAAGAAGTACTGGCCATTTCCCAACTATGGCGACCTGCTGTTTAGTGTGAGATAACAGGGGGAACAGGGCCGGGCGGCAATATCCTCTGAAGAGCAGGAAGCTGTTTGGGATATGGGGAACAGCAGTTTCCAAATAACTAAAAAAACTGCAAAAAGCTGCGGAGTTCTGTCGACTGACAGGACTCCGCAGCTTTACATGGAACACAAAAATAACAGCCGTCATTTTCTTGAAAACGTGGCCAATGATGTTCATATAGCACAGTCCCTCCGCCGATTTCTTTTATGCTCCAAACGCAGTTTGGTCTGGGCCGTGCCGAAGGCGGACATGTCTCCGGCAGCGCCCTGGCCCGGGGAGATGTGGAAGTAGTCGGCGTACATAATTTGGTGGGGCGAGGTGATGATGAGCACCTCCGGTTCCCAGGCCGCCGCCTGCTTTGCGGCGGTCTGGTAAGCATCGATGGTAGACTGGACTTCCTGCTCCCGCCCACGTCCTACTGTGGGAATGATCAGCGGCGGGTGAGGGACGATCACTGCGCCAAGAATAGACATATCGCTTCCTCCTCGTTAAATATTCTGCACCAGCGTCTCCAAAGATAGGGCTGCGCTCACTGACGGTTCAGTTCCTCACGCAGCCGTTCCGCAATAGCGGCCTTCTCGTCCTCTGTTTTTGCTCGGTTATACTCTGACAGCGCCTCGTCCCGGAGCCGCTCGGACTCCATCTCCCATGTCAAAAAGTCCGGCTTGGTCATGGTGCCCTTTTTTGTGCGGGCAAAGTATTTTTTATATGCCCGCT
>CATOKC010000053.1 GCA_951800675.1 uncultured Oscillibacter sp.
CCCTCCTTCCTCCCGGATAGGCAAAGAGGCGCACCCCCGGCGGCGGGCCAGCCGCCGGGGTACGGGCTAAGCTCCCGTTTCCGCCCCCTTGGCTATATAGATTCCAGCATCACTATTTCCCCAAAACGAAAGGAGAAGATCTGATGAAGAAGAAACTCTTTGCGCTGCTGATGGCCCTGGTAATGGTCCTCAGCCTGGCCGCCTGCGGCGGCGACAAGGGCGGCGATACCCAGGCCCCCGCCGACTCCGGCGCCTCCACCGGGACCGAGCAGCCTTCCGATGGCGGCGACGCCGCTCCCACCACCGACTTGAAGCTGGGCTATGACATGGACACCGGAGAAAACGTCTATGGCCCCTACTATGACGAGTGGAGCGACATGACCGACGAGGAGCTCTACGAGATGGCCTTGAAGGAAGACACCACCATCAACGTCTACGCCACCTCCTCCAAGATGCTGAAGGAAGAGGAGCCCTTTGAGGAGATGTTCCCCGGCCTGGACCTGGTGGTCTCCGACCTGGACTCCGACGAGGTCCTGAGCAAGGCCAGGATGGAAAACGAAACCGGAAACATCACCGCCGACGTGCTCCAGACCAAGGACGTCAACGGAGAAGTGTTCCACGAGTACTATGACAAGGGTGTCATCGAGCCCTTCTATCCCCGGGACATCTGCGCCCACATCCCCGAGGAGAACCTGAAGTACAGCTATCCCCTGTACTCCTCTCAGGCTTTCTGGTATTACAACACCGAAGCGTTCCCCGATGGCCAGCCCATTCACAGCTGGTGGGAGATCATCGAGAAGGATGACGCCGGCAACCAGAAATTCGCCCTCTACACCAAGGAAATCGGCCAGGAGACCGCGTACCTCTCCCTGTTCGCCAGCTTCATCATCAACGCCGACGAAATGGCCCAGTCCTACAAGGACACCTATGGCAAGGACCTGGAGTACACCTACGACGCCTCCAAGTTCGCCTTCGAGGTTCCCGAGAACAACGCGGGCGTTGAGTACCTGTGGCGCTTCACCCAGGCTAAGATGACTTTCATCGGCGACGGCGACGAGCTGGTGCTGGCCGTCCACAACTCCACCAAGGAGCAGCCCGCCCTGGCCCTGGCCTCCGCCGGTAAGATCGAAAACCGGGAGGAGTCCGGCTACAACATCGACTGGTGCATCAACCTCAGCCCCTACACCGCCCTGCTGAACACCGAGGCCATGATGGTCGTCCAGGGCTGCAACAGCCCCGCTGGCGCCCGCCTCTTCATCCGTTTCGTCACCGGCGGTGCGGACTGCCAGAGCGGCGGCCTGAAGCCCTTCACCAAGGTCGGCAACTGGCCCCTGCGTGACGACTTCGTGGACGAGAAGAACCCCGCCAAGCTCAACGAGCTGGGCGCCCGGGCCAACGACCTGGTCTCCATCTATGAGATCTATCCCGACGTGCAGGATATGTGGATGTACTGGCTGAACCAGTAATCCCGCTCTCTGCCATCGCCGCGTTCACAGCTTTGCTGGGCGGGCGGCCGGCCGGCCGCCCGCCCGCCTTCTAAGAAGCTGTATTCACAGGCGAGAAACGGCACAGGCTTCCCGCCTGTGAATACAGCTTCCATGTTTCAAGGCTTTTAAGGAGGAACCCTATGGCAAATCCCATCCGGCAAAAAGAGATCGACGAGCGGGTCGGCAAGTTCGCGGACAAATTCTGGGGCGCGTTCCAGATGACGGAAAACGGCAGGGTAAAGAGCACCATCCTGCTCTACTCCTTCTGCCTCTGCTGGGTGCTGCTGGCCGTTTACGGCGGCTGCTTCGCCCTGCTCAACCCCTGGCTGGACGGCCTTTTGAGCGGGTCGGCGCTTCCCGTCTGGCTCATCAGCCTGGTGGAAGCCCTGGCGCCCGCGGCGGCGGGGACGGCGGCGGCCTCTCTGGTCTGGCTGCTGCCCGGCGACAAGCGTTTGCTCCCCGCCGGCTATCTCTGGCTGACGCTGCTGATGCTGGCCTGTTTGATCGGGCTCATAATGCTCATGGGCTGGGAAAACGCCGGGCTGGTCCTCCAATTCTTCGGGATGTTTGTGCTGGCCCCTCTGGCGCTGGGCCTGGGCTCATCCCTCCTGGCATATTATCTATACTGGAAAAAAAGGCCCCCTGCCGGAGACCCGGCAAGGCCTTGGAAAAGGCAGTGAGAATTTATGATTGATACCGTATTGTTTGACATGGGCGGGACTCTGGAGGATATCTTCATCGACGAGGCCAGCAAAAAAGCCTCCGCCGAGGGCGTTCTCCGCATCCTGGCGGACCACGGCCATCCCCTGTCCCTGGACATCCCTGCCGCCATCCAGGCCTTTGCCGACGGCTGGGACCGCTACGCCGCCTACCGGGGCCCCACGAACCGGGAGCTCAAGCCCGAGGAGATTTGGGGCAACTATGTCCTGACGGAGCTGGGCCTGGACTTCGACACCGTGAAGCCTTTCTCCGAGGAGCTGGCCCACATGTGGGAGGTCACCCACTACCACCGTGCGCTCCGCCCCAAGGTAAAGGAAATGCTGGAGGGTTTGAAGGGCCTGGGCATGAAGCTGGGCGTCATCAGCAACACCGCCGCCCTCTACCAGGTCTTCCGCACGCTGGAGGAGTACGGCATCCGGGATTACTTCCAGGACGTGACCCTGTCCTCCGTCACCGGCTACCGCAAGCCGGACCCCAACATCTTCCTGGTCTCCCTGAATCAGGTCCGCTCGGACCCCAAGACCTGCGCCTACGTGGGCGACACCTACTCCCGGGACGTCATCGGCCCCCAGAATCTGGGCTTTGGGGCTACCTTCCACATCCATTCCTTCCTGACCCAGTCCCGGGACGGCAACGTCCCCAAGGACGTCCGGGCTACCTATACTATTCAGGACATTTACGAGGTTTACACCATCTTGAAAGAGCAAGCGTGCTGAAAGGCGGCGGAGTATGTATACGTTCAATCATTTCAATTTTAACGTTACCGACCTGGAGCGCTCCCTAACGTTCTACAAAGAGGCCCTGGGCCTGTCCCCGGTCCGCCGGAAGGAGGCGGAGGACGGCAGTTTTGTCATCGTCTTCCTGGGAGACCGGAAGACCACCTTCCGCCTGGAGCTGACCTGGCTGCGGGACCATCCCCAGAAGTATGACCTGGGGGAATGCGAGTTCCACCTGGCCCTCAAGGCCCCCGACTACGAGGCGGCCTATGCCAAGCACAAGGAGATGGGCTGCGTCTGCTTTGAGAATCCCGCCATGGGCATTTACTTCATCACCGACCCGGACGGGTATTGGATTGAGATCATCCCGTGACAGCGGCAAACCACCGGCTCAAAAGAGCCGGTGGTTTTTTCGCTCAGCCCAGCGCCACGCCTGCGATCAAAAATACCAGAGTCAGCAAAAAGAAATACAAAATCAGCTTCCAGACATACTTCACCCATTTGTCATAGGGCACGTGCCCCAGGGCCAGGGCCCCCATCACCACCGCCGCCGTGGGGGTGATGATGTTCACCAGGCCGGAGGCGGACTGGAAGGCCGTCACCACCAGGTCGCCTCCCACCCCCGCGAAGCGGCCCAGGGGGGCCATGACGGGCACCGACAGCGTGGCCAGGCCGGAAGAAGAGGGAATCAGCACCGTCAAGGGCAGGTACAGCAGGTACACCAACAGCACGAAGCTGACGGGCCCCGCCCCGGAGAGGGCCTGCTCTCCCCAGTGGAGGATGGTGCCGGTGATCTGCCCGTCGTTCATCAGCACGGTAATGCCCCGGCTGATGCCGATGATCAGGGCCACCCCCAGCAAATCCGCGCAGCCCGCCACGTAGGTTTCGGCAATGGCCTCCTCGCCCATGCGGTCGATGAGGCCGATGATCACGCCGCTGACCAGGAACAGGGCGCTGAGCTCCGGGAACCACCAGCCCAGCACCGGCAGGGGCAGGCCCATCTCGTCAAAGGGAATGACGCCGTAAATCATAATCAGGAAGGTCAGGGTGAAGATGGCCATGATGACCTTCCGCTTGGGCGTAAACTCCACCGTCTCTTCCATGTTGGCCTGGATCTTCCCCGCGCCCACGCCCACCACGGACCGGGCGGGGTCCCGCTTCACCCGGGCGGCGTAGGCCATGACGAACCAAATCGCCGCCCCCTCAAAGACCACCCACTGGATAGCCCGGAGGAGGATGCCGTCCCCCAGGGACACCCCGGCGAAGCCCGCCGCGATGCCCGTGGCAAAGGGGTTCACCGTGGAGCTGATGATACCCGCCCCGGCTCCCAGGAGGATGACGGAGATACCCACCACCGCGTCATAGCCCGCCGCCAGAAAGACGGGAATCAGCAGGGGATAGAAGGCCATGGTCTCCTCCCACATGCCGTAGGTGGTGCCCCCCAGGCCAAAGGCGATCATCAAAATGGGGATCAGCCATTTCTCTCTTCCCCCCAGGCGCTGAATGATCCGGCCCACGCCGGCGTCCACCGCCCCGGTTCTCATGACCACGCCCAGGAAGCCGCCCACCATCAAAATGAAGACGCACACGTCCACCGCGTCGTAAAACCCGGCGAAAGCGGCCTTCAGCACCGCCCCGGCCCCCTGGGGGCTCTGGGCCACGGCGTGATAGGTCCCGGCTACCGGGGCCTCGTTCACGTACTGGTAGGCCCCCGCCGGGACCAGCCAGGTACACAGGGCCACCAGGATGATAAGCAGAAACAAAATGGTGTATGCCGTCGGCATACGGAATCTCGCTCGTTCCAAAGGGATCTCCCCCTTTATTTTCCGATGGTGGCCACCAGGACGGCCTTGATGGAGTGCATCCGGTTTTCGGCCTCGTCGAAGACCACGCTGTGGCGGCCCCGGAAGACCTCGTCGGTGACCTCCCGGATGTCCACGCCCTTGTCCTTCCACTCCTTGGCAAGCTTCGTCTCAAAGTCGTGGAAAGAGGGCAGGCAGTGCATATAGAGCACGTCCGGGTTCCCCGTGGCCTTCATGGTCTCCTCCGTCACCCGGAAGGGGGAGAGCAGCTCCGCCCGCTTGGGGATCAGCTCCTCCTCGCCCATAGAGGCCCAGATGTCGCCGTAGATCATGTCGGCGTCCTTGAGGGAGCCCATGTCGTCGGTGATCTCAATGAGGCCGCCGTTTTGCCTAGCCTCGGCGAAGACCCGCTTCACCAGCTCCTGGTCCATCTGCTTGGCCAGCTCCTGGGGCCCCAGGCCCACGAAGTGCATGCCCATTTTGGCCGCGCCGATCATCCAGGCGTAGCACATGTTGTTCCGCACGTCGCCGGGGAATACCACCTTCATCTTGTTCAGGGGCTTGGCGCAGCGCTCTTCCAGGGTCATCATGTCGGCGAGGATCTGGGTGGGGTGGTCCCAGTCGGTGAGGCCGTTCCACACGGGAACGCCGGACCATTTCGCCAGGTCCTCCACCACCTGCTGGGCATAGCCGCGGTACTCGATGCCGTCGAAGAAGCGGCCCAGCACTTTGGCGGAATCCTCCAGGGACTCCTTCTTGCCCATCTGGGAACTGCCCGCGTCCAGGTAGGTGACATGGGCGCCCTCCTGGGTGGCGGCAACCTCAAAAGAGCACCGGGTCCGGGTGGAGGTCTTTTCGAAGAGCAGCACGATGTGCTTGCCCTTCAGGGCGGGCTCACAGACGCCGGCGCGGCGCTTGGCCTTCAGGTCGTGGCCCAGGTCCAAAAGATAGCGGATTTCGCCGGGGGTGAAATCCTCCAGGGTTAAAAAGCTGCGGCCTTTTAAATTCAATGCCATGTTGTGTTACCTTCCTTTTCTGGTTCCCCCTGAAAAGGGGGGATTGTACTCGCCCTTCGGGCGGGGGAACCTTACGGGTCCTCCCGCCAGAGCGGCATGCTCATGCACCGGGGCCCGCCGCGCCCGCGGCTCAGCTCCGCGCTGGGAATGGTGTGCACCTTAATCCCCGCCTCCTCCAGGGAGCGGTTCGTCACGTAGTTCCGAGAATACACCACCACCTCGCCGGGGGCGATGGCCAGGGTGTTGCTTCCGTCGTTCCACTGCTCCCGGGCCGCGTCCACCTCGCTGCCCCGGCCACATTCAATGAGGGTCACATGATCCAGCCCCAGGTGCTCCTTGAGGATGTCCTCCAAACGGCCGTCCTCCTGGGTGATCTTCATCTTTTTGTTCTCGTCCAGCTCCATGACAAACACCGTAATGCTGGAAAGGATGTTGGGATGCACCGTGAACTTGTCCCGGTCCACCATGGTAAACACCGTGTCCAGGTGCATGAAGGACCGGCTCTTGGGGATGTTGAAGGCCAGAAGCTTCTTAAAGCTCGTCCGGCTGTAGGTCAGCACCGCCTCCGCCAGGGTGTCGATAGAGTCCCCCTTGGTCCGCTGGGAGATGCCCACCCCCAGCACCTGGGGGCTGAGAATTAAAATATCCCCGCCCTCCAGAGAGGAGGTCTCGCCCCGGTCGTACCACCGGGGGGCGTGCATATACTCCGGGTTGTGCTCGAAGATAAATTTGCCGAAGAGGGTTTCCCGGTTTCTCGTCTCCGTCAGCATCTTGTGGATGGACACGCCGGTGCCGATGGTGGCGAAGGGGTCCCGGGTAAAATAGAGGTTTGGCATGGGGTCCACCACGAAGGGATACCCGTCCCCGGCTGCGGATAAGAGGTCCGCCAGCTTCTCGCTCTCGCCCTGGAGCTGGCTTTTCCGCACGCCGGCCATCATAGTGGAGACCATCTGCTTGTCCGGCATCTTCCCCAGGTACTCCCCCAGGAGCACCCGGCTCCGCTGGTCCTTGACGCCGGCCTCGTCCAGGAACTGCATCACCAGCTCCTTGCGGACCTCGTCGCTGGTAATGGAATTCACCACCAGGTCCGTGAGGTAAACCACTTCCACGCCCTGCTGGCGCAGGCACTCGGCAAAGGCGTCGTGCTCCTTCTGGGCCTCCCGGAGATAGGGGATGTCGTCGAACAAAAGCCGCTCCAGATACTCCGGCATCAGGTTTTCCAACTCCTGGCCCGGGCGGTGGAGCAGGACCTTTTTCAGCCGCCCGATCTCGGAGGTGTTGTGGATTCCCGTTTCCAAATGGGCTCACTCCTTTTGCGTTCAAATCGTTGGGTGGTTTTAGGGTCCCTGATTTCGGCGGTTTCATGCGCGGCGGAAAAATTTACAAAAAGAGGCGGCCTCTTACGAAGCCGCCTCCCCGCCGCCCTCCTCTTCCGGGCCGTCCCCGCTTTCCGGGGGGGCCGCAGATTCCATGCCGTCCCTTTTCTCCAGCAGTACCGCCGCGAACCGCTCCGCGAAGAGCCGCCCCGCCAGCACCGCCTCCTCCGGGGAGTTTCCGGCGGCCCCCACCTCCAGCAGCAGCGACCCGGTGGTGGCGTGCTGGTTGTACCGGGAGTTCCGCAGCAGCACCGGGCGCATCAGCGTGGGGTAACGCTCCAGCACGTCCTGCTGCACCGCCGCCGCCAGGCGCAGGTTTTCCAGCCAGTCCGGGTGCTCCAGGCCGCTGCCGTCGCTGCCCATCACCAGGGACATCTGGGCTGGAACCCCCACACCCTCCACCTCCGACACCGCCTTGTACTGGTTCCCCTGTCCGTCCTCAATGGCGTCCCGGTGCACGTCCAGCACAAAGCGGATGGAGGGATACCGCTCCAGGTATTTCCGTATGGAGACCAGGGCCCGGTCATAGGCCCCCGTGTAATTGGGGTAGTCGTACAGCGTCCGGTCGTGGAGGACGGAGACGCCCGCCTCTCCCAGAACCTCCGCCATCTCGTCTCCCACCTTCACCACGTTATAGCGGTAGTCCGTAGTCCGGTAGTCCCCAGACCAGATGATTCCCTCCGTCCCCGGGACGGGGGTATAGGCCTCGCTGCCGTGAGTATGCAGAATCAGCACCTGGGGCTCCCCCTCCCCCAGGGCCGCGGCAAAGGGCTTTTGGAGCTCCGAAACGGATAGCTCATGGCTGGTGGAGTTGCTGATGAACACCCGTCCGCAGACGGTATAGCCGCTGGGGTCCGTGGGAATCAGCGTCTTGGCGGGGACACCGTTATCCGCCGCGATGGGAGCCGCGGGCTCCACCGGGGTCTCCTCCACCGGGGCCCGGACGGGGGCCTGGGTCTCTCCGTCCTCCTCCGGCGGCTCCTGCCGCTCCAGAGCCTGGAGCTCCGCCACCTCCTCCCGGACCGCCAGCAGCAGCGGCGACTCCCCGATGGTCAGCGCCGCCGCTGGGGACAGGCCGTCTCCAGCCCACAAATCCCCCAGCTCCCAGCGGAGCATCCGTTCCGGCAAAGCCTCCGCCAGGGCGGAATATGCCGCCGCCGCGCTGTCGCTCCCGGCGGTGACGGCGGCAGCCCACAGCGTCCCCGCCGCCAAAAGGGCCGCCTCCACCCGCCGAAGGACCTTGACCAGAGTTTTCTTTTGTTTCATATCCGCTCACCTCTGGGACAACCTATGTCCGGCGGGCGGGAAATATGTCAGTCTTGCAATCCCGCCCCATTCAGTATATACTTGGATACGAATAATCACCTTGGCAAAGACCCGATTCCACAAAAGGAGCTGAACTTAAGTGACAAGAACCCAGCTTGCCGGCGGCGTGTTCCTCACATATCTCCCGGCGAAGAAATTTAAGACAAGCCTCCTCTCCGCCCAGTTCGTGGTTCCCCTGAAATGGGAAACCGCCTCGGCCAACGCCCTCCTGGGCGCCATTCTCCGCCGGGGCACCGTCTCCTGCCCGGACATGGGTGCCCTGGCCCAGCGCCTGGACCAGCTCTACGGTGCCCGGATTGACGGCACTGTCCGCAAGAAAGGGGAATCCCAGTGCGTGGGCTTCGTGGCCAGTCTCATTGACGACAGCTTCGCCCCCGGAGGCGAACGCCTGCTGGAGCCGGCCGCCAGCCTCCTGGGCGAGCTGATTTGCCATCCCGTCACCCGGGACGGTCTGTTTCTAGAGGAGTACTTTGAAAGCGAGAAAACCAACCTCATCGACGCCATCCGCAGCATCCTAAACGACAAGCGCTCCTATGCCGACAGCCGCCTCCTCCAGGAGATGTGCACCGGGGAGCCCTATGGCGTGCCCCGCCTTGGCAACGAGCAGATCACCGCCGCTCTCCACCCCCAGCTGCTCTTTGACGCCTATCGGGAGCTGATTTCCACCGCCCGGCTGGAGATATTCTACAGCGGCAGCGCAGAGCGCTCCCGGGTGGAGGACGCCCTTCGCTCCGCTCTGGCGGACCTGCCCCGGAAGGACATCGCCCCCCCGCCGGAGCGGACGCCCCACGTCCTGCCGGAGGAGCCCCGCATCCTCACGGAGCGGCTGGACGTTACCCAGGGCAAGCTGGGCATGGGCTTCTCCTGTGGCAGCGATGACGCCGCCGCCCTGCTGCTGGGCAACACCCTCTTTGGCGGAAGCAGCAACTCCAAGCTCTTCCTGAACGTCCGGGAAAAGCTGTCCCTCTGCTATTACGCCTCCTCCCTCTTCCACCGGCACAAGGGGCTTATCACCGTCTCCTCCGGCATTGAGTTTGAGAACTACCAGAAGGCCTATGACGAAATCCGCGCCCAGCTGGAAGCCGTGCAGAAGGGGCAACTGGAGGACTGGGAGCTGGAGGCCGCCCGGAGCACCCTGCTGAACGCTTACGCCTCCATGGGAGACTCCCAGGGGAAGCTGGAAAACTTCTATCTGGGCCAGGCCGCCACCGGCCGGGATGAGTCCCCGGAGGACTTGGCGGCTCAGGTTCGCGCCGTCACCCCGGAGCGCGTTTTTGCGGCCATGGGCACGGTGAAGCTGGATACCGTATACTTCCTACAGGGAAAGGAGGCGGAGGCATGAAATCCATTCTTTATGAACGCCTAGGCGAGACCGTCTGCTGTGAGACCCTGCCCAACGGCCTGGAAATCCGGGTGATTCCCAAGCCGGACCACGCCAAAAAATACGCCTTCTTCGCCACCCGTTACGGCGGTATGGACACCCGCTTTCAGCTAAACGGCCGGTGGCTGGACACCCCCGCCGGAATCGCCCACTATTTGGAGCACAAGATGTTCGACACCGAGGAGGGCAACGCCCTTCAGGAACTGGCGAAAAACGGCGCCGAGCCCAACGCCTTCACCTCCAACGCCATGACCGGGTACTACTTTGACTCCACGGACCACTTTGACGAAAACCTGGAGATTCTGCTGTCCTTCGTCTCCATCCCCTACTTCACCCAGGAAAGCGTGGACAAGGAGCAGGGCATCATCGGCCAGGAAATCCGCATGATCGAGGACAACCCCGACTGGCAGATTTACGCCCGGCTGCTCCAGGCCCTCTATCAGGTCTCCACCGCCAGGACCTCCATCGCCGGAACCGTGGAGAGCATCTCCCACATCACGGCGGAGACCCTCTACGACTGCCACAGGGCCTTCTACACCCCCTCCAACATGATCTTGACGGTGGTGGGCAATGTGGAGCCGGAGAAGGTTGCCGGCCTGGCCCGCCGGGTGCTCCCGCAGGAGGGCGGCCCCGTGATTCCCCGGGACTACGGCGACGAGCCCGGAACCCTGTCAAAGCGTGAAACCCGCCTGGCCATGGAAGTCTCCAGCCCCCAGTTCCTGTCGGGCTATAAGTGCCGCCCGGTTCCGGAGGGAGAGGACCGCCTCCGGGCTATGATTCTGGGCGATCTGGCCTGCGACCTGCTCTTTGGCGAGTCCAGCCCCCTGTACCAGCGGCTCTATAGCCAGGGCCTTATCAACGCCAGCTTTGGCGGGGCCTACGAGCTGCTGCCTGGCGCGGCCTTCCTCTACGCCGGCGGCGAGAGCAAGGAGCCCCGGGCCGTGGCCGCCGCCCTCCAAGAGGAGGCGGACCGTCTGATCCGACAGGGCGTGGACCAGGACTTTTTCCAGCGGACCCTCCGGGCCAGCTTCGGCTCCAACCTCCGGGGGCTGAATTCCTTTGAAAACATCGCCGTCTCCCTCACCGAAGGCTGCTTTGGCGGATACGATCCCTTCCGCTTCCCCCAGGTCTTTGACTCCGTTACCCAGGAGGACGTGCTGTCCTTCCTTCGGGAGAATCTGGTCCAGGAGCGGTGGGCCCTGTCCGAAATCGTCCCTAAGGAGGCTTGATATGTCCGCACCTGAACTGACCGCGCTGAAAGACATGCCCATTAGCTTCCCAGGTCTCTTCGGGAGCTGGGAATTCAACCCGGATCCCATCGCCATCCACGTGGGCCACGGGGTCTACTGGTACGGCATCATCCTGGCCCTGGGCTTCCTGGCGGGGCTGCTGCTGTGCATGCGTCAGGCCAGGCGTTATGGCCTGACGGAGGACCACGTGTTGGACTTCGTTCTCTGGGCGGTGCCCTGCTGCATCCTGGGTTCCCGCATCTATTACGTCCTTTTCTACCTGGATCTCTATCGGGACGCCTCCGGGGCTCTGGACTGGAGCCGGGTCGTCGCCATCTGGGACGGCGGCATCGCCATCTACGGCACCGTCATCGCCGGGGCCCTGGTGGCCTTCCTCTTCACCCGATACAAAAAGATTCCCTTCGGGGCCATGGCGGACCTGGCGGTAATGGGACTGCTGCTGGGTCAGATCATTGGCCGCTGGGCCAACTTCGTCAACCGGGAGGCTTTCGGCGGCCTGACGGACTTACCCTGGCGAATGCGTCTGTGGACCAGCGCCACCCAGTACGTGGAGGTCCACCCCACCTTTTTCTACGAGAGTCTCTGGAACCTCGTGGGGCTGCTGCTGATTCTCTTCGTCGTCTCCAAAAGCCGCCGCTTCGACGGGGAAAACACCTGGTTCTACTTCCTCTGGTACGGCCTGGGCCGGGCCTGGATCGAAGGCCTGCGGACCGACAGCCTGTACCTCTTTGATTGGACCCTTTTCGGCCAGCCCATCCGGGTCTCCCAGGCCCTCAGCGCCGTCATGGTTTTCGTGGCGGTCCTGGCCCTGTTCTATGAAATCAAACGCAAGCCCCACTCCCCCCTGGACCTGCTGGTAAACCGCGTGGCGGCAGAGGCCGCCCAGGCAGGCGGTGACACGCCCGCCGGAGGAGAGGCCCCTCCAAAGCCGGAAGGAGGTTCCGATGGCAGTCAGGCTTGACGGCGCGGCCCTGGCCGCCAGAATCAAAGCCCACATTCGCAAGGAGGCCGCCGCCCTGCCCTGCCCCCCCATGCTGGCGGTGGTGCTGGCGGGGGAGGACCCCGCCTCCCTGGTGTACGTCCGGGGCAAGGAGCGGGACTGCTTGGAATGTGGCATCCGCGCCCAAACCCACCGCCTCCCGGCGCAGGTCTCCCAGGAGGAGCTGCTGGCCCTGGTGGATGCGCTGAACCGGGACGAGGACGTGGACGGCATCCTGGTCCAGCTCCCCCTGCCGGAAGGTCTGGACTCCCGGCCCATTCTCCACGCGCTTTCCCCGGAAAAGGATGTGGACTGCTTCCACCCCCTGAACGCCGGGCTGCTGGCCCTGGGGGAGCCTCGCTTTCTCCCCTGCACCCCCGCCGGAGTTCTGGAGCTGCTGGACGCCTACGCGATTCCCATTCGAGGCCGGCACTGCCTCATCCTCGGGCGGAGTCTCCTGGTGGGCCGTCCACTAGCGCAGCTTCTCACCTCCCGGGACGGCACCGTCACCCTCTGCCACTCCCAGTCTCAAAACCTGCCCGCCCTGACCCGTCAGGCGGACATTCTGATCTCCGCCGCGGGCCGCCCGGGCCTTGTGACGGCGGACATGGTGAAGCCCGGGGCGGCGGTCGTCGACGTGGCCATGAACCGCCGGGCGGACGGGAAGCTCACCGGAGACGTGGATTTCCCGGCGGTAGAGCCCGTCGCGGGCTTTCTCACCCCGGTCCCCGGCGGCGTGGGCCCCATGACCCGGGCCTGCCTGCTGCAAAACGTCCTCCGGGCCGCCCGGTCCCGGCGGCTTCCTTAAGGAGTTGCAAAAACGCTGGTTGGTTTCGCTGAAACCAACCAGCGTTTTTTGTCACTCCATCCAATTTTTCCCTCTTTTTTCCGAGAGCACATTGACTTTTAGCTCAGCTCTGGTATAATTAACGAAATATGTACAATATAAAGGGGAGCAGCTTATACACATTGCCCGTCCCGCCGCTCCACAAAAGCAATCGAGGTGTTTTTTTGCTGGTAACAAGAGAAATGGATTATACGCTGCGCATCCTTCGGGCGCTGCACCAGGACGGGCAGCTCTCCGCCGCCGCCGTGGCCCGAAAAGAGCATATACAAAAGGCCATCACCTTGAAGCTGCTGAACCGGCTGCTGTCCGCCGGCATCGTGGAGAGCCGCCGGGGTGTCAGCGGAGGCTATTTCCTCAAACGCCCCTGCGAGGAGCTGAGCATTTACGACGTTTTCCAGTCCATCGGCGAGCTGCCCCTCCTCAACCGCTGCCAGCGGGAGGGTTATTCCTGCGAGAACTTCCCCAAGGGCGGCTGCGGCGTCTGCCGGGAGCTGAACCGTATTCAAGGAACCCTAAACCGGGAGCTTCGGCGCATGCCGCTGAGCGATATTTTCTAGCGTATCCAGGTTTCATCCGTTTCATATGCCACAACTGACCATTACGGGAAAAGGAGGCACCCAACATGCTGTATCAAACCACGCAGGCCCATGAGGACCTCCGGGCGAAGGTCCGGGAATTCGCGGAGGCCGAGATCAAGCCCATTGCCTTTATGCTGGACAAGGAGAACCGCTTCCCCGCGGAGGCGGTGAAAAAGATGGGAGAGCTGGGCCTGATGGGCCTGCCCTACGGCACGGAGTACGAGGGCGCGGGGTCCGACGCCCTGAGCTACGCCATCGCCGTGGAGGAACTGGCCCGGGTGGACGGCGGCGCGGGAGTCATTCTCTCCGCCCACACCTCCCTGGGCACCTACCCCATTGCCGCCTTCGGCAATGAGGAGCAGAAGAAAAAATACCTCCCGGACCTGTGCGCGGGGCGGAAAATCGGCGCCTTCGGCCTGACGGAGCCCAACGCCGGGTCCGACGCCGGCGGCACCGAGACCACCGCCGAGGACATGGGGGACCACTACCTCCTAAACGGCGAGAAAATCTTCATCACCAACGGCGGAGAGGCCAGCACCTATGTTGTCTTCGCCGTCACCACCCCCGGCATCGGCACCCGGGGCATCAGCGCCTTTATCGTGGAAAAGGGCTGGGAGGGCTTCACCTTCGAGGAGCACTATGACAAAATGGGCATCCGCTCCTCCGCCACCTGCCAGCTGAACTTCAACAACGTCAAGGTCCCCAAGGAAAACCTCCTGGGCAAGGAGGGACAGGGCTTCAAGATCGCCATGTCCACCCTGGACGGCGGGCGCATCGGCATCGCGGCCCAGGCCCTGGGCATCGCCCAGGGGGCCTATGAGGCGGCGGTGGAGTATTCCAAGGACCGTATCCAGTTTGGAAAGCCCATCTGCCAGCAGCAGAATATCGCTTTCAAAATCGCCGACATGGCCACCAAGCTCCGCTGCGCCCGCTTCCTGGTCTACAGCGCCGCCGAGCTGAAGCAGGCCCATGTGCCCTACGGCATGGAGTCCGCCATGGCGAAGCAGTACGCCTCCGACATCGCCCTGGAGGTCACCAACGACGCCCTCCAGATTTTCGGCGGCTGCGGCTACCTCAAGGGCATGGAAGTGGAACGGTTCTACCGGGACGCCAAGATCACCACCATCTATGAGGGCACCAACGAAATCCAGCGGGTCGTCATCGCCTCCCACATTCTGGGCAAGGCCGCCAAGGAGGCCTCCTCCGCTCCCGCCCAGCAGCGGGGCCCCGAGACCGGCGCGCGGAAGCGCCAGATCTGGAAGGACGGCACCGCCCAGGAGAAGGTGGAGGCCCTGGTCGCCAGCCTCAAGAAGGACGGGCACGACTTCACCGTGGGCATTCCCATGGACACGCCCATCACCCAGGCGGAGCGGGTGGTTTCCGCCGGGCAGGGCATCGGCGAGAAGAAAAATATGAAGCTCATCGAGGACCTGGCCAAAGCCGCCGGCGCCGCCGTGGGCTCCAGCCGCCCCGTGGCGGAGACGCTGAAATACGTGCCCCTGAACCGCTACGTGGGCATGTCCGGCCAGAAGTTCAAGGGGAACCTCTACATTGCCTGCGGCATCTCCGGCGCGATTCAGCACCTGAAGGGCATCAAGGACGCCTCCTGCATTGTGGCCATCAACAAAAACCCCAACGCGAAAATCTTCAAAAACTGCGACTACGGCATCGTGGGGGACGTCATGGAAATCCTGCCCCTGCTCACCGCCGCCCTGGACACCGGGGAGAAGCAGCCCGCGCCGCCCATGGTAAAGATGAAGCGGATGGTGCCCAAGAAGGTCACCCCGCCCCGGAAGCTCTATATCTGCAACGGCTGCGGCCACGAGTACGACGTGCTTGTCGGGGACCCCGAAAACGAGGTCAAGCCCGGCACCGCCTTCAAGGACCTGCCGGAAGGCTGGACCTGCCCCCACTGCGGCGAGAGCGTGGACGCGTTCATCGAGATCGAAGTTTAACGGCCCCGGACTTAAAATAAGGAGGCAGATCTATGTATAACTACCGTCAAGTCACCGACGATCTCTACTGGGTAGGCGCGGACGAGCACCGCCTGGCCCTCTTTGAAAATATCCATCCCCTGTACCATGGCGTCAGCTACAACGCCTACGTGCTCCTGGACGAGAAGACCGTCCTCTTCGACACCGCCGACTGGGCGGTGGGCCGCCAATTCATCACCAACGTCAAGGCCGTCCTGGCGGGCCGTCCCCTGGACTACCTGGTCATCAACCACGTAGAGCCGGATCACGCCGCCTCCATTGAGGAGATCCTCCTCCGCTGGCCCAAGGTGAAAATCATCACCACCCCCAAGGCGGTGACGCTCCTCAACCAGTTCGGCTTCGCCCTGGACCCCAACCAGATCGACGAGGTAAAAGAGGGGGACAGCCGCTGCTTCGGCAAGCACACCATCGCCTTTGTCTACGCCCCCATGGTCCACTGGCCGGAGGCCATGGTCTCCTTCGACACCACCAACGGCGTCCTCTTCTCCGCCGACGCCTTCGGTTCCTTCCGGTCCCTGGACGGGAAGCTGTTCGCCGACGAGGTGGACTTCGACCGGGAGTGGATTGACGACGCCCGGCGCTACTACACCAACATCGTGGGCAAGTACGGCCCTCAGGTGGTGGCCCTTTTGAACAAGGCGGCGTCCATCGTGGGACTGGACAACATCAAGATGCTCTGCCCCCTTCACGGCCCCATCTGGCGGAAGGACCTGGGCTATATCATCGACAAATACACCCACTGGGCCACCTACGAGCCGGAGGAAAAGGGCGTCATGATCGTCTACGCCTCCATGTACGGCAACACCGAGGCCGCCGCCGAGGTGCTGGCCGCCAAGCTGACGGCCCGGGGCGTGACGAACACCCGGCTTTACGATGTCTCCAGCACCCATGTGAGCTACCTGATTTCGGATCTATTCAAGTACAGCCATCTGGTGCTGGCTTCCGTCACCTATAATCTCGGCATCTTCCCGCCGATGCACAATTTCCTGATGGACATGAAGGCGCTGAACCTCCAAAAGCGCACGGTGGCCATCATGGGCAGCGGCTCCTGGGCTCCCCGGTCCGGGGCGCTGATGCGGGAGGAGATCGAGCAGCTCAAGCACATGGAGATTCTGGACGACGAGATGACCGTCACGTCCTCTCTCCAGCCCCAGAACGAGTCGGAAATCGACGCGCTGGCCGACGCCATCGCCGCTTCCGTACTCAAATAATTTGCTTCTCCGTCCGTTCCCGAGGCGAAAGTCCGCGAGGATCTTCCAACACGCAGCGGGGGACAGTGAAGACAAGGGCCAGCCTCTCCACCAGGCTGGCCCTTGGTTTTTGCCCCTTTGCCGGGGCGGGGATTATTCTCGCCCTTCGGGCGGGGAGAGTTTCAGCCCTTTGGGGGCTGGTCAACGCACCCCCCGTTTTCTCTTTTTCTTCCAGAAGAAAACGAGAAAACGGGCCGTGCACGGTCCAAAAGAGAAAAAGAAGTACGGCCCCCGCAGGGGGACGGGGGACGAGGGGACGCGCAAGGGGGTGCTTCCTCCGGGTACGCAAGTCTTTTGCCCGCGGCATAGCTTTAGCGGGAGTTTTGGAGGTTATTGAATGGACTTCCTTCTCTTTCCGCTGCCGCTGACCTGGCGCTTGTGGCCGCTATCCTTATGGCTGAAATCCCCCCGCCGCCAAGCACGCCGACAGGGACCAGGTTCGCCAATCGCGACACTGGGCCCATGCGGAAACCCGGCGGCTGTCTAGCTCCTCCGACAAGGTGGTCTTGTGATAATCCCAATTCCCGTCATAGTCGGAGACAGGACGACTTCCGTCCAGCCGCTCCAGCTGGGACAGCGTGTCAAAGGAAAGCCTTGCCAAATAATTTACGCTTACCGTGGGGCTCTCCCCGCTCAAATAGCGGTCCACTTGGTTTTTCGCCACCAGATAGTCCACCGGCACGCAATTGATAACCAGCCACCCGGCCAGGGCTGCCGGGAAAACCAATTTGCAAAACCGGAACTCCGGCCTAAGCGCTTTCCACAGCCCCGCCAGGAGAAAGAGCGCCATCATAATCATGCCCCAATAGGTCATGCACCGCTTAAAGCTCAGGCCGTAGGCGGAGACGTACAGCGTCATTTTCCAGGCGGCGGAGGCCAGCAGAACCAGGCTCTCTCCGGCAAGGGCTCCGCACAGCCACCGCAGGGCCCTCCAGGCCCGCCCCTCCCGCCGGGAGAGGCACAGGGACGCCAGGGTCAGGCTCAGGTTCAGCGCCGTCACCCCCACCATCTGGAAAAAGCCGCTCCGGGCCCAGTCGGCGTAGCTGACCCCCAGGCTCTCTACGTATTCCGGTCCGCCGAAAAGCCCCGCTGACTGCACCGCCAGAAAGGCAAGATACAGTCCGTCCACCGCCGCCAGCGCCAGCACAAAGCCCAGGGCGTCCGCCTGGAGGACCTTCTTCTCCTCCGGCGGGCACAGCCGCTTGGGATGAGACAGGGCGTACAGCAGGCTGAACACACAGGGCGTAAACACCAGGGCCCAGAACAGCCGCCGCACCCCGTCGCTGAAATGAATCATGCTTATGAACCGCTGGAGCTGTTTTGTCGACGCGGCAAAGAGGGCGTCTGCCGAAATCAACACCGGCAGCAAAAAGGACACCAGCGCCGCGGCCCCGCAAAGTCCCAGCACCACCGTCATAGTCCGCCGGGGCCTCTCCTCGCTCCGCTTGTCGGGAACCGCCGCCGCGAAACAGGCCCACAGGTTGCCAAACAGCCCCTGGAACAAAAGCCAAAACCGCTCCCCCGGCATCCAGGGGTCCCACCAGGGGCGGCTTCCCAGGCCCGCCGTAACGTGGACGGGAATCAAAACCACCAGGGCCAGCAAATTCCAAGCGCGGAAATACCAGTTCGACCCCAGGGCCATGGAGGCCGCCAAAAACAGGTTTGCCGCCAGCAGAATCCGGTTGGACCGCTTCTCAAATATCCCCGGGCCCATCCAGGCCAGGAACAGCGCGTACCAGGCAAACACCGTGGCTGTCAGCCCGGCGGAGGGGCCGTGCCACAGAAATCCGTCCACCAGCAGAATACAAAATCCAACGGTCAGGACCAGAAAGAGCCGGTAACGGCTTATGGATTCCCCGGGCAGCTTCCATCTTGAGGCGCGCTTCGTGGCCCCTTCGGTTGGAAGGGCGTCTTTTCGTTCATCCATATGAAATTCTCCCATTCCTCTGTCCGTCGCATGCGGACAGTTTTCTTTACTCAGCGCCGCCAGTCTCATCTGGGACATATTCCAAAATATCCCCCGGCTGGCAATCCAGGGCGGCGCAAACCGCCTCCAGGGTGGAAAAGCGGACGGCCTTTGCCTTGTTGTTTTTCAGCACCGACAGGTTCGCCAGCGTAATGTCCACCTCTTCCGAGAGCTGGGAAAGGCTCATTTTTCGCTTCGCCATCATGACGTCCAGATTCACAACAATCATGGCGGCACCTCAAATCGTCAGGTCGTTCTCCGCCTTCAGCTCCGCCGCCTGGCGGAAGAGGGCGGACATGACCAGGCACAACAGCCCTCCCATGGCGAACATGGGCACGAAGAGGGCGTTGTAAGTAGCCAGGGGCCGGGGAGACTGGTAGTAGCCGACGCTGAACAGCACCCTCGCCATCGCCGCCCCGGCAATGAGGAAGCAGAAAACGGCGGCCCGCCGCAGGCTGACGGCGTTCGACGCCGCGAAGGGCTCCCCCCGGAGGATGGTTTGCAGCACCCGCCGGGCCTGCCAGAGGATGACGGCGGTGCAGCAGCCGGAGAAGAGGAGGAACAGGGTCAGGACCTGCTCATAAGCAATATTTTCCCTCAAAATCATGTTGGGCCACATGAGGAGAATGGCAACCAGAGGATTGACTGGGTCCTGCGGGTCATGCCATATGTCCAGGAGCTCAAACAGATTTCCCTTCAACGCCACGAAAGTGGGAACCAAAAACAAAGCGATCAAATTGCAGACCAACGTAACCAACACCAGGACATAGAGCACCCTGGCGATTTTCCGCGCCGGGATCTTCTCCATAGACGTCCCCCCCTCTCAAAGCGGCCTCGTGATGAACTCCATCATCACCGCCATCCCCGCCGCCAAAAGCGCAAACACTCCGGCGCCGGAGAAGATTTTCAGCTTATTCCCCTGCCGGAAGCCGCTCACCGCCATCGCGCCGCCCCAGAGGGCCAGCATCAGGGCGGCGGGAATCAAAATCATGGTCAAACTCATGACAGCACGCCTCCTTTTTCTGGTATCCTACCATGGGCCAAGTTGATTGTCAATAAGTATTTATCGTTTTTCAATAAAAATAAATTGATAGACAGTAAAACAGCAGGGGAAGGAACCCCTTAGTAGGACCTGACCCCCTGGTCAGGCCCTTCCCCCGGAACCTCCACCTCTCAGGAAAACAGGAAAGCGGGGGCGCCGGACGGCCG
>CATOKC010000054.1 GCA_951800675.1 uncultured Oscillibacter sp.
GGTCCTCATCATCTGCTGCGTCATCGGCATGATCTACTCCGGCGGCTTCTTTGACGGAGAGGGCTTCATCACCGCCTTCTCCAACTCCGACGCTTCCGTTGGCTTGATGCTGGGCTCCGCCTTCGCCCTGGTGTTCACCCTGGTTTATTACCTCATCCGCCGCTCCATGAGCTTCAAGGAGATGATGGGCTGCATCCCCGAGGGCTTCAAGGCCATGGTCCCCGCCATCATGATTCTCACCTTCGCCTGGAGCCTGAAGAACATGACGGACTCCCTGGGGGCCAAGTTCTTCGTCCGGGACTTCGTGCGGTCCTCCGCCGGCGGTCTCCAGATGATTCTGCCCCTCATCGTCTTTGCTATCGGCTGCCTGCTGGCTTTCGCCACCGGCACCTCCTGGGGTACCTTTGGCATCCTGATCCCCATTGTGCAGAACGTATTCTCCATGGACAACCCCATGGCCATCGTCTGCATCTCCGCCTGCATGGCTGGCGCGGTCTGCGGCGACCACTGCTCCCCCATCTCCGATACGACCATCATGGCCTCCGCCGGCGCACAGTGCGACCACGTAAACCATGTGTCCACCCAGCTGCCCTACGCCATCACCTGCGCGGTGGTGTCCGGCGTCACCTACCTCATCGCGGGCATCCTGGTGAGCGCGGGCGCGCCCGGCATCCTGGGCCTGCCCATCGGCATCGTGCTAATGATCGGCGCGCTGTTCGTGATCCGCTCCAGAAATTCCAGCGTTTCCTGATCCTCTATAAAGTGAAACGCCCGGCCAGTTGGCCGGGCGTTTTTTCTTGACATTTCCACTTGTCTGTATTATTATACTATTGTACCAATTAAATAATACATTTGAGAGGAGACGTTTTCATGGAGCTTGTACGGACGAGGGGCCTCAGCGCCTCAGGGCTGAAATGGATTGCCCTAGTTTTGATGGTCCTGGACCACATTCATTACTTCTTTGCCTATACGGGCCGGGTCCCGGAGTGGTTCAGCATGGCGGGACGGCTGGCCGCGCCGCTGTTTCTCTTTTGTCTGGTGGAGGGGTTTTCCCATACCCACGACCGAAGAAAATACTTTATAAAAGTATATTTCCTTCATTTGCTGATGTCTGGACTTCTGCTTTTGTGGGTGTGCGGCCTCCTGCCGTTTCGGCCCGACGGCTTTTATCCCATGAACGGCATGATGACCTCCTTTGCCATTTTGATGGTGGTCTTTCAGGGTATGGACTGGCTGGGGGAGAAGCGCTGGGGCTGGGGCCTGGCGGCGGTGCTTCTGCCTCTGGCTTGGCCCATTTTAGCGGGGCTTTTGATGCGGGGAGCACCTGCCCTGCAAATGCCCCTGCTCACCCTGGGCTATACCCTCCTGCCCATGTGGAACAGCAACCCGGACGCCAGCATTTCCGTCATTGCGACAGGTGTGCTTCTCTATGCGTTCCGCCGGAACCGCAGGGCGCGGGCCGGGGCTTTCGTGGCGGGAACCATGGTGTTTTCCTTCCTGCTTCCCCTGCTTTTGCTGCTCCAATCCCCGGAGTTTCACTGGACCATGATGTTTACCGCCGCCTACGAGTGGTACGGGGCCCTTGCGGTGGCTTTGATGCTGTGTTACAATGGAGAACGGGGCCGGGGGCCGAAAACATTCTTTTACGTTTTTTACCCCGCTCATATCTACATCTTATATGCGCTGTCCTGGGCGGCGTATCCGCTTTTGGCGGGAGGCTGACGGGAGAGCGGAGGGGAGGCCGCGCCGATGCGGGCGAAACGGACCAAGCTGCTGGGAGGAGCGGCGGCGCAGCCTGTACTATGACCTGGATTCCAAGCTGGTCACGGACGAACGGCGAAGAACCGTGCTGCGGAAGGAGCTTGGCATTGCGGAGCATCCGCAGGTCAACGGGCAAAGAGCCTACTGGGACGCCCGGTGGGACCCCAGTGAGCCGGACACGCCGGTAGTGAACATCCGTATTGACTTCGGGGACAGGCACAGCGCCCCGATCCCAGACGAGGCAACCATGCGGGCGGCCATGGCAGACCGGGCTATGGCGCTCTATGAGGACTTATCCCCCAGGACCCCGGTTCACAGCGTCTCCGTGTATTACAGCCATGAGGCGCAGGAGGACGAGCACGGCGGATCTTTGTGGCACTCCATCACGGTGGAGCTGCCGGAGGGCATGCCGCTGACCCGGGAGATGGTGCTTTCCGGGAACCTGGAAAGCCGGTAGGCTCCGGCTTTCCCTCTCATAAGAAAGGAGCGCCCTTATGCGCGTGATCTTTGAAAATCTGCTGACTCTGCTGGACCGGGGGGAGGACGCCGTGCTGGTAACGGTGGTCTTGGCCCAGGGGTCCACCCCCCGGGGGGCCGGGTCCCAGCTTTTGGCGGGCCGGGGGGGACTGATCGCCGGGACCGTCGGCGGCGGGCCGGGGGAGGCCCAGGCCCTGGCTTTCGCGGCGGAGCTGCTGCGTGAGGGGCGGTCCGCCGTCCGCCGCCTGGAGCTCCGCCACGGCGGGGAATTGGATTCCGTCTGCGGCGGGGAACAGACGGTCCTGTTCCAGTTTATTCCCCGCGACGGGGAAGCCTGGAGGGACTTTGCCCAGAAGGTTTTGGAGCGGCTGGAGGTCCACCGGGGCGGCTGGCTGGCCCTGGAGGCCGGGGCGGACCCGGTTTTGCGGGAGACGGGTCTGGCCGGTCCCGTCTGGGACGGGGAACGGCTGACATTCCCCCTGCCGGTGGGGGAACGGGTGGTGATCTTCGGCGGCGGACACTGTGCCTTGGCCCTGGTTCCGGTTCTGCGGAGCGTGGACTTCCGGGTGGCGGTGTTCGACGACCGCCCGGAGTTTGCCAATAAAGAACGCTTCCCGGAGGTGGAGATGGTGGTCTGCGGGGATTACACCGATATTGCCGCCGGACTGGAGCTGACGGCGGAGGACTACGCCGTGGTCATGACCAGCGGCCACCGCCACGACTTTGCGGTGGAGGAGCAGCTGCTCCGGCGGCCCCTGGCTTATGTCGGCGTCATGGGGTCCCGGACGAAAACCGCCTATGTTAACGGAAGGCTTCGGGAGGCGGGCGTCTCCGAGGAGGCTCTGCGGCGGGTTCACACCCCCATTGGCGCCGCCATCAAGGCGGTGACACCGGAGGAAATCGCCGTCAGCATCACCGGGGAGCTGATCTATGAACGGGCCCTCCGCCGGGAGGCCACCGGGGCGGCGGAGCACAGCTGCCCATCTCATTTATAGAGTGTATAGAAAAGTGCCCTCCTGAAAACCGGGAGGGCGCTTTGGTCATGTCCAAACGGTGTTGCTGCCGCTTTATTACGCTCCTTTCAAGGAACGTAGCAGTTGGCGGGGCCGCCCAGGAGCATGCTCAGCCCGTGCTCCAGGGTGGGAAGCACCGCCTCCAGGTTTTCCTTGGCGGCTTTGGGACTGCCGGGAAGATTGATGATGAGGCTCCTGCCCCGGATGCCCGCCGCGGCCCGGGAGAGCATGGCCCGGGGCGTGACGGCTAGGGAAGCCGTCCGCATGGCCTCCGGAATACCGGGAACCATACGCTCACAGACGGCTAATGTGGCCTCCGGGGTTACGTCCCGGGGAGAAAAGCCGGTGCCGCCGGTGGTAATCACCAGGGCGGCCAGGCCGGACAGGCGAATCAGAGCGGCTTCGATGTCCGGCTGTTCGTCGGGAACCAGGGCGGTCTCAAGAACCCGGTAGCCCGCCGCCTCCAGCAGAGAGGCCGCCAGAGGGCCCGCCCCGTCGGGACGCTCCCCTCGAAAGCTCCGGTCACTGACGGTCAAAACAGCGGCTGTATACATGAAAGCTCCTCCTATTCCAACAGCATCAAATCCTCCGGGCGAACCGCCGCCAGAAGGCGTTCCCGGTCCGGCAGGGCGGCCCAGGCGTCTTTGGGAAGCTCCATCCAAAGGGGCGGAGCCCCAGGGGCGGCAGTCTCCGGTCGAAGGGCGGCCAATATAGAAGCTCCGTCCTCCGTCACCCGGATAACCCGGCAGAAAAAGGCATTGAGCTCCTTCGCCTCCGCTGGGTGGACCCGGTTTGCCCGGACGCCCAGGGTGGACACGCCCGCCCGCCAGGGGGCGGCGGCTTCCAGGGCCAGCCCCCATACTGGAACCTCCACCAGCCCCGGACCGGAACGGACAGAGGCGAAGTTTTTGCACCCGGAGAGCCGGGCGGCGCTGACGGTGCCGGGATTGGCCATCAGCTCCGCCAGGGTGGTCACAGGGGCGGAGGCCCCTGCCTCCAGCACGCAGACCCGGGGGCAGTTTCGGCATACCTCCCCCTGATCGTGGCTGACCCAGATTACGGGGCCGGGAAAGCGGTCCAGAATTTCCCGGAGCTCCTGCTCCAGCTGCCACTTCAAGAAGCTGTCCAGAGCGGAAAAGGGCTCGTCCAACAGCAGCGCCTGGGGATCTGCCGCCAGAATGCGGGCCAGGGCCGCCCGCTGCTGCTGACCGCCGGAGAGCTGCCGGGGGTAGAGCTTCGCCTGCCCTTCTAGATGAAGCCGGGCCAGCAGCTCCGCCGTCCGGGCCTGCCGCCGCCGTTTCTCCAAAGAGCCCAGGCAGACAGCCACATTCCGCTCCACCGTCATGTGGGGGAACAGGGCAAAGCTCTGGAAGAGGAAGCCCATCCGGCGCTTTTGGGGCGGGAGATTTACCCCCGCCGCGCTGTCGAAGAGGACCTGTCCGTCCAGCTCAATCCGCCCCCGGTCCGGCCGGTCAATGCCCCCCACGCATTTGAGGGTTACGCTCTTCCCGCAGCCGGAGGCCCCCAGCAGGGCCAGGGCTTCTCCATCCTCCGCCGTGAAATCCACGTCCAGAAGAAAATCCCCATAGCGCTTTTGAATCTGGACCGTCAGGGCCATGAGCGCCCCTCCTTTCGCTCCAGCAGGTTCACCGCCAGCAGCACCACGGCGGAAATCCCCAGGTTCACCAGCACCCAGCGGAGGGCCAGGGCGTCCTGCCCGGTGCGCCAGAGCTGATAGACGGTGGTGGAGACGGTGGCGGTGCGGCCGGGGGTGTAGCCCGCCAGCATGGACGTGGCCCCGTACTCCCCCAGGGCCCGGGCGAAGGACAGCACCGTCCCCGCCAGGACGCCCTGACGGCAGACGGGCATTTGGACCCGCCAGAAGATATAGAAATTGCTGAGCCCCAGGGTCCGACCCGCCTGGGCCAGGGTTTTGTCAAAGGACTCAAAGGCCCCCCGGGCGGTGCGGTACATCAGAGGAAAGCTCACCGCCACGGCGGCGAAAACGGCGGACCGCCAGGTCATGGTCAGCCGGAGGCCGAACGTCCCCAGAAGCCAGCCCCCAAGCGGCCGCCGGGGCCCCAGGGCCAGCACCAGAAGCCAGCCCACCACCGTGGGGGGCAGCACCAGGGGCAGGGTGAGGACCACATCCAGCGCGCCCTTCACCAGCCGGGGGGCTTTGGCGATCCAATGGGCGGCGGAGATCCCCAGGAAAAAGACCAGCACCGTGGAGACAGCGGCAATGCGGATGGAGTTGTACAGGGGAAACCAGTCCATAGCGGGACCTCCCGTTTCAGTTATCCCAGAGGCGCGAAGCCCACGGCCTCCAGCACGGCTCCGGCCTCCGGCGTGCGGAGGTAGTCCAGGAAGGCTTGGGCCTCTTCGGGCGCCTTGCTGGTTTTCAGCGCGGCGGCGGGGTAGATGACCTGCCCGCACATTTCCGCCGTGGCGGCGTCCACCACTGTGAGCCCGGCGGAAAACGCGTCGGTCCCGTAGATGATGCCGCAGTCCACCGTCCCCTCGGATACCTGGGTGGCGACCTCTTTGACATTGGAGCCGTAGGTCAGGACCCCCGCGGCGTTCAGGGCCGCCTCATCCAGCCCGAAATAGGCGAAAATCTTCTGGGTGTACTGTCCCACGGGCACGTCCTCGTTGCCCATGGCCAGGAGGATGTTACCGGCCTCCAATGCGGCCTTCAGGTCGTCATAACTGTTGATTCCCGCCGGGTTTCCATCGGGGACCGCCAGGGCCACCTTGTTCTCCAGCAGGTTGAAGCGGGTATTGGAGGCAATAAAATCCAGGCCGGCTTCCGCGGTTTCGTCCGGGGCATCGGCATTGACGGCGGGAGCGGCGGCGGCGTCCAGCTGGTCCATCTGCTTCTGTCCGGCGGAGATGAAGATATCGCAGTCCGCGCCTTCTTCGATCTGTGTCTTGAGGGTGCCGGAGGAATCGAAGTTGAACACCAGGGTGACGCCCGGGTGTTCTTTTTGGTAGCTCTCGCCGATCTCCGTCAGGGTCTCCTGCATGGAGGCGGCGGCAAAGACGGCCAGTTCCACGTTCTTGCCTTTGGAGCCGCCGCAGGCGGACAGGGCCAGCGCCAGGGTCAAAATCAGGATCCAGGCTTGTTTCACCGATATTCTCCTTCCGGTATTACGGTATGTACAGGGGCCTCGCCCCTTGGGAACACGTAGTTATTTTCCAAACCCGCAGTTGGGGTAGGCGCAGACCTGACAGCCCAGGCACAGCCCGCCCTCGCCCAGGACGGAGATGTCCGCCCGCGTGACGGGAACTCCGGCGGCGACCTTGGGGAGGACCAGGTCAAAAATGGTTCGCTTGGCATACATAACACAGCCCGGGAGACCCAGAATGGGGGTCCCGTCCTCAAAATACCCCAGCAGGAACATGGCCCCCGGCAGAACCGGCGCGCCGTAGGTAACGATTCTTGCCCCGCTGCGCTTCACGGCGCCGGGGGTGTTGTCGTCCGGGTCCACGCTCATGCCGCCGGTGCAGAGGATCATATCCGGCCGGGCGGCCTTGACTTCCAGAATGGCGCTTCTCACGGCCTCGATGCCGTCCCCCGGGGTCCGGCGCTCCGCGGTACGGATGCCGAATTCCGCCAGCTTCCTCTCCACCACCGGGGTGAAGGAATCCTGAATCAGGCCCTTGGCCACCTCGCTGCCGGTGGTGACGATGGCGGCGGTTTTCAGCTTCCAGGGCAGCAGCTCCAGCAGCGGCTGTTTCCCGGCGGCCTCCTCGGCCCGACGGAGCTTCTCCTCCTCAATCACCAGGGGGATGACCCGCATCCCCGCCAGCTTGTCCCCCCTGCGGACCGCCGTACCGCCGTGGCGGGTGGCGATCATCACGTCCTCCTGGGCGTTGACGGCGTTCAGCCGGGCGCTGTCCACCCGGAACAGGCCGCCCGCGGCGGCGGTAAGCTCGATCTTGCCCTCCTTGACGGCGCTCCGGTCCATGCCCTCGTTCCGGCAGAGGGCGCAGAGGCGCTCCGCCGCGTCGTTTTCGTGGAGCATCCCCGGGACCATCTCCCAGACGTAGAGGTGTTCCTTGCCCATGGACAGCAGGACGGGGATGTCCTCCTCCCGGACCACATGGCCCTTGCGGAAGCGGGCGTCCTTATACTGCCCGGGGATAATCTGGGTCATATCGTGGCAGAGGACGTGGCCCACGGCCTCCTGCGTCGGTATCCGCTTCATGGCGCTCGCTCCTTATACAGAATCTTTTATGATCTCAATTTCATCGCCCTTGCGGACCGTGCCTTCTTTTACCACCACGGCGAAAATGCCCTCCGTGGGCATGACGCACCTCCCGGTGCGCTGTTTGATTTCGCAGTCGTTGTGGCACTCCTTGCCGATCTGGGTGACCTCCACCACCGTCTCTCCCAGGCGAAGCCGGGTCCCAATGGGGAGAGTTTTCAGCTCCAGTCCCCGGGTATTGATGTTCTCGGCAAAGGCCCCGGGCTGAAGCTCCGGCAGCAGGGAGCGCATTTTGTCCACGCTCTCCTCCGCCAGAAGGGAGATTTGCCGGTGCCAGTCCCCGGCGTGGGCGTCGCCCAGGATGCCGTGGCGGAGCTTCAATTGAATCTCCGGGACCTCCCGTTTGACGGTGCCTTTTTTTTCGCTGATGTTGACGGATACCACCTCTGCCACGCTCACCACTCCTTTGCGTAGTCGCCGGTCTTGCCCCCGCTCTTCCGGCGGAGGCGAATATCGGTGATTTCCATGTCCCGCTGGACGGCCTTGCACATGTCGTAAATGGTCAGCGCCGCGGCGGAGGCCGCCGTCAGGGCCTCCATCTCCACGCCGGTCTCCCCTTTGCACTTCACCTGGGAGCGGATATGGACGGCCGCCTCCTCCAGGGTGAAGGAGATATCCACCGCCGTCAGCCGCAGGGGGTGGCACATGGGGATGAGCTCGTGGGTCCGCTTGGCGGCCATGACGCCCGCCACCTGGGCCACCGCCAGCACGTCCCCCTTGGGAGTGCCGCCGGTTCGGATAAGGGCCAATGTCTCCGGGCTCATGCGGACCCGGCCCTCCGCCTCGGCCTGGCGGAAGGTAACGTCTTTTTGGGTCACGTCCACCATGCGGGCCCGGCCCTGTTTGTTGATGTGGGTCAATTCCTGGTTTTCCATCTGGGTCAGCCTCCAATCTGGTGCATGTTCCGGCCTGCCTCGCTGCGGCCGGTCTCGTTCATGTGGTGCCGCTCCGGCTTGGCGGCGACGCCCGCTTGAATGGCTTGGCGCAGGGCCCCGCCATGGAGCCCCCGGAGGGGAATTTCCTGGCTTGAGTGGAGACAGGGCTTCAGCTTCCCGTCCGCCGTCACCCGGATGCGGTCGCAGGCGGCGCAAAAGCGGTGGCTCATGGGTTCGATGAGCCCCACCGCTCCCCGCCCGCCGGGGGAGCGGTACCGCCGGGCCACGCCGGAGCCCTCTATGGGGCGGAGGTCCGGGCAGGCGTCCAGCACCGCCTGGGCGGGGAGGAATTGGGCGGTTCCGCCCTCCCCAATGGGCATCAATTCAATAAAGCGGACCTCTATGGGATACCGCCGGGCCAGGCTGACAAAATCGGGAATCTCGTCCTCGTTGAAGCCCTTCATCAGCACCACGTTCAGCTTCGTCCCGGTAAAGCCCGCCTCCGCCGCGGCCCCCAGGCCCCGGAATACATCCTCCAGACGGCCTCCCCGGGTCATGTAGGCGTAGCGCTCCGGCCGGAGGGTGTCCAGGCTGATATTCAGCCGGTCCACCCCCGTCTCCCGGAGGGGTTTTGCCAGTTGGGAAAGGGCCGCGCCGTTGGTGGTGAGGCACAGCTCCTCCACCTCCGAAATGGCGGAAACGCCCCGGCAGATATCCAAAATCCCCCGGCGGACCAGGGGCTCCCCGCCGGTGAGGCGGACCTTGCGGACGCCGCAGTCCACGGCGGCCTGGGTAATTTCCACCAGCTCCTCCACAGAGCGGATGTCCCCGTGATCCCGTTTGGGGACGCCTCCGGCGGGCATGCAGTACCGGCAGCGGAGGGAACAGAGGTCCGTGACGGAGAGGCGCAGATAGGTGATGTTTCTGGCGCAGAGGTCCTGCATGGCGGCACGCCTCCCTTTCCGGCGGTGTTTGAGGTTTATTATAAAAAAGGCGGCGGCAAAAAGAAGTTGTTTTAACAACATTTTTGCGCTATAATTTCTGTATTCGAAATAATGAGGGGAGGGATGGCCGGTGGATACGCCGCTGTCCGCGCTGGGGCCATGCCGCTTATTCCTAGATCTGCCGCCGGAGACCCTGGAGCGGGAGATTCTGCCCTGGGGAAGGGGCCGGGACTATGGGAAACAGGCGGTCCTCATCGCGCCAGGAGACCGGGTGGACTGGTTTGCCGTGGTTCTCTGGGGAAAGGTCCAGATTTCCCAGATTTTCTCCGACGGGACCAATAGCCTGATGGACGCGCTAGGGCCCGGTCATACCCTGGGGACGGACCTGATCTGTACCCGGAGCCGCCGTTCGCCCTATTACGCCGTGGCCGCCGGGCCGCTTCAAATCCTGCGGTTTCCGGCGGCGCTGCTGCTGGAGCCGGGGAAACTGCCCGGAGGAACAAGGGAGGTTCTCTGGCGGAATCTGCTGACCCTCCTCTCCGACGAAAGCCTCCGCAAGCACTACCGGCTGGCCATCCTGGCCCAGCGGGGCCTCCGGGACCGGGTGCTGGTGTACCTCACGATGCAGGCGGAGCGCCGGGGGACCCCCACCTTCCGCATCCCCTTCTCCCGGGAGGAGCTGGCGGCCTTCCTCTGCGTGAACCGGAGCGCCTTGTCCCACGAGCTGAGCCGCATGGAGGCCGAGGGGCTGATCCGGTTCCGTAAGAACGAGTTTACCCTCCTCTCCGCCGGAAAAAGGAGGAGCGCCTGGAGCGGGACGGAATAAAAAAACCGCCGCCAGTTCAGGAACCGGCGGTGGTTTCGCTTTTATAAATTATTTACGCTTTTTCACACTTCCAGAACGCCACGCTGTAGGGAGGCAGCTCGCTGCCGCCGCCGAAGTCGTGGAGCTTCCCGGTGATCAGGTCCACCGCCTGGCCGCAGCCCGCGTCAAAGTGGGCGGTGTAGGGCGCGTCCGAGGCGTTGATGGCCACCAGTACCCGCTCCGAATCTGTCCGGCGCTGGAAGACGGTCTGGTGGTTGGTGAGAACGATATCCTTGAAGTCCCCATAGCACAGGGCCTCGCTCTCCCGGTGGGCCTTTGCCATGGCGGCGATCTGGTCCGTCAGAGCGTTCCACTCCGGCGCGTCAAAGGCGGGGCGCAGGGCGTCGTCCCCCTGGGACTTCTCCCCCAGGGCGCCCCACTCGCTGCCGTAGTACAGGCAGGGAATGCCGGGCATGCCAAAGGCCAGGCCGTAAATCAGGGGGACGTGGGCGGGATTCGTCAGGATGCTGGCGGCCCGGGTCACGTCGTGGTTGTCGGCGAAGCAGAGAAGGTGCTTGCCCTTGTAGAGGGTCCACGGCTCCGGGCCGAACTGGCGCTTGAGGCTGTGGACGATCTCAAAGAGGTTCATGGAGTTCAGGCTGGAATAGAGGCCCTTGTAGCACTCGTAGTTGGTGCAGGAGTGGAGGAGGCCGTCCCCCACCCAGCGGTTGTAGTCCCCGTGGAGGGTTTCGCCCACCAGGAAGAACTCCGGCTTGAGGCCGTCGCAGAAGCTCCTGAGGCGGCGGAGAAAGTCGATTTCCAGGCAGTAGGCCACATCCAGCCGGAGACCGTCGATGCCGAATTCCTCCACCCAGAACTTCACGCACTCCAGCAGGTAGTCCACCACGGCGGGGTTGCGGAGGTTCAGCTTCACCAGCTCGAAATGGCCCTCCCAGCCCTCGTACCAGAAGCCGTCGTTGTAGTTGGAATTGCCGTCGAAGTTGATATGGAACCAGTCCTTGTAGGGGGAGTCCCATTTCTTCTCCCGCACGTCCCGGAAGGCCCAGAAGCCCCGGCCCACGTGGTTGAACACGCCGTCCAGCACCACCCGGATGCCGTGGGCGTGGAGGACCTCCACCACCTGGGCGAAGTCCTCGTTGGTTCCCAGGCGGCAGTCCACCTTCCGGTAGTCCCGGGTGTCGTAGCCATGGCGGTCGCTGTCGAAGATGGGGGAGAGGTAGAGGGCGCCGGCCCCCAGCTTTTGGATATGGGGGGCCCAGTCCCCGATTTTGCCGATGCGGCTTACGGTTACGCCGTCGTTTTCCTTGGGCGCGCCACAGAAGCCCAGGGGATAGATTTGGTAGAATACGCTTTTGTCAGCCCACATAGTTGAACCGTCCTTTCTTGGCGGAGGTGGATCGCTGTATTTTACGGTGATGAACACAGAGATATCGTACAAGTTGGTAGTATACCACAAATTCCCGGAAAGGTCGAGGAAAATCCGCCGGGGCTTTTGGGGCCGATCTGCCATTGCGGACCATAAGCCGCGCCGTGAGGAACACCTGATTTCTAAAAGCATACAAAAACACGGACAGGAGACCTTCCTGTCCGTGCTTCATCGTTCCTTGCTGAGTCCCAGCAGATAGTCCGTGCTGACACCGTAATACTTACTTAATGTGATCAGGTGATGGATGGGCAGCTCATTGGCGCCCCGCTCATAGCGTGCGTACATGGTCTGGGATGTTCCCAAAACCTCGGCGATCTGTGACTGTGTTCTGTCGGCGTCTTCGCGCAAATCACGAAGAATACGTACATACTCCATCTCATCCACGTTCGACACCCCCCTATTGACTTTTACCCTGTTCATCTTCCAGCTTTACTTTAGCATAAAAAAACGGACTAGTTGGGTTCACAATACACAATTTTACTTAAATTTCTTCGGGTTTCCTTGTATAATTTGGTGGATTCCGTAGATTTTAATTGATTAAAGTTTTAAATTCTTCAAAAACAGAGGACTTGTAAGGCCGGACCGCTTTACAAGCGGCTTCTTTTTCGGTATAATATATTTAAAAATCCACACTTATTTTACCATACGCCCCATTACGTGAAAAGAGGAAATTTATATGGAATATACTGAAGGCGTCCGGTTTGACAGCTTGGGACTGTCGCCGGAGATTCTGCGGGCCATCCAGCGGCGGGAGCTGGAGCTCACCACCCCCGTCCAGGCGGGCTGCATTCCCCCCATGATGGACTGGCAGGACGTCATCGCCAAGGCCCCCACTGGCACCGGCAAAACCTTTGCCTACGGTATCCCCATCATCGAGCATGTTGACCCGGAGGACGACGCCGTTCAAGCCGTCATCCTGGCCCCCACCCGGGAGCTGGCCATTCAGATCACCGACGAGCTGCGGGACATCGCCGCCTTCCGTCCCGGGGTCCGCTGTGTCTGCCTCTATGGCGGCCAGCCCATCGGGAAGCAGATCGACGCGCTGAAAAAGCGGCCCCAAATCGTGGTGGCCACACCGGGACGGCTCAGCGACCACATGAAGCGCCGGACCGTCCGGGTGGACAGCGCCCAGACCGTGGTGCTGGACGAGGCAGACCGGATGCTGGACATGGGCTTTATTCACGACGTGACCCGACTGCTGGACAAGATGAACAAGCGGAAGAATTTGGGGCTTTTCTCCGCCACCATCTCCCGGGAGGTCATGGACATCGCCTGGGTCTACCAGCGGGACGCGGTGGAGATCACCGTCCGGGAGGACGAGCAGAACAAGCCGGATATCAAGCAGTTCCGCATGGACGTTGGGCAGAATGAAAAGGCGGATGTCATCGCCAGGATTCTGGAGGAGACGGGCTTCGACCGCTGCATGGCCTTCTGCAACACCAAGGGCTCCACGGAGCGCATCTGCAAGTTCCTCCAAATGCGTGGCGTCGACGCGGAGTGTATCCATGGTGACATTCCCCAGCGGCGGAGGGAGCAGGTGATGAATCGCTTCCGGGATGGGAAGCTCCGGGTGTTTGTGTCCACCGACGTGGCCGCCCGGGGCATCGACGTGGACGACGTGGACATCGTGTTCAACTGCGACGTGCCGGACGAAAATCAGGATTATGTTCACCGCATCGGCCGCACCGGCCGGGCAAAGCGCCAGGGCGTGGCCGTGAGCCTTATCGCGGATTACCCGTCCAAAATGCGGATTGACGACATCGCCCAAAAGACCCGGAACGAGATTGTCTCTGTCAAGTTCGGGGAGAACGGAACGCTGGAGGTCATCGAGTAATTCCGCTCAAAGGAAGATAAGAGCGCCGGGGCGTTGCCCCGGTGCTCTTTTGGGTTCTATTGTGGGATTCCGTTCAGGGAGGCCAATTCCTCCGCCACCCGGGACTCGCTCTCCCGCATGGCCTGGAGGGTCTTGTCCATCAAGGTCTCCAGCTCCCAGCCCAGGCGCTCCGCGCCGTCCTTGATGACCTCCCGGGAGCAGCCGGCGGCAAACTTCTTGTCCTTGAACTTCTTCTTGAGGGAGGCGACCTCCATATCAGAGCAGGACCTGCTGGGCCGCATCCGGGCCGCCGCGCCGATGAGGCCCGTCAGCTCGTCGGCGGCGAAGAGGACCTTTTCCATCTCATGGGTGGGCTCCACGTCGGAGCAGAGGCCATAGCCGTGGCTGCAAACGGCGTGGATGAGCTCCTCGGAACAGCCGATTTCCGCCAGCAACTCCGGGGCCTTTTTGCAGTGTTCCTCGGGCCATTTCTCAAAATCCACGTCGTGGAGGAGGCCCGCGGCGGACCAGAACTCCGCCTCGTCCTCATAGCCCAGGTTCTGGGCGTACCAGCCCATGACGGCCTCGACGGTCAGGGCGTGCTGGAGGTGGAAGGGCTCCGTGTTGTACTTGCGCAGCAGCGCCAGGGCTGCCGCACGGTCGGGACAGGCTTTCATGAAAATTTCTCCTTTGTTTTGATCTTGGGAAGTACGCGGGGATCTATGTGGGGCTTTGGGAGGCCGTTTTCCAGTTGATGAATACCGATTGATTTATGCCGGAATATTTGGTGTACCGCGCACGGCGCTGTACATACGGCATACGGCATACGGTCAGTCCTCTTTATGGGGGGCGGCTTCTTGCCTTCCGGTTTCAGGAAAGGGGGGCTGCCCAGTGATTACATATTCAGACCTGTTTCAGTTCTGTCTGGCTGTCATCGGCATTTGCGGTCTGTTTATTCAGGCCCACAAAAAGAAGTAACCGCCCATAGCTCCCCAGCTCAGCGGTTACTTCTTTTGTAATCCTTAAGGGCTGACCGCTTGCCGACAGCGCCTTTTTCTATTTTCAGTATAATCTTTCCGGTCAGACTTGTCAAGGCGTTTTTTCCCCGGCCTCCCGGGGGTCCGGGTCGGCGTCCAAGGTCAGGAAGTAATCGTAATAGGGGAGCAGGAATTCATATCCCCGCTTCAGCCGGTCCACAATCGCCCGGGAGAACAGGTCCTCCGTCAGCTTCTCCCTGTGGCAGATCACAAAGGATTTCGCCTGATACCAGGGCTCCAGCGGCGCCGAGGGAGCCGGGCCCTTGGGCCGCTTATAGGCCTCCGTCTCCAGCCGGAATTCCTCCTGCTTCCCCAGGGCCCGGGTCAGGGCCTCCATAGGCTTGGGGTCCCGGTCCAGCCGGGCTCGGAGCTTTGCCATGGTCAGGGCCTTGGGCATGTAGTAGCCCATGCCGTAGGTCCAGCTCTCCGGCATCAGCTCAAACCAAAAGGTGGGCTTGGCCGTCCACTGCTCCGCGGGCTCCTCCACAGAAAACCACAGGCTCTCCTTATAAGGTCCCCGGCCATGGAGACGGCGGGCGTCCCGGTAGATGCGGGTGACCTTGTGAATCAGGTCGTAGTCTGGGCGCTTGTCCCGGATAAAATCGTAGATTTCCGCCCCCAGGGCCTGCATGGGACGGTAAAAGTGATTCAGGTAAATCTCCTTATGGGCCTCAAACCAGGTCCGCTCGTTGTTGAAGCGGATGCCCCACATGAAATCCACCGTCTCGTCGGTGAAGCCGGTAAACATGGATTGCCTCCTTTGACGTGATGAAAAATCGAGGGCAGTATACCACAAAATCCGCCTCCTGGCAAGGCCCGGAATGGACTGGGAAATGCCCTGCCTATCTGATGAACGATGGGCGGCTCCGAAAAACAAAGCGGGACAGAGCCCCTTTCCCCGCGACGCGTCTCCCTTTTGATAACATTGCGGATCTGCCCAGGAGACAATCCCGTATGGACTTTTCCGGCGGAATGTGCTACCATGGGAGCAATGATTTTTATAAATAAAGGAGGGCCCGGCAATGGAGAACATGCTGGAGCGGATGAAGAGCAGGAGAAGCGTCCGCAAATACAAGGCGGACATGGTGCCCCAGGAGATTCTGGACCAGATTATCGAGGCGGGCCTTTACGCCCCCAGTGGGAAGGGTCAGCAAAATACCATAATCATCCAAGTGACCGATCAGGCGCTCCGGGAGAAAATTGTTCAGATGAACTGTGAAATTGGCGGCTGGGAGGCGGGCTTCGACCCCTTCTACGGCGCGCCCGCCATGCTAATTGTGCTAGCCAGGAAGGACTGGCCCAACCGGGTCCACGACGGAAGCGTGGTGATGGAAAACCTCATGCTGGCCGCCCATGCCCTGGGGGTGGGCAGCTGCTGGATTCACCGGGCGAGGGAGGAGTTTGAAACGCCTTGGGGAAAGGAGCTGCTGAAATCCCTGGGCATTGAGGAGGAATATGAGGGAATCGGCCATTGCGCCCTGGGCTACGCCGAAGGGGAGCCGCCCAAGGCGGCGGCGCGGAAAGAAGGCCGGGTATACTATGTTAAATAAAGTTTCCGCAAAAGCGGCGGTCCTTTTATTAAAGAAGGACCGCCGCTTTTTCTATTGCAGGTATCCGATGACGTTGTTCAGCCGTGCCACGTCGCCGGGAGCGATTTTAAGTGTCGTCAGCGGGTCTCCCGTGCCCCCGTATATGTAATCGTACTCCAGCAGCGCGCTGTCGAAGATGCAGTCCAGCGCCAGGCCCACCAAGGGGATCGCGCCCACCTCATAGCCCGTTTGGCTCAGGACCTTTCCCCGGTCCGCCATTTTCAGTTTCCCGAATCCAAAGGCGCTTTTCAGCGCCTCGAAGTCGATCCTTCCCCGGTTTGCTGAAAGGATACAGGCCGCCAGTCCCTGGTCGCTTTGCAGAACGAGGGTGGGAGCGGCCCTGGTAATGTCATAATAAGGCGCGGCGTCCTTGGCTGAGAGAATCGGTGCTTCCTGCCGGATCAGTTCAAAATCGGCATTTTCCTGTTTCAGCAGTTCCGCCAGCTGTTCTATCGTATACATACTATGTTCCTCCGCTCTCAAAATAGAATTCTCAGGCGTTTCCGCCGTCCACCGGTGGATAGGGAATTCGATAGGGCTCCGTCCCCCGCTCCGTCAGCTTTTGGCCCAGCCAAGCCTTTAAGGCGGCGACGCCCTCCTCCGTCCAGGGAAAGGTCTCCGTCTCCTCGTTCTTCGCCAGCTCAAAGCAGACGTTCTCGTACACCCACGCCTGGATCTCCCCGTCTCCCATCCAGCCGGTGCGCTGGAAGCGGTAGCGGAAGGTCCCAAGGCTTCCGGGAAACACCGCCGCCCGGGTGAAAAAATCCAGGGTCAGGAAGTCAAAGGTGTTGTCCATGCGGCGCCCTCCTTTTCATAATCGGTACGTTCTAAATATCACATGTGTTCCCGCAGGGCCTCCAGGTTGGCCCGCATCAGGGAGAGGCAGGTGGCCCCCGCCTTCAGGTCCGCCCGGCTTACGTTGTGGCAGGTGTGGAACTGGGCCGTCTCTACCCCGGCGGCCTCGGCGATGCTGTCCGCCACCAGGTGGTTGGAAAACTCGATATACCAGACGGCGGGCAGGCCCTCCTCCCGGACCTTCCTTGTCAGAAAAGCCACCGTAGCCGCCGAGGGCTCCGTCTGGGCCCCGCAGCCGGGAAAGGCGGCGTAGTAGTCCAGATCATAGGCCTCCGCGAAATACAGCAAAGGGAAGCGGTCTCCAAAGACGATGGTCCGGTCCGGCAGAGTGTCGAAGAAGGCGGCGAAGTCCCGGTCCAGCTCCTCCAGCTCCAGGGCGTAGGCCTCGGCTCCGGCGGCGTAAGCCTCCCCGTTCTCCGGGTCCAGGAGGGCCAGCCGCTGCCCGATAATCCGGGTGACGGCGGCGGCGTTCCGGGGGGCGGTCCAGACATGCTCATCCATGCTCAGCACCTCACCCAGGTGAGCGTGGCCCTCCTCATGGTCATGGTCATGGCCCCCCTGCATCCCCTCCACGGTCTCCTCCTCCAGAAGGTCCACGCAGTCAATCATCCGCAGCACGTCCCCCCGGGGCTCGATGGCGGAGAGGATGGTATCCACCCAGGCGTCGGACTCGCCGCCCAGGTAAATAAAGAGGTCACAGCGCTGGACCCGGAGGATGTCCGCTGGGGTGGGCTCGTAGGAATGGCTCTCCGCCCCGGGGGGCAGCAGCAGCGTCACGTCCGCCAGCTCCCCGGCGGCGGAGCGGGCGAAGTCATAGGCCGGGAATACGGCGGCGACGATTTGCGGCCTTTCCGAATCCTCCGGCGGCAGGTCCGGGCCGCAGGCGGTCAGAAGCAGAAGGGCGCAGAGGGCGGGGAAAATTCGTTTCATGAATGGTCCTCGTTTTCGTTTAACAGTTTCTCTATGATACTACAGGGCCAGGGAAATTGCAAGGCAGGGGAATTTTATGTAAAGGACCCTTGACAAAGAGCGAGGCCTGTGGTAGCATATAGGTAAAGGAAGCTTTACATGGTGGGAGACGGCCGCTCCAACCTGTAAAGAAACCTTTACGCGAAAGGAGGCGGCTATGAAGAACCGCGTGGAAGAGCTGCGGAAGAGCCGGGGGCTGCGGCAGGAGGAGTTTGCCAAAGACATCCGGGTTTCCCGGCAGACCGTCAGCTCCATTGAGACTGGGCGGTACAGCCCGTCGCTGGAATTGGCCTTTACCATTTCCGATTTTTTCGGGCTCCCTATTGAGGAGATTTTTTTGCATGAAAGGAGCGATACTTTATGAAAAAAAGCGTCCTTTGGACTGGAATCGCTATGATTGCCGTGGGCCTCTGCCTCCTGGCCGCAGCTATTTTCTGGAGCACGCCGCTGGACAGCCTGCTCTGCGGCTTCAGCGGCGCCTTCTTCGGGCCGGGCATCGTGCAGCTCTGCAAATATGTCAAATGGACCAAGCTGGAAACCGCCGACTCTTACCAAAGGCACCTGGAGGAGGAGCAAATCGAGCTCCGGGACGAGCGGAAATCCATGCTCCGGGACCGGTCCGGGCGCTATGCCTATGTCCTGGGGATGCTGCTGGCCTGCGCCGCCATCGTGGCCTTCTCCATCCTGGGGAAGCTGGGCGTGGTGCCGGAGGCGGCGGCGGAGCTGCTGATCTATTTCCTGGCGGCGTTCCTGCTGGTAGAGTATGCGGCCGGCATCCTGATTTACAAGCGGCTGGAGAAGCGGTATTGAGGGCCAGGGGCCGTCCCGGGAGGGGCGGCCCCTTATTTACAAAAACTTAACGCCCCCGGAAGCACAAAACGGTTGACAGGGCCGTTAGCCCTGACTATAATAAGTGACAGCTTGTCACAAAATGACAGAGTGTCATGTTTGGGGTGATAGATACATATGTGTACAGAGACCTTCCTCCGGCTGCCGGAGGAGAAGCGGCGTCGCTTTCTCGACGCCGCTTGGGCGGAGTTCGCCGGGGCCCGCTTCACCGACGTCTCCGTCAATCAGATTGTCCGCCGGGCGGGCATCCCACGGGGGAGCTTCTACCAGTACTTCTCCGATAAGGAGGACCTGTTCGCCTACCTCCTGGAGGAGGTGCGGAACCACATCAAGGAGGAGTACCGCCGGATTTTGAAGGCCAATGGCGGGGACATCTTCCAGGCGCAGCTGGACTGCTTCGACCACTTTACCGCGCAGGAGACGGCCCTGGACCCCATGATGAAACGGTGCATGAATTTCGTTCGGAATAACCAGGGGCTGGACATTCAGAAGTTCCTTCCCACCCGTCCGGGCCAGCGGCTGCTGGACGGAATCTGGGACCTGACCGACCTCTCCGGTCTCCGGGACCCCAGCCCGGAATATGGACGGGTGGTCTTTTGCCTGCTGATGGCAGCCCTGGGCAGCGCGTGCATGGACGCCATGCTCTGCCCGGAGGAACGAACCCTCCACCGGGAGGAGCTGGCGGCCAAGCTGGAGATCGTGAAGTACGGCAGTCTGCGGACTGGGGAAACTTCTTGAAATTTTTCTTGACCTTCCCCCAGGTGGAAGGTGTAAAACAAAGGTGACGGCCCCGAAGAGACGAAGACGCTCCCGCGCCTGTGGGGTGGGAGACCCTATATACAAGGAGGACGACATGAGGAAGCAATGGATTGCGCTGGCGCTGGTGCTGGCTTTGGCGCTGTCGCTGTGCGCCATACCCGCCCTGGCCCAGACGGACCAGGAGGGGGAACCGCCCAACACCGC